>CAYYNB010000017.1:0-58534 GCA_964472565.1 uncultured Anaerolineaceae bacterium
TCCAGTCGCTCCACACATCCGCCGCATTCCCCGCCCGCACGCGCCAGTAGTACTCACCGTATTCCAGCGGGGTCGTCGGCGTATAGGACGCGGTCGTTCGATCATAGCTGGTCGGGCTGCCGAAAGTCGGATCGTCATCGATCTGCAACTGGTACTTCGTCGCCTTGGCGACCGTCCCCCAGGTGAATGGCGGCTTCGTGGCTGCCGTTTTCGTTCGATTGGCCGGGGATGTGGGCAGCGGTGCCGCCAGGCGGACTTGATCCACCCGGACTGACCAGGCATCCGACCAAGCACTGGTATCAGCGCCATTCGAAGCCTGGACGCGCCAGTAGTAGGTCGTCCCGTCCACCAGCGTGGCCGGGGTATAGGATGTAACGGTCACATTCTGTGCCACGACAGGACTGCTAAAGTCCGAATTATCATCGATGTCGATGTGATAGGAGGTCGCACTGGAAACTGCGTTCCACGTGAACACGGGCGCGTTATTCTTCGTTACCGTGCCATCGTTCGGCGCAGTCAGAATCGGTGTTCCCAGAGGATACCCCGTGCAGCTCAACGCGAAGTTGAATGGGTTCTCATCGCTGTCACTGTTGGCGACAGAAACACTACCATTCGTCACACCCATCGCCGAGGGTGTACAGGTAACGGTGAAGGTCGTTGATCCGCCCGGAACAACCGTCGTTGCCGCCAGATTTCCGGCACTGAACGCGCTGCCCGTCACAGTGGGCGGGTTGGTCAGCGTGAGGTTCATCGTACCCGTATTTTGAACCGTAAAGGTTCGAGTCAGCGGGACGCCTACCCCGGCTCCGCCCAGGTTATACGATCCATTGTCCACAATATCAGGCGCGTTATACCCTGACATGGCGATTTCGGGAGCCAACACGGTGCAGCTAACGTTGAAGTTGAACGGGTTCTCGTCCGCATCATTCGTAGCAAACGATACCGTTCCGCTGACCGGTGAACCACCCGCCGTTGCTGTACACGTCAGATTGAAGGTGGCTGATTCGCCGCTGGCAAGCGTCGAGTCACTGAGCGCCGACGCAGTGAAATTGCCCGTTGTTGATGGGGCACCCAGCGTCAGGTCAAGGCCGCCGGTATTCCGAATCGTAATCGCACGGACAAGCTGTGACCCGATATTCGTGGTCCCCATGTCATACGATCCACCATCGGTGATCGCCAGGGCGCTTGGCCCTTCCACGGCGATTTCTTGCGCGGTGGCGCAGGAATAAACCTGAATGTCGTCCAGGAACCACCCGTAGTTAACTAAGAGTCCAATCCCTGGCAAAAAGCCGCTTCCTGCACTTAGCACCCAACGGAACTTAACACTATGTCCAGCTAACGATGTCAGATCATAGCGCGTCGAGACATAGCCATGTGTTTCCTTAGTAAACGCTTGCTGTCCACCTCGCGAATTTCCATAGCCTGACAAGATTGTACCGTTATAGTTCTGCCCATCCTTATAGAGGGACTTTGCGTCCGTCCACGCACCGCCATCCAGCGAATATTCTAAGAAACCGCCAGACAAAGCCACCTCATATCGGAACATGACGCTGTGGTTAAACCGCAGATAATAGGTCGAGCCAGCGGGTATCGAGATCGCATTTTTCGTCTCGAAGTAGGAACTATACCCTAAAGTGTAATCGATGTATTCGCCATAGTAGCGTACTGGATGCTCTATGGCAAACACCGCATCCAACCCGCTGATAGCATAGTTTTCGACGCCCTCCACTTCTGTGGTACGCAGCCATGCATAATCTTCAGAGGCGATTTCAGGGAAATTAGTAGTGAGGACACCCGACTGAAAATTACCTGTGCCCGCTTCAAGATCATCATTGAGCAGGTAAGGATAGGCTACCGAACCTGCGTCGCATACGTTGGCTTTGGGCGTATAGTTAAAATTCGCCACGGGATCAATATTCATTTGCGTGGCAAGCACCGCATCACTAACATCGGCACAGTTGGCTTCGGTCATTCCCAGCGGGTTCGCGCCAGAACGAATGTTATTGCAGGCCTGAACCAGCGCCGCACCGAGCGCCTCATAATCCGCGCCACCAGTCAGCAATGTGGTGTTGACTTCATAGAAAATCGCCGATGTTTTTTCCATGCCGAGGGGGCTGATGGTATATCCATTGAATGTGCCGCCATCGGTCATCAGGTACGCAGCCTTATTCCCGACACCGGAATTGATATGGACACCGCCTTGATCCCAATAGGGGCTGGTGCTCTTCCAGTAGAAGTAATAGGAGCTTTGTGTCTTGTCGGGTTGTGGGGGGTTTCCGGCGGGCGGGTTCTTCATGTTGCGCATGGCTCCCCCGGCCATATCTTCACCCATCAGCCATCTGTCGGCCACCGGATCAGGTAAACCATACCGATTAATGCCATTCCACTGATCGACGAATTCCCCGAAAATGTCGGAGAACATTTCGTTAATAGCGCCCGATTCATAGGCATAGAACAAATTCGATTCATACTGCGTGACGCCGTGCGATAGTTCGTGTCCAATCACGTCATCGACAGTAAAAAAGTCTCCATCACCATAAGCCATCTGTTCCCCATCCCAGAAGGCATTGTAGTAGGGACCTTCATCTGGCTCTTCTCGAAAGTTTACATTCGAGATCAGTGTCATTCCGTGGTCGTCAATACTGTCGCGACCATGAAAAATGTAGTAGTAATCAACAGTCTGAACTGCGAAATATTGCGCCGCGTTCGCCGCCGAGAAGTCGTCTTCGTTATCGCATGATCCCGCACCTTTTAATGCGGAAGGGAGTGTACTACAAACCAGCGTACTAGCCGGCCCAGCGCCACGCTTGACATTCGTACTGTGAGCATCCCATGTTTCTGCGGGTACGCTGATCGTCCAGGTCATAGGCGGACTTGTAATGGAACTATTGAAACCAAAGCTCTCATGACTAATGCTGCTGGTTTGCTCACTTGCTGCCTGCCACGAGGTATCTCGCTGGTTGAAGGCCAGGCTGATCGCGCCCAGTCGAGCGTTCACCAGCACCAGGTAATCAACCGGGGCCAAAAACGTGGGTTTGACTTCCAGCCGCCAGACGATATGCGCTGGAAAGTCGCTTTCCATCAGCAGCCGAGGATCATAGACCCACAATTCCGGCGTACTGGCTTCCAGATCGGCCATATCGATTCCGGTTTCCGCTGCGACCATCTGCAAAGCCGTCTGCTTGGCCTGGTCCACGGATACCGTTGCCGTCGTCGAGATCCCCAGATTAGGCGACACTTCGCCCGCAATCGCGGCTAATCTGCCCCGTGTATCATAGTTCACCAGCATTTCGCCCGCGACAACCGGGATACCCTGGTAAACCTGTTGGTACCGGAACGAGGTATTCATCCCATGCGATGTTTTGTTAAAACGCAGTTCCTGGGATGCATCTTTCAGGCCGAATTGTGCCGCATATTTTGAAATATCGGCCAGCGCAACACGTGCTGTTGGTGCGCCGCTAAATGCCGTCGCGCCGGGCAGTGCCTGATTAAACTCGGCGCTGTCGATACCGACAAACGTGTAATAGCCTGTTTGATCGTGAACCACGATGCGCAGTTGATCATCACCCTGCTGGGGTGGGCTGGCAAGCGTGGGAGTCGCAGTGTTCACAAGCAGAACACTACAGAGAAGGACAACAATAGCTGTAGCTTTGAGAAGCCTGGGCATCAAAAACCCCCTCAAATGACTAATCAAGCGAAGAGCGGTTGCTCTTCAAAAACGCGACCTTGAATTTAACGAATGGCATCCGTGAATGAGATCGACGAGACAGATAAAAAGTGTGGTTCAGAATTACGATAACACCTCCTTACAATACTGAAACGCGCCGTTCATATCTTAACCGATTTGTAACCCACTGTTAAGAGGGCAAACACAGCGGAACCTAGAATTATGCTCAGAACGGCTGTTTTTGACAATTGGCATAAACAACAAGCAGAGGATACAACATGCCGTTATATCCTCTGCTCTGACAAACTATGTTTTTCCCTTACGCGTTGACTGCCATCCCAATTTTATAGCCGCGTTCTAAGGCTGCAATATTGATCTCGTGCAGGTGTGCTTTGCGCTGTCCCAGTTTTTCAATCAGGACATGTTGCGCCATTTCGAGCGACACAATAGGCCGCCGTGCCAGCAGCGCGCCGAACAGCACACTGTTGGTCATCTTGGTATCACCTAGCTCGGTTGCCAGTGCTGTCGCCGGAAACACGAGGAGTTCAATATCGGTGCGCGTGGGATTGTGGACCACCATCGATTGGTTCACGATCAGCAGCCCGCCCGGTTTGATCAGTCCTTCATATTTTTCAAGCGACGGATTATTGAACACAATCCCCACGCTTGGATACTTCGTAACCGGTGAGCCAATCGGTTCATCGCTGACAATCACCGTACAGTTAGCCGTGCCGCCGCGCATTTCCGGCCCATACGACGGAATCCATGTCACATGTTTTTCTTCCGCCAGGGCGGTGTACGCCAGCAGTTGCCCCCCAAACAAAACACCCTGTCCACCAAATCCGGCAAAAACGATCTCTTCTTGCATGGCCTACCCTACCTCTTCATCAACTGTTCGACTTCGGGCAGCACTTTAAAATCGCCCAGCGGATAATACGGGACCATCATGTTCTCAACCCATTCTAAGGCTTGAGCCGGAGTCATGCCCCAGTTGGTGGGGCACGATGACAGCAGTTCGACCATCGAGAATCCCAGGCCTTCCAACTGCACCCTGAACGCGGTACGTATTGCTTTTTTGGCACGGTTGATCTCTTTGACATTATGCAGCGAGTACCGCGCAATATACGACGCGCCCTGAATGCCCGCCACAATTTCCGACATCTTCACCGGGAACCCGGTCAGTTCGACATCCCGACCCCCCGGCGATGACTTCGTGTGCTGCCCGGCGAGTGAGGTCGGGGCCATTTGTCCGCCGGTCATTCCATAGATCGCATTATTGATAAAAATCGTGGTGATGTTTTCCCCGCGAATGGCCGTATGCATGATCTCACCCATACCAATCGCTGCTAAGTCACCATCGCCTTGATAGGTGAAGACAACATGCTGCGGCAGCACACGTTTAATGCCGGTTGCCATCGCCGGGGCGCGCCCATGAGCAGCTTCGGCGGCGTCTACATTGAAATAATTATAGGCAAATACAGAGCATCCGACGGGTGCCACCAAAATCGCCCGTTCCCGCACACCCAGTTCATCCAGCACTTCCGCCACCAACCGGTGTGCGATTCCATGCGTGCAGCCGGGGCAGTAGTGTGTATGAACCTCGCTTAATGCTTCGGGACGTTGGTAGACAATTTTCTCTTCGATTACAGCTTCCATCTCATCTAACCCCCGTTCAGCTTATGATACAACTCGGCAATCTCGTGATAAATTTCTTCCGGCACCGGCACAACCCCGCCTGTCCGTCCATAGAATTTCACCGGAACTTGCCCGCCTGCCGCGAGTTTGACATCCTCAACCATCTGCCCCGCATTCATTTCGACTACCAGGAACGCGTCGATATGGTCCGCGATCATCGACAGGTGCTTTTCTGGGAACGGCCACAGCGAAATCGGACGCAGCAGACCAACCTTCATTCCGTCGCGCCGGGCCTGTTTCACTGCGGTTTCCGCGATCCGCCCCGCCATGCCATACCCTACCACCACCAGCCGGGCATCCTCAATCATCAACTCAGTCCAGCGCTGTTCTTTTTCTCGAATCACCGCCAGTTTGGCTTGCAGTTCGTCATTAACCGCTTCCAGCGCGGGCGCGTCGAGTTCCAGTGACGTAATGATCCGCTTCTCGCGGCCAGTCGCCCCGGTTAGCGCCCAATCCGCGCGTTGTGTGCGCAGCGGTTTCATTTCCGGCAGTTTTGCCGGTTCCATCATCTGACCCAGCAGCCCATCCAACACCAGCAGCACCACATGCCGGTATTCGTCGGCCAGATCAAACGCCTCTCCAATCAAATCCACTGCTTCCTGCACCGACGCCGGAGCCAGCACAATGGGGTGATAATCGCCGTGTCCTGCCGAGCGTGTCACCTGGAAATAGTCCGCCTGTGACGGTTGGATATTGCCCAACCCAGGACCACCGCGCATCACATCCACCACCACACACGGCACCTGTGAACAGGCAATATACGACAGCCCTTCTTGCATCAAACTGAAACCAGGGCTGGAAGAAGAAGTCATCGTTCGCGCCCCGGTACACGCGGCCCCATACACCATATTAATCGCGGCGAGTTCGCTCTCCGCCTGGATAAACGCCCGGCCTAATTCGGGCATCCGCTTTGCCATATGTTCCAGCAGTTCGGTTTGAGGCGTGATCGGGTAGCCAAAATACGCTTCTAGCCCGGCGCGAATCGCGGCTTCTGCCAGTGCCACATTGCCCTTCATCAATTCAGCCGTCATGACTCATCGCTCCTTATACCGCCGCTTTCACCGGAACCTGGCGGTACACGGTGATACAGACATCGGGACACGCAACCGCACACAAGGCACACCCGGTACACTTTCCCTCTGGATCAACCAGGTGTGCCGGGTAATAGCCCTTCGCATTCACATATTCAGTGACCATTGCGATCACATTCTGCGGGCATGCGATCACGCACAGGGTGCAGCCTTTGCATTTCGCCTCTTTAATTTCAATCCGGCCCTTAACAGCCATCGTTAAGCTCCCTCTGATTTTGACAGTACGAAGATCCGGGGCGTGTGATACAGTTTTGAGGCCGCCTCGTCCAGTTCAGCGCGAAATTTTGGATGAGCAATATCGATCAAGGCTTTCACGCGTTCTCGAATCGTTTTTCCAAACAAATCGGCTACCCCAAACTCGGTAGCAATGTAATGCACATCATTCCTGCTGGTAATGACTCCCGCGCCAGGGGTCAGCGTCGGTACAATCCGGCTGATCTCGCCCTCTTTGGCCGTGCTGGGAAAGGCGATGATCGGCATTCCGCCGTTGCTGCGGGCGGCTCCCCGCACAAAATCCACCTGCCCACCAACCCCCGAATAGAACGAAGTCCCGATGCTGTCCGCGCACACCTGCCCCGTCAGATCGACTTGAATCGCAGAGTTAATCGATACCATCCGGTCATTTTTGGCAATGTTAAACGGATCGTTGACATATTCGGTTGGGTGAAATTCCGCAATCGGATTGTCATTTACAAAGTCATATAGTCGCTGAGTTCCCAGCAGGAATCCGGCGATGATTTTGCCAGGGTGGAACGTTTTCCGTTCATTTGTGATCACCCCGGCTTCGACCAGTTCTACGACCCCATCCGAGAACAACTCGGTGTGAACGCCTAAATGTTTGTGATTCCGAAGCTTATTCAGCACCGCATCGGGAATGCCGCCGATCCCCATTTGCAGCGTTGCCCCATCAGGAATAATCGCTGCGAGGTGGTTCGCAATCGCATCTTGTTCTGGCGAAGAATCAGCCATATACACTTCGGGTAATTTATAATCGACTTCCACCACGTAATCGATCTTCGAGACATGCACAAAACTGTCTCCCAGCGTGCGCGGCATATGCGGGTTCACTTCCGCGATGACGATTTTGGCGCTCTCCGCTGCCGTTTTCGTCACGCCGACTTCCACGCCATACGAGCAGTAACCGTATTTATCGGGTGGCGAAACCTGGATCAGCGCCACATCGATGGGCAGTCGTCCCGTTTTGAATAGTTTAGGAATCTCCGAGAGAAACACGGGTGTGAAATCGGCGCGTCCATCGTTCACCGCCGCCCGTACATTCGCGCTGATGAAGAGGGAGTTGACGCGAATATGCGGGACCAGTTCCGGTTTGACATAATTCGCCTGGCCGATAGTCAACACCTGGATTAACTTTAAGTTTTCCAGCTCTGGGGCACGTTCTTCCAGGGCTGCCATCACCACTTGAGGGACCGAGGCATTCCCGGTTACGAAAATCCGGTAGCCGGATTTCAGCACCCGCATCGCTTCTTGCGCTGTAACTTTTTTAGGTTCGAATTGGCTTAGCCAGTCCATCTAAAAGCTCCGCTAATTTGACATGATTAATGTTCTTGCACTTCTTGGATCGCCTCACTGAGGCGTCTAATCCCTTCAATGATCAGGTCTTCCGGCATACATGAGAAGTTGAGTCGTGCCGTTCCGGGCGGGTTCGGGATGGTATAAAACGCGCTGCCCGGCACAAAGGCTACATTCCGGCGCACGGCGGCATCAAACAACACCCGTTCCGAAACGCCGTCAGGCAGATACATCCACAGGAACAACCCACCCTGGGGTTGCGTCCAGCGCACATCAGACGGCATAAATCGATCCAATGCCGCTAACATCGTGTCCCGGCGTGCCCGGTAAACTTCGCGCAGTTTGCGCACATGTTCCTCAATAAACCCATCCTTAGCTACTTCATAAACAACCATTTGATCGAAGGTGCTGCTGTGTAGATCGGCTCCTTGTTTCAACTGGACCAGTTTGGAGATGACCGGCTGTGGCGCAACAACCCAGGCCATCCGCAGTCCGGGCGCAAGCGTCTTCGAGAAGGTGCTGAGATAAATCACATTGCCGCTGTACGCCTCGCCATTGCGGCCTTCCCCATCCATGACGATCAGCGGTTTAACATGCTCCCCCTCGAAGCGCAGTGCCCCGTAGGGATCATCTTCGATGATCGGCACGCCGTGAAACTGCGCCAGCCGGATCAGTTCCTGCCGCCGCTCGTAGCTCAGGGTCACCCCGCCCGGATTTTGAAAATTGGGCAGGATATACATGAATTTGGGACCATGCCGCATGGCCGCTGGCATCTGATCCACACAAATGCCGTGTTCATCAGTAGGAACGCCGATATAGCTGGCCTGGTACACATTGAAAGCCTGGATCGCGCCTAAATAGGTCGGCTGCTCCACGAGTATCCGGTCCCCCGGATTAATGAGCAGTGAACCGATCAGGCTGAGCGCCTGCTGTGATCCGGATGTAATCATAATATTGTCCGCATCAACGCAGATGTTATAGCGGTTAAGTTGTGCTGCGATCAGTTCGCGCAGCGGAAGATAGCCTTCCGTCGTGCTGTATTGTAAAGCTTGCTGTGAACGCTCGCTCAGCACTCGATCACAAGCTTCTTTTACACGCGCTACGGGAAAGTATTCTCCTGCTGGAAGGCCGCCCGCAAATGAGATAATGTCGGGCTTTTGGGTGAGTTTGAGAAGTTCGCGGATGGTAGAACTGGTTACACCTTGCGTGCGCAAAGCATAACGCGACTCCCACACAATGCACATGTCAATTCCTTTACTAAAATTATCTATATACGAGAGAACTATTGCTCTATCGTATCTTTACTATAGGACTACGTATTTTCAGCGCCTAGTGAAAAAGGCCACCAGTCACCATGCCCAACGTCATATATATTTCTTATCGATTTTTGACCTCTTTCTAAAATCCCGCTGACATGATTCCTATATTTGTGATCCATCATTAGGGTCATACAGGTTATAACGTAATTGGAGGTGTAACTATGGCTAACTTGATCCGTTGGAATCCCCGTAATGAACTCGAATTGAACGATCCATTCCGCTCCATTGACCAGTTGATGGATGAAATGTGGCGCAGTTGGCCGAGCCGTTGGTTCGGTCACGAAGGCAGTACCGCTGCGATGTTACGCCCGGCTATGGACGTGATCGAAAACGACTCAAATGTGACTGTTCGCGTGGACCTGCCCGGACTGAAGCCCGAAGATGTGAATGTTCAGGTCGAAAACAACGTTCTCACCATCAGTGGTGAAATGGGCGACACGGTTGAAAAAGACAATGATCGTTATCACTACCGCGAACGCACCTTCGGATCGTTCCAGCGCAGTCTGCGGCTGCCCAACACGTTGGACACTGACAAAATCGATGCGACCTTTGAAAATGGTGTCCTGAACATCACCTTCACTAAGCAGCCCCAGGCGCAGCCCAAGCAGATCCAGATCAAGGCTAACAACAAGTAAATCCTTCCCAGAAGGGTAATAAAGGAGCCGGGCCAGTCCCGGCCCTTTTATTTTAGATTTTAATCATCAACCCTTGACAAATTACTGCGCTGGTTGTACGATCTTAATACCCCACCCCCACTGGGGGGGGTATGGGAGCAGAGATGGAACATACCGATGCAATCCATAGATTGAAAAGTGTCGCTGGGCATATTAATGGCATCATCCGTATGCTGGAAGATGAACGCTACTGTATTGATGTCATCAAGCAGATTCAGGCAACCCAGGTGGCACTGTCCCGCGTGAGTGAAAGCATTTTAGACGAACACTTACGCACCTGTGTGACCACCGCCATTCGCGGCGACAATCCCGACGACCGGGAACGTGTTTTAAATGAAATCACCGAAGTTTTCCGCCAGACCAACAAAGGAGTCTAATCTCATGTCAAGCAAAACTTTCGAAGTCCCCAATATTTCCTGTGGTCACTGCGTCATGACCATCAAAAACGAAGTCGGTGAACTGAAGGGTGTCACCAAAGTGGACGCCAGCAAGGACACACGACTGGTCACGGTTGAATGGACTGAACCCGCCACCTGGGATCAGATCAAAAACCTGCTCGTTGAAATCAACTATCCCCCGGCTAACTAAGTCAGGCGGAGAATCTGTCCCAATGATTGTTATGGGGACGGACTAAACAAGGAGGCATCATGGGCGAAAAACAAGTCACCTTACCGGTCACAGGCATGACCTGCGCCAACTGTGCGACAACTATCGAGCGTAATGTCCGCAAGTTGGAAGGTGTCAGTGAAGCCAATGTGAATCTTGCCAGCGAACGGGTTTCGCTGGTCTATGATGATTCACTGGTCAAAACCGATGACATCATCAACCGCATTCGGAAAGCGGGCTATGATGTGCCAGACCAAACCCTCGATCTGGCGATCACCGGTATGACCTGCGCCAACTGCGCCAACACCGTCACCCGTGCCCTCAAAAAAGTCGAGGGCGTAATCGATGCTCAGGTGAATCTCGCCAATGAACATGCCACCGTCAAAATCGCCGCTGGCGTCCCGCGCGAAACCTTGATCGCGGCGGTCGAACGCGCCGGTTATGGCGTGGTCCAGGCCGGGGATGAATCCGAACTCAAAGACGCAGAACAGGCCGCCCGTGAAGCCGAAATTCGCCACCAACAATTTCGCCTTCTAATCGGGGCGCTGTTTACCATTCCCCTGTTTTTGCTGTCCATGTCCCATGACTTCATGTTACTCGAAACCTGGACAGCAAAATCCTGGTTCAATGTGCTCTTGATGCTGTTGGCTTCCCCGGTGCAGTTTTATGTCGGGCGTGATTATTATGTCGGGGCGTACAAAGCCCTGCGCAACAAATCCGCCAACATGGATGTGCTGGTCGCGCTGGGTACCTCAGTCGCCTTTTTCTACAGCATCCTGGTGCTGCTCGATCTGCTCCCCGGCCACGTCTATTTTGAGACAGCCGCTGTGATCATCACCCTGATTGTTTTGGGCAAGCTGCTTGAAGCCCGCGCCAAAGGCCGTGCCAGCGAAGCAATCAAAAAACTAATGGGCCTCAGTGCCAAGACCGCTCGCATCGAGCGCGATGGGATCGAATTGGATCTCCCCGTTGAGCAGGTGCGCGTGGATGATGTGGTGATCGTTCGTCCGGGCGAAAAAATCCCGGTAGATGGCATCGTCTTGGAAGGCTATAGCGCCATCGATGAGAGCATGATCACGGGCGAGAGCCTTCCTGTCGATAAAGTCCCCGGCGCGCAGGTCATCGGAGCCACCATCAACCGCCAGGGGCTGTTCAAGTTCAAAGCGACCAAAGTAGGCCGCGAAACCGCCCTTGCCCAGATCATCCGTTTGGTCGATCAGGCTCAGGGCAGCAAAGCGCCCATTCAGCGGCTGGCCGATCAGGCATCCGCCGTCTTTGTGCCCATCGTGATCATGCTCGCCTTTGCCATCTTTGGCATCTGGCTGATCGGTTCCGGCGACTTTACCCATGCATTAGTCCGTTTGATCGCCGTCCTGGTGATCGCCTGCCCCTGTGCGATGGGTTTAGCCACGCCCACCGCGATCATGGTCGGCATGGGCAAGGGTGCCGAAAATGGCATCCTGTTCAAAAACAGCGAAGCGCTGGAACGCGCCCACAAACTCACCGCCATCGTGCTGGACAAAACGGGCACCCTGACGCGCGGCGAACCCAGCGTGACCGATATTGTCGTCAGCCACAGCACATCCCTGGATGAATCCGCCCTGCTCACACTCGCCGCCAGCGCCGAACGCGGCAGCGAACACCCGTTGGGCGAAGCGATTGTGCGCGAAGCTGCCAACCGCGCCATTCAACTGAGTGCTCCCCAGCACTTTGAGGCCATCACCGGGCAGGGCATTCGCGCCCAGGTCGAGGGCCAGAATGTGCTGGTCGGCAACTTCGCGCTGATGCAGAAGCACAACATCCATCTCAACGGACTGGAATCCGAAGCCCACCAGCTTCAGCAGGAAGCTAAAACCGCCATGTGGTTAGCCGTCGATGGACAGGCCGCCGCCGTGATCGCCGTAGCGGATACCATCAAAGACGGTTCAGCCGAGGCGGTGCGCCGCCTGCATGACCTCGGCCTGACCGTCGTTATGATGACCGGTGATAACCGCGCCACCGCCGAAGCGATTGGCCGCGACGTGGGCCTTGACCGCATTTTTGCCGAGGTCAAACCGGGCGACAAAGCTGCCTATGTTAAGCAGTTGCAGGCTGAAGGTTTTATCGTTGGCATGGTGGGCGATGGCATCAACGACGCCCCTGCGCTGGCTCAGGCCGATGTCGGCATTGCCATCGGCACCGGCACCGATGTCGCTATGGAAGCCTCCGATGTCACCCTGATCAGCGGTGATCTGCGCGGTGTGCCGCGTGCCATCGGCCTCAGCAAGCAAACGCTGCGCATCATCAGGCAGAATCTCTTCTGGGCCTTTGGTTACAACGCGATCCTGATCCCGGTTGCGGCGGGTATTCTCGCGCCGGTCAACGGTGCGCCCAATTTTCTGCAAGAACTGAATCCCATGCTTGCGGCGGGCGCGATGGCTTTCAGCTCCGTCAGCGTCGTCAGCAACAGCCTGCGCTTGCGCGGCTTCCGCAGCACATAGCAGCAACTTGCACAACTGCCCTGCACTCAACCGGAGCTGTGGGGCATCTTTTCTCCCCGATTTTGTACATATCAAACAATACCGCCCCACCGACTTTGTGCTATACTACCCCTGACTCTTTTCATTAGGATGAGATGCATGTTAGCCTTTTGCTTTTCGCCTCGTCGCCCTCGTTCCCCTCGCCAGACACCTCAAGTGGGTCCGGCTTAGTGGCGTTTGCGGCGTAAAGCTTACAAATCACGCGAACCTAATCGCCCCCGGACCTCCGAGGGCGATTTTTTTGTTAGGATGGGAGTTATGCTCGAAGTCGGTATCTACGGCGCAACTGGTTACACTGGACTGGAACTAGTCCGCTTATTATCTCAACATCCCCAGGTTCACATCCGTTTTGTGACCTCGGAAAGTTCTGCCGGGCAATCCCTGCGCCAAAGTTGGCCCACAGCCCCGGATCTAACTCTTATTCCGTCCGCCGAAGCCCCGCTCGATCAAGTCCAAAGTGTGTTTCTCTGTTTACCCCATACGCACTCTGCCCGAATCGCCAAACAAGCCCTTGCCCATGCTGTCCGCGTTATCGATCTTTCCGCAGACCTGCGTCTGGATGATCCGGCAGTGTATGAAAAATGGTACAAAGTGACCCACCCGACTCCCGACCTGCTCCCGATCCCCTACGGCCTCCCCGAATTGGGCCGTGACCAGTTGTACGGCGCGTCCTGCATCGCCAATCCCGGTTGTTATGCCACGACGACCCTGTTGGCCGTTGCGCCGCTGGTTCGCCACAACCTCCTGATCGCCGGCACCCCCATTATTGTCGATGCCAAGTCTGGCGTATCCGGCGCGGGCCGTACACCCAAACAAAATATTCTGTTCGCCGAAGTTCACGGCAATTTTTCACCCTACAACATTGGCCGCGCCCATCGCCACATTCCCGAAATCGAACAGGTGCTGCGCAAAGAAGGTGATCTGAGCGGTCCGTTCATTTTCACACCCCACTTGCTTCCCACAGATCGCGGTATTCTGGCGACAGTGTACGCCCAGGTCAACGATCCCGACGCCGTGCGTCCCGTCTTCGAGCAGATGTACGCAGGTGAGCCGCTAGTGAGTGTCCTCCCGGCGGGCGAACTGGCAACCCTCGGTCATGTCGTACGGACTCCCAACGCTGCGCTTTCCATCACGCCGGTGTCCGGCAATATGCTGATTATCGTGTCCGTGTTGGACAACTTACTCAAAGGTGCGGCATCCCAGGCCGTCCAGAATTTTAATCTGATGTGGAACCTGCCCGAAACCCTCGGCTTGTGCGAATGGAGTATCCAATGACGACTCTGCCCGTAGTGATCAAAATTGGCGGTAACGACCTGGAAAAACCCGGTTTTATCGATGAGTTGGCCCATGCCATCGCGGACCTTCACCGCCAGACCCCCTGTATTTTGGTTCACGGCGGCGGGCAGGCTATCAACCGCCTTCAGGAGCGTCTCGGCATCCAGCCTATTTATGACCAAGGCCAGCGGGTAACTGATCGGGCAACCCTCGAAGCCGCCGAGATGATGTTATCTGGCGTCGTCAACAAACAGTTAACTCTCGCACTGCTGCGCGCGGGGGTCGATGCGTTGGGCATGAGCGGCGTGGATCGCGGCCTGATTCAGGTCGAACCCTGGTCTGCCGCTATGGGTTTGGTCGGGCGTATCGTTCGCGTTCGTGCCGACATTCTGCTCGACCTCTGCGCGCAAGGTGTCGTGCCCGTCATTTCCCCGATCTCGATGGGACCGGAAGGCCGCTACAATGTCAACGCCGATCACGCTGCCAGTTCCATTGCCGCCGCCTTACAAGCGGCCCACGCCGCCTTTATTACCAATGTGCCCGGCGTGAAAGTTGGTCCGGTTGTTGTGTCGTCGCTCACCGTTCAGCAGGCCCACGAATTGATTGACCAGGGTGTCATTACCGGGGGCATGATCCCCAAAGTCAACGCGGCGCTGGATGCCGTTGCCAGTGGCGTTCGCAAAGCCATTATTACTGATCTTCCGGGATTATCTGCCGGGACCGGAACGGCATTTGTAGCTTGAGAGGCCTTATGTCAAACCATATTCCTGAAAAAACAGCGCAGTTCGTTTTAAATACTTATGCCCGCGCGCCCTTTGTCCTCGATCACGGCGAAGGCATGTATTTATACGACACTGACGGCAACCGCTATCTGGATTTCACCTCTGGCATCAGTGTGAATGCGCTCGGCCACGCCGATCCCGAAATCACGGCAGTAGTGCAGTCTCAGATCAGCCAACTAAGCCACGTCTGCAATCTGTTCTACAGCGCCCCCCAGGCCGATCTGGCCGAAGCGCTCTGTAATCTCAGTTTTGCCGATAAGGTGTATTTCGCCAATTCTGGCACCGAAGCTGTCGAAGCGGCGATCAAGTTTGCCCGCAAATTCGCCCGTGTGACCTTTGGCCCCGGAAAAACCGAAATCGTTGCCTTTACCGGTGGTTTTCATGGCCGCACGGCGGGATCATTGGCTCTCACCGCCCGCGAGAAATATCAGGCCTATTTCCGCCCGCTGATGCCCGATGTCCGCTACGCCATGTTTAACGATCTCGAGTCCGCTGAAAAAGTTATCGGCCCCGCAACCTGCGCCGTTTTTGTCGAGACGGTCCAGGGCGAAGGCGGAATTCATCCCGCCACGCCTGAATTTTTAGCGGGTCTACGTGCCGCCTGTGATCACTATGGCGCGCTGCTCGTCTTCGATGAAATTCAATGCGGCATGGGTCGTACGGGCAAGCTTTGGGCCTACGAACACGAAAATATCCAGCCCGACATGATGACCCTCGCCAAAGCGCTCGGCGGTGGGCTGCCCATCGGAGCCACCTTGCTCACCGATCGTGTCGCCAAAGTGATGGACTTAGGCGATCACGGCAGCACTTTTGCTGGCGGTCCAGTGATCTGCCGGGTAGCAGAAACGGTTCTGAATCGGGTCAGCGATCCTGCCATGCTGGCCCACATCACCGCAATGGGCGATCTGCTGATCGAGCGGCTGTCCGAACTCCACGCCCCACAGATTACGGATATTCGAGGCCGGGGGTTGATGGTGGGCGTAGAAATGGATCGCGATGTATCTCCGCTCATCAAAGCGGGCCATGCTCACGGGCTGCTCATGATCAATGCCGGGACTAATGTGCTGCGTTTGTTGCCGCCGCTCATTGTCGAAGCCGCTCATATCGATGAATTTATTGCTATTCTGGACACCCTGCTCATGGAGTCTGCGGTCTGATGATGATCCGTCCTGCTGATACTGAGGATACCGATACGATTTTGGCGCTGTTTGCCGACGAGGTTCGCCAGGGGCGGATGCTCCCCCGTTCACGTGAGAATATCGCCGCCCATATCAGCGATTGGTTGGTGGCCGAAGCCTACAGTGAAGTAATTGGCTGCGTATCCCTGGTTTACTTCAATCAGGCGTTATGCGAGGTGCGCTCCCTCGCCGTTCATCCGGCCCATCGTGGTCATGGGGTGGCCGTCGATTTAGTCCAGTCAGCGTTAGATTTGGCCCGTGAGCATCACATGCGCCATGTCCTTGCCTTGACCCGTGCGCCGCGTGTATTCGAGCGCGTGGGTTTCCAGCGTGATTTTGTAACCAACTTTCCCGAAAAAGTCTGGCGTGACTGCGCTCCGTGCCCGTTTCGCCAATCGTGTGATGAAGTGGCGCTGCTCTACGATTTGCGAGGTGGATCATGAACGGATTTTTAGTAGCCGGATTGCACTGTGGCCTGAAGCGCGACGAGCGTAAAGATATTGCCCTGCTGTACAGTGATCGCCCCTGTACCGCCGCCGGAGTTTTTACAACCAATAAGGTTAAAGCCGCCCCGGTTCTCTACGATCAGGCACTTCTGGCCGATCCCCATGCCCAGGTGTGCGCCGTTCTGATCAACACAGGCAGCGCCAACGCCTGCACCGGAGAACCCGGTCTGGCAAACACCCGCACGTCAGCCGCTCAGGTTGCCCAGGCGGTTGGTTGTGCGCCCTCGGAAGTTCTGGCGCTTTCTACAGGCGTGATCGGCTTGCCTCTCCCCATGGACATCATGACTCAGGGCATCACCCAGTTAGTTCAGCACATCCGCGCGGATGGTTGGGATGATGCCGCCGCCGCGATCATGACCACCGACACCCGCCCTAAAAAGGTCGAATATCATCACCCCGACGGCTATACCCTGATCGGCATTGCCAAAGGGGCGGGCATGATCGCCCCCAATATGGCAACCATGCTTTCAGTCATCGTCACTGATGCCGCTGTTTCCCGCCCCATGTTAGAACAGGCGCTGCATTGCGCCGTAGATCAGAGCTTCAACCGGATTGTGGTCGATGGGGATATGAGCACCAACGACAGCCTGTTAGTCCTGGCGAACGGCGCATCTGGTGTAACCGTGCAGGATGAAGCATCTTTCACCGCCGCCCTCACCGAAGTCTGTGTTTCGTTGGCGCAGGCCATCGTGCGCGACGGTGAAGGCGCGACCAAATTTGTCACCCTGCATGTGACAGGTGCTCCCGATAGTGCCACCGCGCGCACCATTGCGCACCAGATCGGCACCTCGGCGCTGGTCAAGACCGCCTTTTATGGCGGTGATCCGAATTGGGGCCGTATTCTCTGCGCAGCAGGTTATTCCGGTGTAGACCTCGATCCGGCGCGGTTATCCCTTTGGCTTTTACATGCCGACGGTTCCCTTGCCATCCAGCTTGTCGAAGGCGGCCAGCCTCTCGACTATGACGAACCCGCCGCGATTAAACACATGCAAGCGCCGGAATGGGGTGTCCGCCTGGACCTCGGCCTGGGTGATGTTTCCACCTGGCTCTGGACCTGCGACCTCAGCCACGAATACGTGACCATCAACGGCCACTACCGCACCTGATTCCCGTTTCCCATCGAGATCGGGGGAGGGTTCGCATTTAACCTGAATCCTCCCCGATTTAACTTAAATCTCGACGTATTTCGCTTGAATTGACCGGCTTCTAACCGACAGCCCGCAAAAAAGCACCCTGACGAATCAGAGTGCTTTATAATCGGTTCTCGGAATGAGGACTATTTCCGCTCCGCAAGCCACGTGTTCGCCCGCTGGATTTGCACCTCAAAGTCGCCCGCCCCTCCGATCACATCGCGCCGGGCGACAGCCGCCTCGAAATCAAAAATCGACGCCACATCGGCATCAAATACAGGCGACAGTCCGCGGTAATCATCCAGCGTCAGCCCCGACAGCGCCACGCCTTTGGCCTCCGCCAACCGGACGACTTGCCCGGCCAGGCCATGCGCCTCGCGGAACGGTAGCCCCTTTTCCACCAGATAATCTGCCACATCCGTTGCCAGCATACTTTCGACCAGTGCCGCCCGCATCCGTGCCCGGTCAATTGTGACCGTCTGGATCAGTCCCGTCAGCGGCGGCAGCAGCAGTTGCAGCGTATCGTAGCTGTCAAACAGCGGTTCTTTGTCTTCCTGAAGGTCTTTGTTATATCCCGTCGGCAGTCCTTTAAGCGTCGCCAGCAGTCCAGCCAGTTGCCCCAGCAGCCGCCCCGCTTTGCCGCGCGCCAGTTCCAGCGGATCGGGGTTGCGCTTTTGTGGCATCAGGCTGCTGCCCGTGCTGTACCGTTCATCCAGCCGGACGAATCCGAAGCCCGGATTAGCAAAAATGATCAAATCTTCGGCCAGCTTGCTCAGATGGCTCCCCACTAGCGCCGCCGCGAACAAAAATTCCGCGATATGATCCCGGTTCGCCACCGCATCCAGGCTGTTGGCGGTGGCCCGCCGGAAACCCAGCCGTTCTGCCAGCCGCTGCCGGTCAATCGGGTAGGGAGTCCCCGCCAGCGCACCGGCCCCCAGCGGGCATTCGTACCGCCACGACTGCCCCAGCATCTCGAACCGTTCCACGTCCCGTGTCAGTGCCCAGAAGTGATTCAGCCACCAGTGCGCGGCAGTAATCGGCTGCGCGGGCTGAAAATGGGTGTACCCTGGCATGATCGCATCGGATACCTCAGACGCCTGTGTGACCAATGCCATGCCTAGTTGAACCAGAAGCCGGACCACTTCGCGCTGGGTGTGGTGCAGCCACAGCAGAATATCCGTAGCAACCTGATCGTTGCGGCTCCGTCCGGTGTGCAGTTTTCCAGCGACCTCGCCCACATGTTCCTTCAGGCGTCGCTCAACAGCCGTATGAATATCCTCATCGCCTGCCGCTGCCGTAAATCTGCCGCGCGCAAATTCCCCGCGCACAATTTCGAGGCCCTCGATCAGGGTTTCGCATTCCTGTTCCGTCACAACCCCGGCATCCCGAATAGCCTGCGCCCAGGCGATGCTGCCTGTGATATCCACGTCATACAACCGCCAATCGAACCGCAGGCTGTCGTTCAAGCGCCGCACGGCATCGTCTGTCGGTAGCGCGAATGCACCTCCCCACAGCGTCACAGTGTTTAGTCCCGCTTAAACTGGGTATAGTCGGGCTGACGATAGCGGCTGGCTCCGGTCCCTTCGATGTTCAACATGGCTTCCACCTTCATCGGCAGGCCGATCATGTGGATAAAGCCTTCCGCGTCATGCTGATCATAAATATCCATGTGCCCGAAGGACGCATAATCTTCGCGGTACAGGCTGAACGGACTCTTGCGCCCCGCAATGATCACATTCCCCTTGTACAATTTCAGTCGCACGGTTCCGGTAACGGTCCTTTGCGTCTCTTGCACAAACGCATCCAGAGCTTCGCGCAGCCGGGTATACCACATCCCGTTGTACACCAGTTCAGCGTACTTGACCGCGATGAAGTCCTTAAAATTCATCGTTTGTTTGTCCATGCACACGCTTTCAAGCGCCTGGTGTGCCGCCCGCAAAATCGTACCGCCGGGCGTTTCATACACCCCGCGACTCTTCATCCCGATCAGCCGGTTTTCCACCATATCCACGCGCCCGATCCCGTTTTCGCTCCCCAGTTTATTGAGCAGATCAAACAGTTCCACCGGACCAAGTGCTTTGCCATCAATCGCAACCGGAATCCCTTTTTCAAAGTCGATCTCGACATAGGTCGGCTCGTCGGGAGCATCCATCGGACTCTTTGTCAGTGTATACATATCTTCTTCGGGTTCGTTCCAGGGGTCTTCCAGCGGTCCCGCCTCGTGGCTCATATGAAACAGATTACGATCCCGGCTGTAAATACTTTTCAGTGACGACGAGACGGGGACATTGTATTCTTCCGCATACGCCAGCGCGTCTTCCCGGCTCCGAATATCCCATTCCCGCCAGGGGGCGATCACTTGCAGCCGGGGATTCAGCGCCATCACCGTGAGTTCAAATCGAACCTGATCATTGCCTTTTCCGGTGCAGCCGTGGGCGATGGCATCCGCACCTTCTTGCTCTGCGATTTCGACCAGGTGGCGTGCTATCACCGGGCGTGCAAACGAGGTTCCCAAAAGGTAAGTACGTTCGTAAATCGCCCCGGATTGAATAGTTGGAAACACAAAATCACGCAGGAATTCTTCGCGTAAATCCCGGACATAGAGTTTACTCGCGCCCGTCTTCAGTGCCTTTTCTTCCAGCCCATCCAGTTCCTCGCCTTGTCCCAGGTCCGCGCAAAAACACACCACTTCGCAGTGGTAGTTATTCCGTAGCCAGGGCACAATAATGGATGTGTCCAACCCGCCACTATACGCTAAGACAACTTTTTTGACCGGGTCCATTGCCCTTCTCCTATGCCTAAATGGTAAGGGCCTTATTTTCCTCCGAATCCTCCCTTTAATGTATGGCACATTTAACTAAAACAGGCCCTTTTGAGCTATGATTATTGGAGTTAAATCACGTCCCAGTCAGGTAAATTTCAACTGGCCCCAAAGTCCTTATCATGCTATTGTTCGGTTGATTTTTTAGGGGACTGAAAATATTGATCTCTCGTGAGCCTATCGAACGGGCGCGCAGCCATCAGCAACCGGGCTGCGGTTCCAGCCGAAAAAATCTGCTCACGCTAGGCATCCTAATCAGTTAGTGTTAGAAGGGAAAGGCAAATGTCATTAATTGCAGAAGTTAGACAGGCGGTTATTGATGGTCAGGCAAAAACGGTTGTGCCAAAGGTCGAACAGGCACTTGCCGAGGGAATCGCGGCGGATGTCATCCTGCGCGATGGCCTCATTGATGCCATGAAAGAAGTCGGGCGCATGTTTGAAGAGGGCGAATTTTTCGTTCCCGAAATGCTTATCGCCGCCCGCGCCATGCAAGCCGCTCTTAAAATCCTGAAACCCCTCCTCGTCGCGCAGGGCGTGGAGTCCATCGGCAAAGTAGCCATTGGTACGGTCAAGGGCGACCTGCACGATATTGGGAAATCACTTGTTGCGATGATGCTTGAAGGTGCCGGTTTTGAAATTCTGGATCTCGGCGTTGATGTCGCGCCGGAAAAGTTTGTAGATGCCGTTCGAAGTGGCGCACAGATCGTAGCCATGTCGGCCCTGCTGACCACCACCATGCCCAATATGAAAGTGACCATTGACGCGCTCAAAGCAGCCGGTGTACGCGATCAGGCTGTCGTGATGATCGGCGGCGCGCCTGTCACGCAGTCCTATGCCGATGAGATTGGTGCCGATGGATATTCGTCGGATGCCTCGTCTGCGGTGCGCAAGGCCCAGGAGCTTCTCGGCGTCGCATGATCCGCTACACCGCCCTGACCTGTGAAGCGTTAGCGCGCCCCGTCTATGCCATCGCAGCGACAGTAGAGCCGGTCATTTCGGTTCGGCTCTACCGCCAGGGCTTGCACAACACACCCAGGAAGTTAAACCGCACGTTACAGGCCGAAGTGGATGCAGTTCAACCCGGCGAAGCCGCCGCGATTCTGCTGGTCTACGGCATCTGCGGCAACTCAACTATCAATTTGATCGCGCGCCACACGCCGCTGGTTATCCCGCGTGCGCACGACTGCATTACCCTCTATCTCGGTGCGCGCCAGCGCTACCAGCAAGAGTTCGACGCGCACCCTGGCACCTACTGGTACAGTCTCGATTTTCTGGAACGGCTCGAACCTGGCTCCAACGGAGCACTGGGGGCCACCGATCTGAATGTATCGGTGTATGAGGAATATGTCGAAAAATACGGTCAGGACAACGCCGCTTACCTGATGGAAGTGATGGGCGAGTGGGGCAAACATTACGAGCGGGCGGTCTATATCGACATGGATACAGGCGATGGCACGCCGTATGAACAAATCGCGCGTGAGCAAGCCATCCGCCGGAACTGGCGGTTTGAGATAAAACAGGGGAATCGCCGTCTGCTCGAAATGCTGCTCCAGGGCAACTGGCCGGAAGATGAATTTTTGATCGTCCCGCCGGGACATACCATCGTGAGTACGGGCGACGAGATGCTGCTCCGTGCCCAATCTGTTGAATAGGATGGAAAAATGACACACCAGGTTATTACTTTTGGCGAAATTATGATGCGCCTCGCCCCCCCTGGTTTTTTACGTTTTACCCAGGCTCACTCCTTTGACCTTACCTTTGGTGGCGGCGAGGCGAATGTGGCGGTTTCTCTGGCGAATTACGGTATCCCGGCAGCTTTTGTTACTCGCCTGCCCAAGAATGATCTTGGCACAGCTTGTATTCAATATCTGCGTCAGTACGGCGTCGGCGTCGATAAAATCGTGCGCGGCGGTGATCGTCTGGGAATCTATTTTCTTGAGGCGGGTTCCATGCAGCGCGCCAGCAATGTGATCTATGATCGCGCCAATTCCGCCATCGCCACCATCGAACCCGGCATGATCGACTGGCCCGCCGTTTTTGCGGGAGCCACGTGGTTCCACTGGACCGGCATCACCCCGGCGATTTCAGCCTCGACTGCTGCCGTTTGCCTCGAAGCCGCTCGCACGGCCCGTGATATGGGGTTGACCGTCTCCTGCGATCTGAACTACCGGAAAAAACTCTGGAACTGGGGCCGCACTGCCACCGATGTCATGTCCGAACTCGTGCAGGTCTGCGATGTGGCTATCGGCAACGAAGAAGACGCCGATAAAGTCTTCGGCATTCGCGCCCCCGAAACCGATGTCGTTTCCGGCCAGATCAGCGCGGTCAGGTATCAATCGGTTTGCGATCAACTGCACGCCCGCTTCCCCAGTCTGAAAACCATCGCCATCACGCTGCGAGGTTCGATCTCGGCCAGCCATAACACATGGTCCGGCGTGCTCTGGGATCAGGGTGCTTTTTATACGGGCCTCAATTTCGACATCACCCACATCGTAGACCGGGTGGGCGGCGGCGATTCGTTTGTTGGCGGCCTGATCTATGGTCTGCTCACCTATGGCGACGACAAACAAAAAGCATTGAACTTCGCCCTTGCTGCCTCATGCCTCAAGCATTCCATTCTGGGTGACTTCAATCTTGTCACTGTAGCCGAAGTCGAAAAACTGATGTCCGGTGATGCGTCGGGCCGTGTCTCTCGCTAACTGGCTCAATGGCGGGGCAATTCACGGATTGCCCCGCTCCTCCTATGTGGGCAGATTCCACACGGTGCATCCATCCCGGTTAACCCCTTTATTCAGCACGCCCCGCTGTACTAACCGTGCCAGATTGCCGCTCATCCCATTCGCCAGGTCCTGATTAGTTTCCGGCGGCCACGTTCCCAGGTTCGGCCCCAGCGCCGCGATCACTTCTTTGAGCGTAAATGTGCCCACTTCCTGCGCATAATCCAACAGATTTCGCTCGATCAACAGGCAATAATTCCGGCTCTCCCGCAAAAATCCCCCGACATCCGGCCCTTTTTGTACCGGCCAGTGCGCCGGCGAATACGTCTCAATATCCATATGCATCAGCCGGTCGTGTGTCGCCAGATAGGTGTCCACATAACAGTACGTTGGCGGCATCGCCGGTTTCCATTCCTCGTCCAGAATCGCATTCCACAGCGCCGCCTCACCAGCAATCATTGTTTTGCTGCGCGGATCATACACCGCCAGATGCCCCCACGTATGCCCTGGTGTATGCACGACTTCCACATACCAATCCGCGCTTAACCGGAACTTCTCCCCGCCTTCCAGCGTGACATCCAGCGGCCAACTGGCGCACCTCTCGCGCACATACTGTTTGTCTTGCTCTGTCGGCCCAATACCATGTTCGGCTTTGAACTGCGAATAGCGGCCCTCAATCAGCGCATCTGTACTTTCAACCCATGCCTTGTCCAGGTTATGGCACATCAGCAGCGCTTGCGGTGCAGCCTTTTTCATCGGCGCATTACCGCCTTGATGATCCATATCCGAATGCGAAATCAGAATATAAGTGAGTCGCACCGGATCAATCCCAATCGACGCCATATATGGGAGAATCTCTTGCTCCGGGTTATGGGCCACGCCCGTATCAACCAGCATCACGGCGTCATCGCCTACCAGCAGATGGACATAAACCATCCGCTTGTTGCCAAATTTACATTTAATCCGGTGAATTCCAGGTGCAATTTCCATACTTTCTCCTAAGCCAACGCCTTTTCAATCGCCTGTAATTCATCTTCACTGAACGATAGCGACTTCACCGCCGCGACATTATCCTCAACCTGTTTGACCGAGCTGGCTCCGATCAAGGCTGAAGTTGCTGCCGGGTGGCGCAGCACCCAGGCCAACGCCATTTGGGCCAGTGTTTGTCCCCGGTTTTGCGCGATCTCATTTAACCGCCGCGCTTTTACCAGATATGCTTCTGTGACCTGTTCCTTTTTTAAGAAGGTGCCCACTTTTCCGGCCCGCGAATCCTCTGGAATACCCTGAAGATAACGATCCGTCAGCAGTCCTTGCGCCAGCGGTGAAAAAAAGATCAGCCCTATTCCTACTTCAGCCGCCGTGTCGATCAATGCCTCCTCGACCCACCGCCGGAACATGCTGTAGGCCACTTGATTAATCAGGCATGGGGTGCCCAGTTCGCGCAGAATCTGAACCGCGCGGCGCGTCTGTTCCGCATCGTAGTTTGAGATGCCGACGTATAACGCTTTCCCCTGCCGCACAATCTGGTCAAGTGCTGACATGGTTTCTTCGAGTGGGGTATCCGGATCAGGCCGGTGGTGGTAGAAAATATCCACATATTCCAGTCCCATCCGCTTCAGGCTTTGATCCAGGCTCGAAATTAGATATTTCCGTGATCCCCATTCGCCGTATGGCCCCGGCCACATATAGTAACCGGCTTTGGTTGAGATGATCAGTTCATCCCGATAATGGCGAAAATCCGTATGCAGAATACGTCCGAAAGTTTCTTCCGCCGATCCCGGCGGTGGCCCGTAGTTATTAGCCAGATCGATGTGCGTAACACCAAGATCAAAAGCCCGCCGCAGAATCGCGCACCCGTTTTCCAGCGCATCGACCCCGCCGAAGTTGTGCCACAATCCCAGCGAAATAGCCGGGAGTTTCACCCCGCTTCGCCCGCATCGAACATAAGGCATCTGCTCGTAACGCTTTTCAGAGGGAAGATAGTGTGTCATACAGCATCCTTTGTATACTGATGTGCAATCGTTATCGCCGTTTGGAGCTTATCCCACGAAGTTTCGCTGGGCACTGTGCAGTCCGCCGCCAGCATAAAATAATCCGGTGCCTCGCGCAGAATCGCCTCAACTTCGGCTTGAATCTGCTCCGCGGTTCCTGTCGCCAGAATGCCCTTCCGTTCCAACCCGCCCATATATGGTCGTCCGAAGAGCCGCGCCGCCTCACTTGGCGTGATAGTTCGTTCTCCCACTTGAAGCGGGCAGTTTACGATATGTCCTGGATACTCGATCAAAGGCGCAAAGTCATCATACGGGCGCAAATAGTCGCATACATGCAGGATATTGAATGCGCAGTGCTGTTTAGTCTCGTCCATCAGCACCAGATCGAACGGCTTTACATACGTCTCAAAGGTATCCCTGGCGAAACGATTCGCTTCCCCACCCTGCGTGGAATGATAAAATCCATCCACTCCCAGTTTAATACACTCACGCACGAAACCCAGCAGGCTGTCAGTGATAATCTCCATTCCTTGTTTTACCTGTTCCGGTGCTTCCTTCAGATGTTCGGTTAGCATCGCGTCGCTGGTGGTATGCCCGGCGGACATGTACGGCGAATACAGCGTGACCACCACCACCGCATCCCGTTTGGCCGCGTGAACCAGACCTTTCACAACCTCAAGCTGCTCCGCGAAAAAATCCCGTCCATAGTGCGGCATCTTTGCCCAGTCTTCCGGCTTTTGGATAGCGGGAATTTTCGGAAACGGCTTTTCATATTGGATTTTTACGAGGTCCATATCCGTATAATGAAAGTATTCCAGGTGCTTGTTGATAGCCGCTTGCCCCGTATGAAAATCGGGCGGAAAGTGGAGAAAAAACGCCGCGGGAACATACGGTAGCGGTTGTTTTTGTTCTAACAGGTTAAATAGAATATCGCGCTTATTCATGGCTTGGCCTTTGTTTTGATGATCACCTACAATACAATATCCTACACCAATCATTAAAGTGATGGAGACTTATGGCTGACGAACAACCCACCGAAAAGAAAGTCACGATCCCCCAGGTGCCGCCTGTCGAAACGCAGCACCAGCTAACCGTCGCCAATCGTTTGCTGAGCTACACCGCCACTACCGGCATCATCCCGCTCAAAGACGAAGACAAAGATGAAATCACAGCCGGAATTTTCTTTACAGCCTATACCCTGAATGATGTGGCCGACACCGCTGCCCGTCCGCTGATCTTTGTTTTTAACGGTGGTCCGGGGTCCTCGTCGGTCTGGCTGCACCTGGGTGCGATTGGCCCTCAACGCGTCAAAATGCAGGACGAAGGCTGGATGCCCGCCCCACCTTTCCGCCTGGAGGATAACCCCTCGACCTGGCTCGATCTGGCCGATCTCGTTTTTATCGATCCCGTCGGCACGGGGTTCAGCCGCGCTGCCGATCCCGAAAAGAAAAAAGACTTCTGGAGTGTGGAAAACGATCTCAAATCGGTGGGCGACTTTATCCGCCTCTACCTGACTCGCTACAAACGCTGGCATTCGCCCCTGTATCTCGCCGGCGAAAGTTATGGGACCACGCGTGCGGCAGGTTTGGCAGGTTATCTTTTTGATCGCGGCATCGCGTTTAATGGACTGCTGCTCATCTCTACTGTCTTGAATTTTCAAACCATCAGCTTTGACCAGGGCAACGATCTCCCCTTTATGCTCTTTCTTCCGACCTATGCCGCCACCGCTTGGTATCACAGGCTGCTTACCCCCGACTTACAGCAAAAGAGTCTGGTCGATTTTCTCACCGAGGTCGAAGCCTGGGCCGAAACAGATTACACCGTCGCGCTGTCCAAAGGGGATCGCCTGACCGCTGGCGAGCGCGAAGCCGTGATCCAAAAACTGGCGTTGTATACCGGGCTGGAACCGCGTTTCCTGGATTACACCAACCTCCGCGTCCGCGATCAGCATTTCTTTAAAGAACTGCTCCGCAGCAAAAAACGCACGGTTGGACGGTTAGACTCCCGTTTTACGGGTATTGACCGCCTCTATGTCACCGAAACGCCCGAATTTGATCCGTCCATGACCGCCATCTTCCCGCCCTATACTGCTATGTTCAACCAGTATGTGCGCGAAAGTCTCGGCTACGAAACCGACGCTACTTATGAAATTCTGAGTATCAGCGTCAATCAGGCATGGCAGTGGGATCGTGGCAAATTCCCGGACACAAGCGAATCCTTGCGCAGCGCCACGTCCAAGAATCCCTTTATGAAGGTTTTTCTGGCGCTGGGTTACTATGATCTCGCCACGCCTCACTTTGCAACCGAATATACTCTCAGCCACATGGACCTGGACCCCTCCGTGCGATCAAATTTCGTAACGGCCTACTATGAAGCGGGCCATATGCTTTATCTGGATGTCCCATCGCTCACACGCCTCAAATCCGATGTCAGCCAGTTTATGCAGGGCATCCCGTCATGACCGAAAACGCGCTGAACCTGGAACTGCTGGCCGCTGCCGAACAGGTTATTGGCCTTGAATTCACGCCGTCCGAGCGTGAATTGATGCTTGAAGGCGTTCAGAAACACCGGGATCAATACAACATCGTTCGCGCTGTGTCGCTGGATAATGCGCTTCCTCCCGCCTTCAACTTCGATCCCCGTTTGCCCGGCATGACTTTTAATACCGCGCGCCAGCCGCTGGTCATGAGTCAGATCGAAAACATCATGCTGCCCGAAAATCTGGAAGAGGTAGCCTTTTGGCCGCTCACCCACCTCGCCTATTTGATCCGCACCCGGCAAATAAGTTCAGTTGCCCTGACCGAAATGTATTTGGAGCGGCTGAAGCGCCACGATCCCACCTTGCACTGCGTAATCACCCTCACCGAAGATCGCGCCATGAATCAAGCCCGTCTTGCCGATGACGAAATTGCCGCCGGACAGTATCGCGGCCCCTTGCACGGCATTCCCTGGGGCCTCAAGGATTTGTTCGCCGTGCGCGGTTATCGCACCACCTGGGGAGCCGAACCCTACCAGGAACAGGTGCTTGATATTGATGCTACCGTCGTTGAGCGCCTGGACGCTGCCGGAGCGGTTTTGATCGCCAAACTTTCAGTCGGGGCGCTGGCCTGGGGCGATGTCTGGTTTGGTGGGCAAACCCGCACCCCCTGGAATACTGAAGAAGGTTCAAGCGGATCATCGGCTGGTTCTGCTGCTGCAACGGCTGCCGGATTAGTCGGCTTTGCAATCGGCACCGAAACCCTCGGCTCGCTGGTATCGCCCTGTACCCAGTGTCGTGTCCCCGGCCTCCGCCCCACCTTTGGCCGCGTGAGCCGTTTTGGGGGTATGTCCCTCAGTTGGACTATGGATAAAATCGGCCCCATCTGCCGCACGATTGAAGACTGTGCCCTGGTCTTTGATGCCATCTACGGTCCCGATGGAAAAGACCCCGCCGTGACCAGCTATCCTTTTAACTGGAACCCAGATTTGCCCTTGTCCGATTTGCGCATCGGTTATATTGTCAACGACTTTACCCAGCCCCAGGATCAGCAGTCTTTAGAAGTGCTGCGTTCGCTAGGGCTAACTCTGCTCCCCATTGAACTCCCGAATTACTCAAAGGAAACTCTCGATGCCGTTGTGCTGCTTCTGGAAGTCGAAGCCGCCGCCTATTTTGATGAACTGACCCGCAGCAGCCGGGATGATCTGTTAGCTCGCCAGATGGCCGATGCCTGGCCCAATGTTTTTCGTCAGGCTCGCTTGATCCCTGCTGTCGAATATGTTCAAATGAACCGCATCCGAACTCAGATGATGATGGACATGGCCCGCTTGATGGAAACTGTGGATGTTTATATTTCGCCATCCTTTGGCGATGACAACCTTATCCTGACCAATCTCACCGGACATCCGGCGGTTATCGTGCCCAACGGTCTGGATGTGGATGGAGAACCGTCCAGCATCACCTTCACCGGAAATCTTTATGGTGAAGCGGCGGCGCTGGCTGTCGCCAAATATTATCAGGACCATACGGAGTTTCATCAGCAGCACCCATGACTTCAACTGTATTTTTCCAGGGCGGCACGCTGGTCTTGAACGATGTTCCAGCGACAGCGCAGCCGCCCCACCCATTCCAATGGATCAAGGGCCACTGGCGCTGTGAAGCGTATCACTACGGCGCGCTCCGCCCCTGGTTTTCCGAGAATCGCATCCGCGACACGGTGCCGCGCTGGGATCATCTGGACTATACCCTGCACGACAGCCGCCAGCCCCACGCCTACCAGCAGGCCGCCCTGGATGCCTGGGAAAATGCCGCGCATCAGGGCAGCATTGTGCTGCCGACTGGCGCAGGCAAAACCTTTGTCGCCATTCATGCCATCCACCGGGTCAATCGTTCCGCCGTCGTCGTCGCCCCTACCATTGATCTGCTGCACCAGTGGTATGCTCGCCTCGTGAACGCCTTTCAGACCGAAGTGGGCGTCTATTATGGCGGCGAAAAGCTGGTTTTACCCCTCACCGTCACCACCTATCATTCGGCGAGCGATCTGATCGCCCAAAACGGCAATGCCTTCAAGCTGCTCATCTTCGACGAAGTGCATCATCTTCCCGCGCCCAGTTGGGGCGAAACTGCCTTGATGTCCCCCTCACCGTTTCGGTTGGGCCTCACCGCCACCTATCCCGAAGAACACGAACAGGCCGACGGGCGCTGGCGGCTGGATGATCTGCTCGGCCCCATCGTTTACACCGAAAAAATTGACGATCTGGTGGGCGAACAGCTTGCCGAATACCGTACCGAGCGCATCCGAATCGACCTCACCCCCGCCGAGCGCCAGCGTTATGATGCCGATTTTGCGATCTACTCCAATTTTTTCCGCTCCCGCCAGCTTCAGCGCACGCATGGCGCAGGGTGGCTCATGGAGCTGATGCGCTTGAGCGCCTTTGATCAGGAAGCCCGCCGCGCGTTGTTGGCGCGCCAGCGCCTCCAGGATTTGCTGTCCAATGCGGAAGGCAAATGGACTGTTCTCGACCAACTCCTGCGCGAATATTTCCACGAACAGGTGTTGATCTTCACCGAAAACAATGCCGTTGCCTATGCCATCGCCCGCCACCACCTGATTCCCATCATCACCCACGAAACCAAAGCCGCTGAACGCAAGCATATTCTCGATCATTTCCAGACCGGCCATTACCGCGCCATTGTCACCTCGCGGGTTTTGAATGAGGGGGTGGATGTGCCCGAAGCCAAAGTCGCCATTGTGTTGGGCGGCACCGCCAGCGCCCGCGAATATATCCAGCGCTTGGGCCGTGTCCTGCGTAAGGTGGGCAATCGTCAGGCCGTTCTGTTCGAGGTGATCGCCCGTAACACCGTAGACGAAGGCAAAGCCCAGCGGCGGCGTCCGAGGAAAGCGTACTAAACGAATGCTGACAGGTGATCTGATCCGGCCCCGCCTGCGCAAACGCGGCGATCAAATCCAGGTGGACTGGCTTCCTGATAATCCATTTTGGCGTCGCTCCGCTCAGGACCTGATTACCCTGTTCAACCGCCATCTTCACCAGCCGCGCCATCAATGGGAACACGCCCTGGAAAAATATGAGGGCGAACGGACCGATTACATCGTGCTGCGTGGCCTTGCCAAAGTCCTGAGTGACGCCGCCGATTTTACGCCGCTTGCGATGTCACTCGATCCTGAAGAATTGCGCCGTTTTGTATTCGCCCAGGGACCGGTTTTCCCACAGACCGATCTGTTCCATCCCCAATCGCGTCAGGCTGTGCTGCAATCCTCCGCCCAGGAACTCGGCCTGACTCCCGACCAGATTGAGCTTTTTCTGTTTGCAGATCGTCCCATCGAAAATATACTGGCCGACCTCGGCCCCGCCTGGACACCCGAAACCCTGATCGCCCGCTACAACCTGGAACTCGCGCGCGGCGTCCTCTATTGGGCCAGCCAGCTCACCATCGATATTTACGACAGCTATAAAGACTTTTGGCGCTACCTCAAGTTATTCAAGCTGATGTTCGCCGCCTCACCGCATCCCCAGTCAGGGTATCACGTCACCCTGGATGGCCCCATTTCGCCCTTTGTGCAGGCCACCACCCGTTATGGTCGCCAGTTTGCGGCCTTTTTGCCTGCTCTCTTTTTATGTGACCGCTGGCAGATGGATGCAGAAATCCACATCCAATCTTATGACAGTGTGCTTCGGTACCATCTGGATCAGCACAGCGCGCTTTCCAGCCATTTTAAAAAGAGTGGCGAATTTGACAGCCGTCTGGAAGCTGATTTTGCCGCCGAGTTTGGATCCAAATTCGGCGAAACTCGCGGCCACTGGCAGCTCTCTCGCGAAGATGAAGTGATCCTGTTAGGCGATACGGTCCTCATCCCCGACTTCAGCTTTACCCATCGTAAAAATGGCCGCCGCGCCATAATCGAAATTATGGGCTTTTGGCACCCCGATTATTTGCGCCGCAAACTGGAAAAAGTGCGCGCCGCCAATCGCCATAATCTGCTGTTGTTAGTCTACGAAGGCGTTAATCTGGCCAAAACCGCCTTAAAGGATATTCCCGGCGAAGTCCTCTATTTCCCCAACAAACCCGTGCTTAAAGATGTTCTGGAAGCCGTCGAACGGGTAGCGGAATAAGCTTGACTTTTGCAAAAATTTCCTCATATAATGGTGTTAGTTGGTTGGTGCAACCAATTAACTGGTTTGGGATAGCCTTCTCTTTTTACATCTTGATTGAAGCTTGAGGCGGTATGCCATCTGCCAATCGCTTGCGTACTGGGGATCAGGCGCTGGTACGTGAGATCAATTTATCTTTGATTCTCAACCACTTATTCGAGCATCCTCTCCTTTCACGCGCTGATTTAGCGGGTGTGACGGGGCTGAATAAGTCAACGGTATCCAGTCTCGTACAGGAACTGCTGGATAATGGTTTGGTGCGTGAGGTCGGCCTCAATTCCAACCACATAGGACGCCCATCCGTCTTACTGGAACTGGATAATAAAGCGGGTTATATCGTCTGTTGTGAAATGGGCGTCGATTTTATCTCCGTCATCTGCTCCGATTTCGGAACCGAAATCATTTGGCGGCACCGCGAAAATACCCACGACTCAGCCGGCCAGGCCGCCATCATGCAGCAAACCCTGGCGCTTTTGCACCAGGCCGTCAAAATTGGCGCGGAGGCATGTGATAACTGCCGCGTGCTCGGTTTATCAGTCGGTGCGCCTGGTCTTATCGATCAGACTTCTGGAACCCTGCTATTTGCGCCTAATCTGGAATGGCAGGATGTACCGCTGCGGGCCATTCTCCACAATGAATTCCCGGCTGTTCCCATCTTCGTCGAAAACGAAGCGAACATGGCTCTGCTAGGCGAATACTTTTTTGGAGCGGCTAAGGGTTACGACGAAATCCTGTTTATCAGTGCTGGCGTTGGCTTAGGGGGCGCAGTAGTTTTGGGCGGCCAGCTTTTTAAGGGCAAAACAGGCTTCGCCAGCGAATTCGGCCATATGACCATGGATCCCGCCGGGCTGCCATGCAAATGTGGTAATCGGGGCTGTTGGGAAACCCAGGCCAGCCAGTCGGCGGTCTTTCGTTACATCCACGCTCAAATCGAAGCCGGAAAACATTCGCTTTTAACCGATTTAACACAGAACAACCTGGAACTGCTCACCATTCAGCTTGTTATTCAGGCGGCTCGCGCACAGGACCCCATCGCGCTCCAGGCGCTTGAGCAGGTCGGTCATTATTTAGGCGTGGGCATTGCATCTCTCGTCAATGCCTACAATCCCGATTTAGTCGTTTTTGGCGGCATCCTGAGCCTCGCCGGAGAATTTTTGCTCCCTGTCATCGAAGCTGAACTACAAAAACGTGCGCTTCGCTGGCATTCAGCCGCCACGCGCGTCGTACTGGCTCAGCATGGCTCAGATGCCTGTGTGATTGGGGGAATTGCCCTGACCTTTCACCATATTCTCTCCCATCCAATCCGAACAGTTTAGAAAATCTTCTGTCAATTTGTTGGAAATTTCTGCTATACCAAAGAGAGGAACAATAAAAATGGATAATTATCAACCCCAACCGGAACACCGTTTTACCTTTGGATTATGGACAGTAGGCAACCGGGGCCGCGATCCGTTTGGCGACAACGTGCGCGCAGGATTATCGCCTGTTCAGATTGTCCATCTGTTGGCCGAAGTTGGCGCTTACGGCGTCAATTTCCACGATAACGATCTGGTCCCCATTGACGCCACCCCCGCCGAACAGGCTCGCATTGTGTCAGAGTTCAAACAAGCGCTCCAGGATACCGGTCTTGTTGTGCCAATGGCAACCACGAATCTCTTCTTTGATCCGGTGTTCAAAGATGGCGCGTTTACCTCGAATGATCCCAAAATACGGGCCTACGCGCGCCAGAAAACCCTCCGCGCCATTGATCTGGGTGCCGAACTGGGTGCCAACGTGTACGTGTTCTGGGGTGGGCGTGAAGGCACCGAAACCGACTCCAGCAAGAGCGCGCTGAACGCCGGAAAATGGTTCCGCGAAGCCCTGAACTTTTTCTGCGAATACGTGAACGATCAGGGGTATGATCTCAAGTTCGCCCTCGAAGCCAAGCCCAATGAACCGCGTGGTGACATCTATCTTCCCACCACAGGCGCGATGCTCGGTTTTATTTCTACCCTGGATCATCCTGAGATGGTCGGTGTAAATCCCGAAGTCGCGCACGAACATATGGCGGGCCTCAATTTTATGCACGCCATTGCCCAGGCTTGGGATGCAGGCAAACTGTTCCACATCGACCTGAACGATCAGAAATTCGGGCGCTATGACCAGGACTTCCGCTTCGGTGCCGAGATGATCAAACAGGCATTTTATGTGGTGAAATTCCTGGAAGATGTCGGTTATCAAGGCTCGCGCCATTTTGACGCCCATGCCTACCGCTCCGATGGTCCCGAAGGGGTCAAAGCGTTTGCGCGCGGCTGCATGCGAACCTATTTGATCCTCAAGGAAAAAGCCGCCCGTTTTAATGCTGATCCTGAAATTCAAGGTCTGCTCAAAGAAATTATGGCCGACGATGGCTCTTATAGCTGGTTAAACGGCACCTATTCTGCCGACAAAGCCAAGCGTTTGAAAGCCGAATCGTTTGATCGTCATGCCTTAGCTCAGCGCGACATGAAGTATGAAAAGTTAGACCAGCTCACCATCGAACTGCTCCTGGGTGTCCGTTAATCGAATCTTACTCAGGCGAGGACAACCATGAACTATTTATTGGGACTTGATGTCAGCACGACAGGAGCCAAAGCGCTCCTGATCGATGAAACTGGGGCGGTAGTTGCCAGCCATACCACGCCTCACCCCTCTAGCCAGCCCTATCCGTTATGGAGCGAGCAAAACCCGTCCGATTGGTGGTCGGGCATTGTGAACTCAATTCGCACGGTTTTATCCCAAACCGGCGCATCCGCATCAATTCGCGCCATCGGCTTAACCGGCCAGATGCACGGTTTGGTTTGCCTGGATCAATCCGGCCAGGTGTTGCGTCCGTCCATCCTCTGGAACGACCAGCGCACCCAGGCCGAATGCGATACCATCACCGCAACCATCGGGGCACAGCGCCTGATCCAGCTCACCGGCAATCGTGCCCTGACCGGCTTTACTGCTCCCAAGATTCTCTGGGTGCGCCGTCACGAACCGGAAATCTACCAGCAGATCGCGCACATCCTCCTGCCCAAAGACTACATCCGTTTCAAACTCTCCGGCGAATACGCGGTTGATATGGCTGATGCCTCCGGGATGGCGCTCCTTGATGTGGCCAATCGTCGGTGGTCTGCTGCGGTTCTGCAAGAGCTTGATATTCCCGAAGAATGGCTGCCCCGCCTCTACGAAGGCCCGGCAGTTACGGGTATCGTGAACGAACAGGCAGCCGCCGAAACCGGGCTAAAGGCGGGCCTACCCATCGTGGGCGGCGGGGGTGATCAGGCAGCCCAGGCTACCGGAGTCGGCGCAGTCGATCCCGGCGTGGTAGCTCTCACCGTAGGAACATCAGGCGTCGTTTTTGCGCCGCTAGCCAGTTATGCCTATGAACCGGATGGGCGTTTACATGCGTTCTGTCATTCGATTCCGGGGCGCTGGCACTTCATGGGCGTAATGTTGAGTGCTGCCGGGAGCCTTCAGTGGTATCGTGACACGCTTGCCCCCGGTGCCGACTTCGGAACCTTGACCGATGAGGCGGCTCCAATTCAACCCGGCTGTGAAGGTTTGATCTTCCTGCCCTACCTGACCGGCGAGCGTACCCCCCATCCCGATCCATTAGCACGTGGTGCATTCGTAGGCTTAACCGCCCGTCATTCGCGCGCCCATCTGACTCGCGCCGTGATGGAAGGTGTTGCTTTTGGTCTGCGCGATAGTTTTGAACTGATCAAAGCGAGTCCGGCAGGCATCATCAACGAAGTTCGCATCAGTGGAGGAGGGGCCAAAAGCCCGGTCTGGCGGCAAATTTTTGCCGATGTGCTGGGCGTGCCGCTGATCGTCACCGAAGCAATCGAAGGGGCGGCGTATGGCGCGGCTTTATTGGCTGGGGTTGGCGGCGGTATCTGGTCCAATGCGGCTGAAGCGGCCCAGGCAACCGTCAAATTGGGCGAACGCGTTGATCCCAGTTCCCAGGCCAGCGCCTATCAGTCCGCCTATGCCCTATATCGTGACCTGTATCCAATCTTGAAACCGGTGTTTGAACGGGAATCTGCGTTGTAGTTAGGGTTTGACTCCCTTCCCTGATAAAAGGGGCAAGGCAGAATGGGGTAAGGTCCAGCTTTATGGGATGTCGTTTGTGCCGGCAGCATCGTGAGGTGCTGCTGGCAAACTAAAACTGAAAACGCTGCCCTGTCCGGGCCTACTCTCAACCCCTATCGTGCCCCCTAGTTTTTCGACAATCCGTTTGACAATCGATAACCCCAACCCGTACCCTTTTTCCTTCGTACTGAGGCGCGTAAATTCAGTAAATAATTTCGCTTGATCGGCCTCACTGATTCCGCTTCCATTATCCTGCACCCAAAACCGGACAAAATCCTGTTCCTGGGTAGCTCCCAATTCCACCAGCGGCGGTTCGCCCCCATATTTGATCGCATTACTGATATAATTCGCCCAGATCTCTTCGACCCAGGGCGCATATCCCAGCGCCAGCGGCCATCTGTCGGGTTTAATCACCTGCGCCCCCCGATTGCGAATCTGGGTCGCCAGCCGCCGCTCAGTTTCTTGAATAATCGGGGTCATATCGAGCGCATCCGGGATAATGGTTTTCTGGCGTACACTGGCGAGCATGAGCAAATTGTCGATAATACTGCTCAGCTTATACCCGTTATACAGGACCTCTTCCAGATAGAGGGGGACATTTTCATAAACTTCTCCCAGTAAATCTTCCTTTAGCAGTTCTGCATATCCCACCACCGTCGCCAATGGATTTTTGAGATCATGCGCCACCGTATAAGCATAGGCATCCAGTTCCGCGATCAGCCGTTGGTGCGCCTCAATCTGTTCCTGTAATTCGACATTTTTCAACTGCGAAATTTCGGCTTCTTGCTGCGCCTTTTCAACTTGATAGATCAGTTGTAGGCTGGTGAGGCGGTGGGCCGTTTTTTCGCTAAATACTTCTTCTTTGACCACCTGGCTCTGCTTTTGATGGTGCAGCGCCGCTTGCCATTCTCCTTGTTGCTCATACGTCTCAGCCAGCGCCGCATAGATTTCAAACAGCACCGGCTTGGATTGAATCGCTGCGGCTACCTCTAACGCCTGCTGCAAGACAGCCGCCGCGAGATCACACTCGCCCAAATTCAGATGCATTCGCCCGACATCCAGCAAAAGAGATGCTTCTAACTGGCGATAACCCCAGGTTTTAGACAATTCGAGCGCTTTAAAAAAGTGCTCCAGTGCTTGTTGCACATCTTGGGTAGCGGCGTAGATTTTGCCGATATTGCCCAGTGCCTCAACTTCCGCCCGTTTGTAACCGATAGTCCGATCCAGTTCTAGGCTTTGCTGTTCATAACGGAGCGCCTGAGCATAATCCCCCATCAATAAATAGGCTTTGCCAATACTGTCCAGAACTTGTGCTTCGCCATGCGGTGATCCGGTTTCTCGATGAATCGTCAAACTTTCCATAAGCTGGGGCATCGCATCCTTGCTGCGCCCCACATGCAAACAGATATAGCCGTTATCGTTTAAAATACTGGCATACAATCCCCGGTCCCCGCTTTGTTTGCTCAATCGCAGCGCCGTATAACCAACTTCCAGGGCCTGTGTATAGTTTCCCAGCAAAAAATGAATCCCGGCGATATGGTTGAGCACATACGCCTGCTGACGGATATTCCCGGTTTGTTCAAACAGCCGCGCCGCTTCCAATGCCATCGACAGCGCATCAATATAATTCGAGCGATCCCAGTTCAGAATTGATAAGGTGGTCAGGCTCTGCGCTAAACCTTCCGGGTAACTTTCAAGCGACATGGTTTGCGCTTGTTTCGCCAACTGTTCGCTCTTCTCTGGATCATCAATCAGGAGCGCTTCAGCCTGCTCATTAAGCCGATCAATATCCCTAAATTCTTCTGCGTGCTCAGTTTTTTCCATCATACTCCAAGCGCTTTTCGCAGCGCGTCTTTCATCACCGCTTCAGGAGCCGTCTGCCCGGTCCACATCTCAAACCCAATCACTCCCTGGTAAACCAGCATCGCTAACCCATCCAATACCGGCAGCCCATACGCTTTCGCTTGACGCAAAAACGGTGTTTCGGGGGGATTAAATACCACATCACACACCAGCAGGCCGGGCTTTGCCCCCTGCCAGTCAACATCCGGCTTACCATCCACATCTGGAAACAGTCCAATCGAGGTCGCATTAACCAGCAGATCAACATCCTTTGCAACATGATAGGTTTCGCGCCAGGCCTCAAACTGAACATCGGCCTGTGTATTCCGTCTCAAATCCGCGACCATCTGCGAACCCCGCACCTCGCTGCGATTCAACACCAAAAGCTGTGCCGCCCCTGCCAGGGCCAGTTCAGTCGCCGCCGCACGTGCTGCGCCCCCGGCCCCCAGAATCACCACCCGTTTCCCTGCCGGATCAACCCCCGCATCCTGCCGCACTCCCCGCAAAAACCCTTTCCCATCCGTGTTTTCCCCAACCAGACGATCCCCCACCCGCCGCACGGTATTCACCGCGCCGATAATTGCCGCATCCGGCGCGATCTCATCCAGATAGCGCATCACAGCGACTTTATGGGGAATCGTCAGGTTGATTCCTTGCATCCCCAAAGCACGTACACCCACTATCGCATCCGCCAGTTTTTCGGGTTTAACTTCGATAGTCAGGTACCGCCAGTTTAAACCCGCCGCCGCAAATGCCGCTTCTTGCATCACCCCAGTTGGATTTTCTGCCACCGGATAGCCCAAAACACCGACCAATTCCGCTTTATAGTTGGCAGACATAATCCTGATCCTTTCGACATAAATATAATGATCGATATCCATTCTTATTGTAATGGTTTTTTACGGGTCGGAAAGCAAAAAGGCCTCTGGGTAAACAAGAGGCCTTTTTCGCTTTTATGCTTCATGCTTGAGGTTCGCTTACCTACTTCACATCATGCCAGGTAGTCCGAACCTCCGTCTTATTCGCTTTGATCGCTCGCAGCAGCGCATCTTGATCAATCGGAATGTGGTACACCCGCACGCCTGTTGCATGGTAAATGGCGTTTGCAATAGCGGGTGTTGTGCCAATCGATGTAATTTCCCCCACACCCTTTGCCCCAAACGGCCCTTCAGCCGTCGGATGCTCCACAATATGCGAGATAATCTCCGGCGTGTGTTTAATACTCGGAATCTTATATCGAGCGAAGAGCGTAGACCAGGGCACACCGTTTTCCACAATATACTCTTCAGTGAGGCAGTTCCCCAACCCCATCACGATCCCACCCTCGACTTGCCCTTCGAGTGTGCGGGGATTAATCGCTCGTCCCACGTCATTTGCGGCGATGATCCGTACCACCTTCACCGCTCCGGTTTCCAGATCAACTTCAACCAGTGCCGCTTGGGTTGCATACGAAAACGCCACATGCATATCGCCGCCCGTTCCCAGCGGTTTAGTTTCTGGCGCATCATATTTATAGCGGACCTTCGCTTCTAATCCCTGCTCATGCATCCACGTGACCACTTGCCCCAGGTCCACCGCAGTGCCGTTATAACACACGTGCCCATGCTCAAATCGTATCTTGTCGGGGGGCACGCTCATCCGTTCCGCGGCCACCGCTACCAGTGCCTCCCGCATCGTGATCGCGGCATGTCGCGCGGCATTTCCGCTCACATACGTCTGCCGCGAAGCAGTCGTTGGCCCGCCGTCTGGTGTCAAATCCGTATCCGACAGCAGAACGTGTACGCGGTTCACCGGCATACCGAGTTCTTCTGCTGCGATCTGCGCCAGCACCACGCTTAAGCCTTGCCCCATATCTGCCGACGAGGTGCGAACTTCGGCCCGCCCATCTTCAAATACTTCGACTTCTGCCGTAGATCGATCCGGTGCGCCGCCGCCCAATCCTGTATTTTTGTAAACCGCTGCCACGCCCCACCCATAGGCGAGGCTGCCTTCGCGCCAACTCCATTGGAACGCCGTATCCTCGCCGCGCATATCCCGGTTGACCCGTTCCAGCGTTTCCAGCAGTCCCACGCTCTCGCGCAGCACTTGCCCGGTAGCTGTCGTTTCGCCCACCTTCTGCGCATTTTTCAGCCGGAACTCAACCGGATCGATACCCAGCGCTTCCGCGACTTGATCCATATTCTGTTCGACCGCAAACGCCGATTGTGTGACTCCGAATCCGCGAAATGCGCCCGACGGGGGGTTATTGGTATACATCGCGTAGCAGTCAATTTTGACATGCGGCACCACATACGGCCCGGTAGCATGGGTGGTCGCCCGTGTCATCACCTTGTCCGACAGGCTGGCGTATGCCCCGCCATCCCCATACAATTCTGCTTCCACCGCCATCAGGGTGCCGTCACGTTTCGCCCCGGTTTTTATCCGAATAATCGTCGCGTGGCGCTTCGGGTGGAACAGCAGTGATTCCTGCCGGGTATAGAGCATCTTCACCGGGTGATTGGTTGCTTGGGCCAGCATCGCCACATGAATCTGCCCCGCAATATCTTCTTTTCCGCCGAACCCCCCGCCGATTAACGTTCCCCGCACCCGAATCTGATCTTCGGGGATATTCAGCGCGCGGGCGGTCTGCCGCCGGTCATCATACGGAATCTGCGATCCAACGTAGATCGTCAGTTTTGGATGCGCGTCATCAAATCCCGCTGGAACACCAATCGCGCATTCCGGTTCCATAAAAGCATGTTCAATGGTTGGTGTGCGATATTCCCGCTCAATCACCACATCCGACTCGGCAAATCCCCGCTCAATATCCCCGCTCCGCACTTTAATATGCTTGAGCAGGTTTGGTCGGTCTTCATGCACCAATGCCGCATCCGGTTGGTGTGCCGCTTTGGGGTCCGCCACCGTCGGCAGCGGTTCATACGCCACGTTGATCCGTTTCAGCGCTTCCGCCGCGATCTCCGGTGTATCCGCCGCCACAATCGCGACCGCATCCCCCATATATCGCACTTTATCGCCTGCCAACACCGGCCAGTCCGCATAGACGATCCCGTGAATGTTTTCGCCGGGCACATCCTCATGGGTCAGCACCGCTCGTACACCGGGCATTGCTTTTGCTTCTGTCGTATTAATGCTCAAAATCCGTGCATGAGGATACGCCGCCCGCAGCGTCCGAGCATACAGCATGCCGGGGAACACATAATCATCCGTAAATCGCGCGCGCCCCGTCACTTTATCCACCACTTCCTGCGGCGGTACAGCCTGTCCAACGGCATTCAGCGGCGCGCTTGTTTTGACGGCATTCCAGGACACAACGCCCTCGCCCCGCATCTCATGCGCCGCCGCATGAATCGCATTGAAGACGCTGGTATACCCCGTGCAGCGGCAGTAAGTATCCTTCAGCGCCACCTTAATATCGTGATCCGATGGATCAGGATTTTTTTGCAGCAGCGCATACGAGTTCATGATCAGCCCCGGTGTACAGAATCCACACTGGACCGCGCCGTGTTCAATGAATGCTTTTTGCAGCGGGTGTAAGCCCCCGTTCTGCTTCACCCCTTCGATGGTTGTGATCGCCGCGCCCTGCGCCTTAAACGCCGGGTAAATGCACGAATCGACGGGGATACCGTTCACCAGCACCGTACAGATTCCGCACTCCGCTTCCTCACATCCGATTTTTGTTCCGGTCAGGCCCAGATCGTATCGTAGAACTTGCGCCAATGTGCGCGCTTCGGGAACGTCGAGATCATAAGATTGGTCGTTGACGGTGAGTGTTAGCTTGCTCATGATGCTCCTATTCCATTCCTATCCCTTCAGGGAGAGCTTGTCCGGTCCGGGCGCGCTCCACCGCGCGTTCCAGTACGCGTCGCAACAGGATTTCAATCATCTCTTGGCGATAATCAGCGGTAGCGCGATATTTACTCGCTCGTGGATGCAGCGTGGCGTGTGCCGTTTTGACCGCTTCTTCGACGGTTTCAACGCTGGCGGTAGCCCCTCGTAACACAGCTTCCACGTCTGCCGCGCGAATGGGGGTCGGCGCAACCGGGCTGACACAGACCCGCACATCCTCATAATAACTTCCGCGTGGGTCCAATCGAATCCACACCGCGCAGCCCAGAATCGGCAAAGCGACTCCTTGTGGCCGCATGATCCGTTTAAAGGCGGTGGCTTCCTGTGGCCCACACAGCCGGATGCGGAACTGCACCAGCAGATCGCGCGTCGAATCCAGCCGCGATTGTCCCGGCCCCACATACAACGCTTGAATCGGCACCCAGCGCCGTTCATGCTCAATAATAACGTCCGCTTCCGCATCCAGCGCGACCAGCGATACGGTGCCATCCCCTGCGGGCAGTGCGTGCGCGACATTCCCGCCCAGCGTGCCCACATTTCGCACCTGTGGCCCGCCAACCACGCCGCAGCTCTCCACCAGGCAGGTTGCCCGCGCTGCGATTTCGGGCCAGGCGACAATCTGCGAATGCGTCACCCCCGCCCCAATATATAACCAATCCCCCTCTTGCCGGATCACATTCATGCTGGCGATCTTCGTAATATCAATTAAGGCATCCTGGCAGGGTGTATGCCCCTGCCGCATATCAAGTAATAAGTCCGTACCGCCCGCAATCACCCGCGCGCGGCCCCCATACGATTCCAGCAGCGCCAATGCCTCGTCAATGGTCGAAGGAGTATGGTAATGCGTCCAAAGTGTCATGGGTCAAATCTCTCAATAGTTATATCTGTAGCTAGACGGACTGCCAGCACTTTTCGATGAGCGAGGATACTCAACGCCGCATAATGCCCCGGGACACAAACGACCAGCAGCCAGGAGGATTAACTTAATTTTATCACACCAGTTCTGTTTTACGATCAGGATTCCGCCTGAACACCGGCCATCATCAACCCAAGCTGCTCGATCTGCGCATCCCGGCGATCTACCACGCCCATAATCTTCCCCTCATAGATCACCGCGATCCGATCCGCCAGGGACATAATCTCATCCAGGTCTTCCGAAATCAGCAGGGTAGCTGTGCCGCGTTGCCGTTGGCTGAGCAGTTGCTGGTGAATATATTCCGTCGCGCCAATATCGACCCCGCGTGTGGGCTGCGCTGCGATCAGCACGCGCGGGTTTCGAGCCAGTTCGCGTGCCAGAATCAGCTTTTGGATATTCCCACCCGACAGACTCTTGATCGGTGTATCCTGCCTCGGTGTGCGAATATTAAAGGTTTGAATCATTTCTCCGCACCGGCGGCTGATCGCGCGCGGATTCAAAAAGATCGTCCACGAATACGGCTTCGTGCCGTGATCCTCAAGAATCAGGTTTTCCGCCACCGTAAAATCGCGAATCACCCCATCCACCATACGTTCTTCTGGAATGTACGACACGCCCAAATGATTCAGGCTGTCGGGCGCTTTCCCGGTGACATCTTCCTCACCGACGCACACCACGCCCTGACTGACAGACCGCAGTCCAAAAATCACCTGCGCCAGTTCGCGCTGCCCGTTTCCCGACACCCCGGCTAATCCCAGAATCTCACCCGCCCGCACATCGAGTGTCACACCGCACAGCGCATCCGTCCCGCGATCACTTTTCGCCCACAGATTCTCCACTCGCAGTAGCGGTTGTCCAGTCTGGACCTGTTCCCGCTCATAATGCATCACCACATCGCGCCCCACCATCATCCGCGCGAGATTCTGCTTGGTTGCCTCTTTTGTCGCCACCGAGCCAACCAGCCGCCCGTCCCGCAGCACCGTGACGCGGTTGCTGATACTCAAAACTTCGTGCAGTTTGTGCGAAATAAAAATAAGTGCGTGTCCGTCCTGCACCATCTGCTGTAATGTCTTGAATAAATCATCTACTTCTTGCGGAGTCAGCACCGCCGTCGGTTCGTCCAGAATCAGCAGCGCTGCCCCTCGATAAAGTGCTTTAATAATTTCAACCCGCTGCTGCTCTCCCACCGAAAGCTGCCACACCGGGCGCGACGGGTCCACCTGCAACCCGTAAATTTTTGCTAATTGGTTGATCCGGTCCGCCACCTCGTCCAGGTTGAGCAGCGGCTCCCGTGACGAACGCAGTCCCAACGCGATATTTTCAGCAACAGTCAGCGACTGCACCAGCATAAAGTGCTGGTGAACCATCCCAATTCCATGTGTGATCGCATCCGCTGGCGAACGGATGACGACAGGCTTGCCATTCAGCAGAATTTCCCCTGCATCCGGCTTATACAGCCCGTAGAGAATTTTCATCAGGGTGCTTTTGCCCGCGCCATTTTCTCCAAGCAGGGCATGTACTTCTCCGGCATGAACATCAAAGTTGACCTGATTGACCGCTAACACGCCTGGAAACCGCTTAACAATACTGCGCATTTCCAGATGGTTAATTCGGGTCTGCCCTGTCGGAAGTAAATTCTCAACCGTCATACCTTATCATCCCTAATAAAGAGTCAGGGACGCTGTTGAGCGCCCCTGACCATGACCATTTACTGGGTTACATCCGAAATCTCGACGGTAATGGTTCCGTCGATGATGCCCGCCATCGTTTCCTCGGCGGCGGTCATCACATCCGCTGGAACTTCATAGTCGGGATTAAATTCGATCACCAGGCCCTTATTTTCGAGCGTGATGGCGAACGATTCCCCGCCATGTGTGCCCGCCAGCGACTGGTCGATGATTGTGTTTAACACAACGGTCCAGTCATAGATTTGACTCGCCACCACAATATCGGGGGCCAGCGAAGTCTGATTCGCCTGCGTGCCAAACCACACCTTGCCCGCTTCTTTGGCTTTGTTCACCGCGCCGGGGACCATCTGAGCCGTGCCGGTCAGAACGTCCGCATCCGCCGCCAGCATCGTTTCCGCCGCTGCCGCTGCCTTCGACTGATCGCCGAAATCGCCCGTGTAATTGATCAGCACTTCGGCTTCGGGTTTAACCGACAGTACGCCCGCCTTGAAGCCTTCCACATACAGATGCGCGTCGCCGGTATCAATCGGGCCGATAATGCCGATCACATCGCTCTCGCTCATCATCCCAGCCACCACGCCCATAACATACGCACCCTGTTCAGCGCGCGCTTCATAGGCATACACATTGTCGAGATCGAATGTGTCAACGGTGGTTCCCCAGGCAAACGTTGTATCTTCAAAGTCCGGGGCGATTTCCTGAAGTGACGAACCATACTGCGAGCCATGCGCGATCACAAGATCGTAGCCATCAGCCGCATAGTCACGGATCGCGACTGCCGCATCATCGACGTTCCACAGGTTTTCCGACACCGCGATTTCGACCATATCTTCGCCGCGCTCTTCCTGAATCTGCATCAGCGCGTCGTACATGCTCTGGCTGAAAGCGAGGTCATTCTTCGTGCTGGGCATCACCACCGCAATCCGGATTTTTTCCGTCTGCACGGGAGCGGCTTCTTCTGTCGCTTCAGCGGCAGGAGCCTCTTCAGTGGTCACTGCGGCAGCAACTGCCTCAGCCGTGGCCACAGCCGCCGCAGCTTCTTCCGTGGCTTCTACTTCAGCCGTCGCTTCAACAGCCGGTTCTTCCGTGGCTTCTACTTCAGCCGTGGCTTCTACGGTCGCTTCTACGGTTGCTTCCACTGTTGCTTCTTCTGTCGCAGCAGGCGCGGCAGTCGCCGTAGGTTTCTTCTCATCTTTCTCCTTGTCTTCATCGTCATCGCCACACCCGGCCAGGGTGAGCGCCAGGACGAAAACCGCAATGAGGCTGATAAGCAGATAAAGCTTGTTCTTCTTGCTGGTCATACCGAATTTCCTCCCTATGTCAGATTACTGGACAGTTTATAGGACTTAATTTGTCCTTTCGCTGCTGAATAGAATTATTCGCCTCGTTCAAACGGTTTAGACAGCGCGGCAGGTTGGTCAACGCGGCGCGAGGCGAAAACGAGCGCCAGAATAGTTAAAATATACGGGGCCATCGAAGCGTATTCGGTTGGAATATCAATTCCCTTCGTCACCACCCACAATTGTAAAGCATCCACCAGGCTGAAGAGCAGTATTCCCACCAATACGCCCACAGGTCGCCATGCGCCAAAGTACACCAGCGCCACCGCAATAAATCCCTTTCCGGCGGTCATATTTTGTTGAAAGTTATTGTTCAGGGCAATCGACAATGACGCGCCTGCCATCGACGCCAATATGCCGCCCAGAATCACCGTAATATAGCGAATTCGTGTCACGCTGATTCCCATCGTATCCGCCGCTTCTGGGTTTTGCCCCACCGCTCGAATCTTAAGCCCCAGCGTGGTTTTGTTCAGCACAAACCACGCCAATGGTACCAGCGCAAACGCTGCATAAACCAGTAAGTTTTGCTCAAAAAAGATTTCACCAATCCAGGGCAGATCGCTCAATACCGGAATATGAATTTTGGGGAATCCATCAATCAAGCGGAGTTCTTTGTCCCCCAGCAGTTGCCGGAACAGCAGTTCACTCATCCCCGCACCAAACATGAAAACCCCGATCCCGCTGATTCCCTGTTCAGCTTTTAGCGTCACATTGATAATCGCGGTAGCAAGGCCCATCAGTGCGCCAACAGCCAGCGCCACCAGCACGCCGTAGATCAAACTTTCCGTTTCATACACCACATAATACGCCGCGAAAGCGCCCAGCAGCATCATGCCCTCAACCCCCAGGTTGAGCACCCCACTCCGCTGCCCAAACGTTTCCCCAATCGACGCATACAGATAGGGTGTCGCCAGCCGGATGCCGGACCCCAGAATACTGATGATCGCGCTTGCCGTAAACAAATCCTCGATCATACCGTCTCCACTCCCATCTCTGCTTCAGGAGCGCTGGAGACTACCCGGCGTCGTGCTCGGTGTCGCTTCAAAATTTCGCTGCTCACCACAAAAACAATAATTAGGCCGTTCAGAACGGTGATCAGGGACGAGGGAACCTGCATCTCGCGCTGAAGTTTTTGTCCCCCCACCAGCATCGCCCCGAACAGCAAAGCCGCCGGAATGGTGGCAACCGGGTGCAGTTGCCCAAACAACGCCGCCACAATCCCATTAAATCCCGCTGATCCCGTAAATCCCGACGCCGATCCTTCTGTGACCATCCGGTGACTGATTCCGCCCATCACCAGCATGGCTCCGGCCAATCCAGAGAACCCGCCGCTCAGCAGCAGCGACAGCAGAATATACCGTTTGACCTTGATCCCGGCATACCGTGATGCTCGTGCATTTTTCCCAACCGCCCGAATCCGGTATCCAATCGTGGTTCGCCACAGCAGGATATACACCAGCACCGCCAGCACAACAGCAATGATCACGCCCACATGCAGCAGCGTCGGGTCCCAGATGCGCGGCAGATACGCGGCTTCCGGCAGTTTCGCGGTTTGCGGAATTCGTGAGAGTTTTGTCCGCTGAACCGGGTCCATCAAATCATTGTTCAACAGATAATTCATCAAATACACGGCGATCTGGTTGAGCATAATCGTGCTCAGAATTTCATTCACATTGAAGTAGGCTTTTAACGCCCCGGCAATCGTTCCCCAGATCGCGCCCCCGGCAAATCCCACCACCAGGCACAGCGGAAGCAGCCCTTCGGTAGGCTGATTCTCGAAGGTGCACGCCGCTTGCACCGTACCCCGCGCCCCCACAATACTCGGTCCCGCGCCGCCGCTATTCCCGACCCCGCCGCGAAAACTGATACAGATTCCAATTCCCACCAGCAGCAGCGGTGTCGCTTTGACCAGGGTGTTCGCAAAATTATTGTTGGTTCCGAACGCGCCCTCGTACAGCGCTTTGTATGCGGTAACCGGATTGGCGTCCATAAGCAGCAGCATCCCGGCACCAATAATCAGGGCCGCGATCACAGCCACCAGTGGCATAAGATTCTCAAAAATGCCGCTGAAACGCAGAAACGGAGATAGAGCCTTAGATAGAGCCTTAGGGGGTGAGTTGGATGACATCAATGCCTCATAAATACTATTCAAAAAGACTTTTTAACCTTTTGATCCAGCAGGCCTATCCTAACATAGCTTGGGGGGAAGATCAATTAAGCTCTTTATACAATGCCTAATATAAAACGCCCGCACGACTTTCTCGTGCGGACGCGGTTATTTTAGGCCGATGGGGTAAAGAAAATATTGGCGCAGCCTTACATTTAACGGGGCGCGGCCTGAACGTACATGCTCTGCTTGAAATCCGGTTCCTTAAAGGGCATCACATCCACCAGTTCATAAGCGCGTGTCCCTAACCCGATCGCTTCCGCATGCGCCAGTTGGGCATAGGGGTCTTTAAACGCGCCGTGAATCTGCTGCCAGGGATGTCCTTCCCGGCTGACCATCTCCATCATACCCGGCATGTTTTCTTCCAGGATCGACATTTTTGCCGTCAGATCAATCATAGCTTGATCAATCGCCACCGGATCATTCGCCCCAAAAATCCCGGCATCCGGCAGCACGGCGGCGCTGGTGAACCCAAAGCAGTCACACAGCGGTGTCATCTGGGTTGCCAGGCTGATAAACGCCGCATTTCCGGGTTCAAATGTATCCATCACCAGTTTAGCTGCAATATTCATTGCTTTGATAAACGACATGAACGTTTCGAGCTTAATATCAAATGCGCCGTCCGCCACGCTTTGGCACCGCATACAGCAGTTGCATTTGTCATGATGCAGATGCAGCCCTTCAGGATCATCCCGATCATCGGCGATAGCCCCATACGGACAGGCCTCGCGGATAGCAACGCGGTGGGCTTCATCCCGCAGCTTGTCCTTATGCACATACGGCACATAATGCACCACATCATGCATCTGTCCGCGCGTCGTTCCGGTCATGCATCCCAACCCGATATTTTTAATGGCCGCCCCATATCCCGTGCAGGGGTGTCCTTTGACATGCGCCAGATCGATCAGGAACGAGGCTTCTTTGATTGCGCCGCCAAGCTGAAATTCCCGCAGACTCATAAACTCATACGGCTGGCTGTAGAACCATTTTTCGTCTACCCCCGTGCTGGGATACAACGGGCAGCCGAGCGTTTCCGCCGTATAACCGCGCTCATACGCCGTTTCCACCGAATACGGCACATCCGTCACAAAGGGCTGACCGCCCCCATCCTTTACCGCTTGCACCACCCGCCGCACGAAAACCGGGTGAACCATCGAATACCCAATCCCATAGCCCAGGTGCATTTTAATCGCGACCCGGTGCCCCTTCACGCGCTCCCGAATCTGGAGCTTATCCAAAATGACATCAAGTTTCGCTGGCAGCGTTTCCGAATATACAAGTTGTGTCTGTCGTGGTGATCCCCAATAAACTGGTACAGTCATATCATTCCCCTCCTAACAACCAACATAAGTTTAATTCTAGTCTTCTATCACAAAATTCCATCCATCCAATGCCACCTTTGAATCATGAGGATAATCACTAAAAACTCCAGGCATTTGTTCGCCTGGAGTTTGCTCATCTTTTGGGTTTTCGGTGCGCCTCATCCATCCAGATGCATGTCACCTCCGTACAGGTTGACATCTATTCCCTCCCCCTCGATCAGGTGGAGTTCTACATAGGGCCGCCCGGTTTCCTCACGCCCCGGTCCGACCTGCACCTGGACTCGCCGCCCCTGGTAATACACCTGGAATTGGTAATCCGTCCACCCCGGCGGCAGCACCGGGCTGAAGGCCAATTGCTGCCCATAGGTCCGCATCCGGGCAAATCCAAACACAATCCCCATCCACGATCCGCCCATATTCGCCGCGTGGATTCCATTGGGTGTCTCATTCCGATGATTCCGCAGGTCAATGGTAGCCGCTTCCTCATACAGTTCCAGCGCTTCCTTCAGATACGCATCCTTCGGATCATTTGGATCGGCCAGTTCCGCCGCCATAATGCTGAAAATGCTGCGCGACAGCGACGAGTCGTGTGTAGTGACCTCTTTGTAGTAATCGAAGTCACGCTTCTTTTGTTCATCTGAGAAAAGATGTCCCACCATAAACTCAGCCAGGATCAGATCGGCCTGTTTGCACACCTGGTAGCGGTTGTACACCAGCGGATGGTACAGCAGCAGCAGCGGATCATCGGTCTTCCGCTCTACCTTGTTTTTTTGGATAAATTCATCCCACCGGGGCTTGTATAAAAACGAGTCATCCTGCGGTGTGATGTCCTTTGCCTTCCCGATGCTCTGCGGTTGCGGAACATACATCTGATCCGCCGCGTGTTTCCACTCGGCTAACTCGCCGTCCTCCAACCCGATTTTGCGCTGTAACGTTTGCCAGTCTTCCGGGTAGTGATCCTGCATCCATGTGACCCGATCCACGGCAAACCACATATTTTCACGCGCCATCAAATTGGTATAGGTGTTATTGTTGACCTGTGTCGTATACTCATCCGGCCCCGTAACGCCAAAAATACAAAACTGGTCATTGCACCAGTGCCCCAGGTCATTCCACAGCCGCGCCGTCTCGCACAGCAGTTCCACGCCACACCGGAGCATGAACGCCGTATCGTCCGTAACCTCATAATAACGTTTGACCGCAAACGCCACATCCGCGTTGATATGATACTGCGCCGTCCCCGTTGGCGGGTTGGCCGAACACTCATCCCCATTAATCGTCCGCCATGCGAATAACGCGCCCTTCCGGTGTGCCATCTGTCGCGCCCGCCGCCGTGCGCGTTGCAGTGTATTAAAACGATACTCCAGCAGTTTACGCGCAATATCAGGCACTGTATGCAGGAAAAATGGCACCATATACGTTTCCGTATCCCAGAAATAGTGCCCGTTATAAGTTTGCCCCGTTAACCCCTTTGCCGGAATACTGGTATGCCCATTTTGCCCCGCCGATTGCAGCAGGTGGAACAGGTTGAACCGGATCGATCCTTTCAGCCGGTCATCCCCGCCAATATGAATATCAGCGCGCTGCCAGAACCTTTGCAGATAATCCCGTTGTTCTGCGCACAGTTCATCAAATCCAATCGTGCTCGCCTGTTCCAGCTCATCCCGCACCGTATCATGCAGATCATCGGGCCGCGTATCCAGTGATGTGCAGTAGGTAATATATTTTTCAAAAATGATGGGGCCATCAAATGGAACGGTATAGCTGTTCCCGATGCTCAACCCGCTTTCGTTCACCGGCACGCTGATCACGTCCGGCTGATCCCGGACGACATCCTGTAGCCCACACGCTACCACCAATTGGGTATTGCATGTCCGCTGGAATAAAAAGGCCCCGCCCGACGAAATTTCCTGCCCCTCGATCACCATCTTCAAATTTTCCAGCCCCGCCGCGCTCCGCGGATCATGCGGTTGGTTGGTCGGGCGCTGAACATTGCAATCAATCAGCGAGGTCACGGTGATTTCCTGCCCGCAGTTCTGCTCAGGCATCAGCGTCAGCCGGATCGCCGCAATATGTGGCCGTTGGAACGACACCAGCCGCTCCGATTTAATCCGCAGCACCCGCCCGCTGGCCGATTTCCAGGTGAGTTCCCGCGTGTGTATTCCCGCCTGCATATCAAGCGTCCGGCGATAATCGACAATCGTACTGTTGCGGGTCAGCGCGCTGTACAACTCCCCGTCTTCAAACGCTATCCGAATCGCGCGCGCACTGGCAACGTTTAACATCACCTGATCGGTTCCAGCATATCCGTAAAATTTCTCAGGATACGACAGCGGATAACTGTCATAAAACCCGTTAATGAAGGTTCCCTCGGTCGAATACGGGCTAAGCCCTTCTTCAAACGTGCCGCGCATTCCCAGGTAGCCATTTCCCACACTAAACAGGGTTTCCATAGCCTGGTTACGTTTTTTCTCAAAGTTTCGATCAATCAGTTTCCAATATTCATCGTCAAATTCGGGCCAATTCGGGCTGACCATATGCTCCAACTCCCAATAGGATGAACTTCTTGACAAACAGCAGATACTGGCTAAAATCACTTTTATAGTAGTAACGTTCGTTACTAAATTTCTTTAGCAGATTGTACTGCGGGTGTCTATGGTACGCAAGCGCATCACCATGGAGCAAATTGCACGCGACGCGAATGTGTCTCGAACGACAGTTTCTTTTGTTTTAAATCAGACGCCGAATACCAATATTTCCGAAAGTACCCGTTTACGTGTTTTGGAAACTGCCTTTAAGTTAGGCTATTACGACTCCAACGACGCCACCAACTTCATCGCCTTTGTTATGCACCAATCCCCCGATCAGATCGCTCAGGATGCGCTGTTGGGGGAGGTCATGCGCGGTGTGTCGAGCGCCATCGAACCCTACGGCTATCATGTCGGCCTTTTTCCGCTGCCTCTCGACAGCCCGCTCCATTACCTGAATCTGCTCATCACGCGTCGTCCCAAAGGTATTATCCTCTCTGGCCCCATCACCAAAGACAGCGATGCCCTCGGCCAGCTTGTTCAGCAAAATGTCCCGGTTGTCATCCAGGGGCAGGTCGAAAATCCCCGCATCTACTGCGTGGATGTTGAAAATGTCTACAGCGCGCAAACCGCCGTGCAGCATTTACTCGACCTCGGCCACCGCCGCATCGCGACCATCACCAATGCCTCCCTCTCGTACACTGCCAGCGTGGACCGCTTGAAGGGCTATCGCCGTGCGTTGGCCGAAAACGGCATTGAATATGATGAAACGTTGGTCCGTTACGGCGACTTCACCAGTCTCAGCGGCTACAAAGCCATGATCGACCTGCTCACCCTGCACCCCACGCCTCCCAGCGCGGTGTTTGTCGCCAGCGATGTCGTAGCCCTGGGCGCAATGCAGGCCGCGCGCCAGTGGGGCTTAAACATTCCAGAGGATATTTCTTTCGTCGGCTTCGATGACATCCCCCTTGCGTCCTACCTGAATCCGCCCCTGACCACCGTGCGAATTCTCGCCGGCGATCTCGGTCATCGTGCCGGGCAAATATTAATGGGATTAATCCAGAACGAAGGAGCACTCCCCCATCGCACCCTTCTGGATAGCCAGTTAAAAGTTCGAGGTTCAACGCAGCCTTATGAACACCCCTGACATGGTCGTGAAAGGAGGCAGTCGAACGGTAATCACAGCATCACCCATCAACCCTTTTTATGTATATTTTAAGGAGTAAATCATGCGTAAAGCTCTGGTTTTAATAACAGTCTTGGCCCTTGCGGCGGCGTTTTTCCCCCAAACCACTGCCCCCCAGGTCGCTCAGGCTCAGGATGACTGTGTGATCACCTTCCTGACCGTCTGGAGTGGTGAAGATGAACTCCCCAACTGGGAAAATATGATCAAGCCCTTTGTTGAAGCAACGGGTTGCACGGTTGAAGTCGAAAGCACGCGTGACATCGTTCCCGTTCTGACCACCCGTGTTGAAGCGGGCAATCCCCCCGACATCGCGGGCGTTCCCAGCTTTGGCGCAATCCGTACCTTCCTGGAAGAAGGCGACGTCAAGCCGCTCGACTATCTCGACATGGACCGCATGAGCGCCCAGTTTGGCGATACCTGGATGGAATTGGGAACCTACAACGACACCCTCTACGGTATCTTCCCCCGCGCATCCCTCAAGAGCTTGATCTGGTACGGCCCGAAGGCCTTTGATGCCGCCGGTTATACCGTTCCCGCCACCTGGGATGAACTCCTCGGCCTCTGCGAAACCATCGTGGATGATGGATCAGCCTGCTTCTCTATCGGCCTGGAAAGTGGCGCTGCCAGTGGTTGGCCCGCGACTGACTGGATCGAAGACATCATGCTCCGCACCGCTGGCATCGAAGCCTACGATGCGTGGGTTAATCACGAAATCGAATGGACCAGCCCCGAAGTTACCGGCGCGTGGGAAGCCTTTGGTGAAATCGTCGGCGAAGAAGACTACATGTACGGTGGAGCCGCCGGAACGCTCAGCACCAACTTCGGCGAAGCGCCCTGCGCCCTCTTCACTGATCCGCCCGGCGCATACCTGCACCGTCAGGCCAGCTTTATCCAGTCCTTCATTCAGGACTGCCCCGGCGGCGATCAACTGGTCCCCGGCGAAGACTTTGACTTCTTCCTCTTCCCGCCCATCGACGAAGCGGCTGGCAACCCCGGTTTGGGTGGCGCGGACCTCTTCGTGACCTTCAGCGATGACGAAAACGTCAAAGCGCTGGTGGAATTCCTCACCCAACCCGAAGCAATGGCGGGCTGGCTCCAGGGCGGCGGCAGTGGTATTGCCACCAACCGTGAATTCCCGCTGGATCTTTATCCCGATCCCCTCACCCGCCGCGCCGCTGAACTGCTCAACAGCGTAGACTCCTTCCGTTTCGATGCCTCCGACCAGATGCCCGGTGATGTCAATCAGGCCTTCTGGACTGGAACACTCAGCTTCGTCGAGAATCCGGACGATCTGACTTCCGTTCTCGAAACCATCGAATCCGCTGCTGACGCGGCTTACGGCCAGTAAGCAGGTCGTGTCTGTGGAGCAGCTCTTGCGGGCTGCTCCCTTCTGTTCATCTAGAATTCAAAGGGAATTATTATGAACATGCGGCAGTCCAGATGGACACCCCTCGTCTACCTCGGTCCGGCTGTCTTTTTATTGTTTTTGCTGATGGTTTATCCCTCCCTTGAAACAGTCCGTCTCAGCTTTATGGATAAACGTGATACCGAATTCGTCGGGCTGGAAAATTATGATTATGCGGTAACCAGCCCACGCATGAAGGAAGCGCTGGGGAACAATCTGCTTTGGCTCGTGGTTTTTACCGTCGGGACCGTCGGGCTGGGCTTGCTCATTGCCACCCTGGCCGACCGTGTGCGTTATGAATCGCTTGCCAAAGCCGTGATCTTCATGCCGATGGCGATCTCCTTTGTCGGCGCGGGTGTCATCTGGAAATTCGTTTACGATCTCAACCCCCCCGGCAATCCCACCCAGCCCGGCAGTCAGATCGGCCTCTTGAATGCGATCCTGGTTTCCCTTAATCCCGACGACAACTTAGCTGATCTGGTCGATAAATTCGCGGATGAAGATATTGATCTAAGCCAGGAGTCCGCCACCGATGCCATAATCGATGTCGAAACCGAAGCCATCAATGCGGCGGTTGCAGCGGGCGATCTGACTCAGTCCCAGGCCGACGATTTGCTCGACAAGCTGCCCGCTACCGCCCGTGATTTTCTGCATGGTGATCTGCCTTCCCAGGGCGAAGGCTGGCAGTTGTTAGGCCGCTGGGCCAACACCGTGATCGATCAGATCAACGCCGCCATTGCTGCCAACTCATCCCTTGATGGTCAAACCGTCTGTAAAGTTGTTCCTCAGGCGTGCTCCCGTGAAATCGAAGATGTCGAAGAAGATGCCATCGACGCCGCCGTAGCCGAGGGGACAATCTCCGAGGATCGCGCCGAGGAAATGCTCGATGATCTTCCCGCAGTCGCCTTAGCCTATGTCGAAGATAACAAGCGGCCCTCCGGCAAAGACTGGCAGACGGTGGCTCAGTGGGACACCATCATCACCAACACCCGCGCAATCAACGTGCGTTCTGCCAATCAGGTTCTGGACACTGGCTTCGAACCCATCGACTGGATTCGCAAAGGGACTATCAACAACTTCGCCCTGATCATTGTCGGCGTCTGGATTTGGACCGGCTTCTGCATGGTCGTGCTGTCCGCCGGGCTGAAAAGCGTCCCCAAAGAACTCTTGGAAGCTGCCCGTGTCGATGGAGCCAATGAGCTTCAGGCCTTTTTCCGCATCACCGTGCCGGTTCTCATGCCCACCATCACCGTGGTCACCACCACCATGATCATCACCGTGCTCAAGGTCTTCGATATTGTCTATGTCATGACAGCGGGTAATTTCGGCACCGAAGTGATCGCCAACCGCATGTATCTTGAAATGTACGGCGGAGATCGTCAGTTTGGGCGTGCCAGTGCCATCGCGGTCATCCTGATGCTCGCCATCATCCCGCTCCTCATCTACAACATCTATCAGTTCCGCAAACAGGAGGCCTACCGATGACCGCCCAGGCACCGCGCCGTTCAAAAATCGAATGGGGCCAATGGTTCGGCCATGTATTCGTCCAGGTCGCGCTGATCACGATTCTGCTCATGTGGATTCTGCCCACGGTGGGCTTGTTGATCAGTTCGTTCCGTAACCAGCAGGATATTGCCTCTACCGGCTGGTGGACCGCGCTCAAGACCCCGCTCAAGTTCACCCAGTACACCCTGGATAACTACGATGCGGTCATCAATAATCCCAACTACGATATGAAGCGCGCCTTTCTCAACAGCCTCATCATCACCATCCCGGCGACGTTTTTCCCGTTATTATTTGCTTCCGCCGCCGCCTATGCTTTCTCCTGGATGAAGTTCCGGGGTCAGAATTTGCTTTTTGTGATCGTCGTCGGCCTCACCATCATTCCCCTTCAGTTGACCTTTATCCCGGTCCTGACCCTGTTCAACGATTGGGGCATCACCAATAACGACTACATCCCCTATCTCGGCATCTGGATCGCCCATACCGGTTACGGCCTGCCCTATGCCATCTACCTGCTCCGTAATTTTATGGGTTCTCTGCCGAAGGAAATTTTCGAGTCCGCCTTTCTGGATGGTTGTTCCCACACCACCGCCTTTTTACGTTTGGCTCTGCCCCTTTCCATTCCGGCAGTGGCCTCGCTGGTTATCTTCCAGTTCCTGTGGGTCTGGAACGATCTGCTGGTCGCCCTGATCTACGTCGGCGGCGGTAAAAATGCCCCGCTCACCTATGCCCTCAGCGGCCTGGTGAATTCGCTTGGTCAGGACTGGCACCTGTTAACCGCTGCCGCGTTCGTCTCGATGATCCTGCCGTTGCTCGTATTTTTGTCGCTCCAGCGTTTTTTCGTGCGTGGTATTCTGGCGGGGTCGGTCAAAGGTTAACCAATGGATTTACACGAACTCACCCAGCGATGTGCGGCGCTGCTCGCAGGCAATCAAGTGCAGTCTGGCGCTTTTCGTTATACCCGCCCGGCTCCTGAAACCTACGAGCATCAATGGCTGTGGGATTCCTGTTTCCACGCGATCACTTATCGCTGGTTTGATCCTCAAATGGCCCAGGACGAATTGTGGAGTCTGGTTCAGCATCAGTTCACCGCCGGGGATGATGCGGGCCTGATTCCACACATGACCTACTGGCAAGGTGATGGCACACGTCTCTGGGCCAGGCCGGATCGCAGCACGATCACCCAGCCGCCCCTGATTGGCATTGCGGCCCTGCTCGTCTACGAAAAAACCGCAGACCGTGACTTTCTCGCGTCCCTCTATCCCTATCTGGTGCGCTACCACGAATGGTTTGATCGCCGCCGTGATCCAGATGGGGATGATCTTGTCAGCATCATTCACCCCTGGGAATCCGGTTGGGATGCCTCGCCGCGCTGGGACGCCCCCATGCATTTGCACCATCCGAGCGTCCACGAAACCCACGCCGCCCGCGACGCCCACATGCAAATCCTTCACGCCTACGGTCACGATGCCCAAAAACTGGCCGCAGACGGTTATTTCTGCGTCGAATCGGTAGCATTTAACGCGATTCGCGACGCGGACCTGCAACCCTTAGCCCGCATCGCCGCCATCCTCAACCCCCCCGCCGGGGTCTGGACATCCCGCGCCGCCGCCATCACTGCCGCCATTCAGCAGAAATTCATCACCCCCGGCGGCATTTTTGATCTCAGCGGCCCGGACGAAACGCCGATCCAGGTGCCTAGTTCGGCCCCCTTCATTCTGCTCTTTGGCGCATGTATCGATCCCGCCACCGCTGCCGCTCTCGTCCAGCAGATGAAGTCGGATCGCTTCTGGCCTACCTATCCGGTTCCCACCACACCCACCGATCACCCCGCTTTTGTCGGCGATCACTATTGGCGTGGCAACGTCTGGATGAGCGTCAACTGGCTGATTTATACCGGCTTACGCACGATGGGCTATACCGCCGCAGCGCGCGAGTTAGCCTACCGCAGCCTGGATCTGGTCGAACAGCACGGTTTTTACGAGTACTTTAACCCGATCACCGGGCACGGCAATGGCCCCGCTCAACAAAGTTGGACCGCCGTTGTTCTCGATATGATCGCCACCGCACAATAGGATGCGGCTATTTTGCTAACTTTTCGCGGGCAAAGGCAACCGCTTCCATTTCAGAATTGCACAGATGTGCCCGCGCCCCGCCGTACTGTGTCTGTTCTATCGCTTCCGATGCCAGCGCCGCAACCGGGCCAGCCCCCACAAAAATCGTAATCGGGGGGCGCATCAGTCCCGCTTCCCGGCTCGCCTTGATCCCGCGTGACGCGTGGGCCAGCGCAACCATCATTTCGCTGAACGCATTGGGTTTATCGCTGATCTGATCAACGTTCAGAATCAGCGCCACATCCCCCTGTATGGCGAGGCGCAGCCGGATAAACTCAGCGAACATAGCGCGCATATCTTGTTCAGGATCAAACGGTTCATCTACCACAGCATGTACAATCGACTCATCAGGAAATCGTTCAACTTTTATTCCCATCGCTGTCCTGTATCTCCTCTCTTTACACACATCTTTTGAGGCGCAGATCAACGG
>CAYYNB010000018.1:0-52717 GCA_964472565.1 uncultured Anaerolineaceae bacterium
TCTAAGGACTGGCGCTTTTTGCCAGTCCGTAGTAGCGCTTTGGGTGAGTGAATCCAGTGTGGCGCGTAGCGCGGGCGGGCGGAATGCGAGGTCAAGCGGTGAACGGGGCGGCGCTTTTTGCTGCCCCGTTTGACCGCTTGGGCGACGTAATTCCGCCCGCCCGCGCGGGCGCGGCGCGGCCTTCTCGGAAGTGCCTAACTTCCCCGATTTCTCGTTTTTTTAAGGGGGTTGGGGGGATTTCTCCCCCCATTTCTTACTCGATTCCGCCCAAAAACGCCATTTCTCCGTCCACTACCAGCGCTACTGCTTCCTGCTTAAGCGCTGTGCATAACTGGCGCGCCAGTTTTGCCAGTTCTGCAATCTGTGTCAGATCGCCCATATTCGACTCGACTATGGTTACTGGCTCTTTTACTAGCCCTACGACTGGCGATTTCCACATTCCCACGCCTTTATAAGTCGTCACCCCGCCGAACCATACCGCCATTTTTCCAGCGGTATAATTCACATAGCTCTCGTGAATCTCTTCCGTCATGGGTTCGTCAACGTTCCAAGTTGACGGGATAATGATTCTAGCTACATGGCTCAACAGAGTTTCATTTGCATTCAAGACATCGGCTAAGTTAGGCATTGTTCAGTCCTTTCGTTTCAACTCCGAACATGCTCTAATTATACCAGAGTACAGGTACTAAGTCAAGTAGGAGATATATCCTATTTATGTGTAAAGTTCCCGACTCTTAACGCGCCCCGTATCACCCCGGCTAAGACCGAAGTGTGTAACCCGACGTGCCTCATGAGTAAAGACACGCTAGCTTTCGGCTAGCACGGGATTTTGTAGGTCGGCTAGCGCGCGGCGTTTTTTGCTGCGCGCTGACCTACACAAATCCTTGTGCGCTGAAAGCGACGTGTGTCTGCTCATGAGGCGCTAGGGTTCACACGAGGTCAGCCGGGGTGTACGGGGCGCGGGGATCAAAAAACTGTCAATGACACCAGCTACAAGCTGGTGTCATTGACCATTATGATTCGGAGGAACCATCCGCGACGGTTGCCCATCTCCTGGATGAGATTAACGCCTATCCGCTCGGACAGCTTAAAGCGCCCTAGCTCATCTTTTTCTGATTCGGTGAGTTCGTTGGCTCGAACCAGATGAATATCGGTGATCATCACTTTTGCATGGAGCAACTTGTTTCCGATCTCTTTGATCGTGACAACTTTTCCGGCTGCGGTGTAGGTATCCGCCCCGGACTGACCAAAGTGATATACCTCATGGACGCTATCCCCGATCTCTAATTCATCAATGGCGTGCCATGTATCATCTTCTGATCGGCGGAATCCGTCTCGGTTGGTCGCTGGGACCAGCACGGCAGTCATTTCCCCGGTGAGAATTTTATCGACTCCAAACATCACTGGCATGATCTGATCCTTTCTGTCTGATACAGTTCAGTATAGCAGCACTAATGGAGCGAATACGAGGACAGCGCATCCTGCCAGATTTGCGGCAGCGCGGGCGGCTCATTGACGCCATATCCAAACGGCTCAATATTCCCTGATTCAACCAGTCGCAGTTCCCAGTATGATCGCATACTGTTAGGCGTTCCGGGGGGCACCTTCCGGCGCTCATAATAATGCACGAGCACCCACACTTTCCCATTGCGCGACAGGCCCAGGATTCGACCTTTAACCGTTTCTTTCCGGGTCAACAAACGTTTCGGATAGAGCAAATCTTTCTCCTGCCAGGAGCGCACGACATACACGGGCGCAAGCTGCTTGAACCACGCACATTCCAGCAGCGTTTGAACACGCGCGGGCGGCTTGGTCACTTCCCGGAATACCCGCGATTGAAATCCCTGTCGGGTATTCATCCATTGCACTCGTAAAGGCTCATATGAGCCTGTATAGTTCACTATGCCCATTATGATCTCCTTGAGAAACAAAAGACCGGGTGAGGTTCCCGGTCTTGATTTTAGAGGTAGGTTATTTTGTACGTGGGGTGCAACCAGATTTTTTCTCCGCTGTCTAAAAGTGTCTAAAAGCACATGCAGAGCGCCGCGCTCCGCAGAGAGGATTCGGCCCTCCCCGTACCCTTCGAGGTAAATCCGCCCGCCGCGTTTCGCGGGCACCCCATATTTCGGCCATTGGGGAAGTCCACTGCTTAGGCATCATTCGGAATCACCTTCCTCATAGTCAGCGATCTCGATTGCATCAAAAACACTGGAACTAAACCGACTGCGAGACGATCCACTAACCGCCCGCCTGATCTCCTGCTCCCGCTGTACAGGAGTCATCGCAGCCAGGGCTTCAAGCTGGCTATTGAGTAAATTCGATACGATAACTGCAAAGTCATCTTTGACGCGATCCATCATACTCCTGATGTCATCAGCGGTCAGACCTTCGGGTACATGGATCGGATAACCGGCTAAGGCCAACAGCGCATCGGTGACAATGCGGCGCGGGCTGTGTCTGGCCTCCACACGGCGGTAGTATTCATGCAAGGCAAGCTGCTCCTCCTCACTTTCGTTCGGGTTGAGTCTTGCCTGGATGTGTGTCGGGCCGATCTTGTTCATAGCCGATCCCACGCCTTCATTTCCTCGTAAACCTTCACGCCGCCATTCATGGTCGAGAAGATCAACTCGCTCGGATCGCAGGCGTAAAAGACACGTTTATGATCCAGGATGATTTTCAGGCGTTCGCCCAACGTCCCGCAGCCGCCCCCGCTCAGAATGATCTGACCGTATGGGATCGGCCCGCCTACCGATTGGTAAACCCGGCTGAAGTCGGCCAGCATTTCACCGAGGGTTTGATCAACGATTTCACGAACATCCATCCCGTCTTCATTCCCCCCGCCCCGGAAATAACCGCACCGGAGGGCTTCGTGTAAAAGATCAGAGGGGATATTGCGGGTGTTCATGAAGAGTTGGGGATATGCACCCTTCAGATTTTTGGCAAATGAAGCTGCCACTTTATTGAACCCATAAGGCACGGAATCACCAACCACAAAGTCAGGTTTTTGATTGGTGCCAATCGGCATTTGGCTGATGGTTCCACCGCCAAAGTCAACCACCAGGGTTTGGCGATGAGAGAGGTATTCTGGATTATCGATGTGATTCCCCTCTTCATCGTACTGGAACAGCCAGTTCCAGAACCCACCAAGCGGTTCCGCATACGTTATAACCCGCTTGACTTCTACCTGATAATCCCGGCCCAGGTGATTGAAAAACCACATGCCCAACAGCGCCTGTTCGAGCGCCTTTTTGTGCATCCGATCTCCGGGTGGAAAACTGGCAAAAACAATAGCCGACTTGATCTCTTCGGGTTGGAGCAGCATCGCCATGACGTAACACATCAGCGCCCCGTAATATTTTCGGGTGTAGCGCTTCGTGCCTTCATAAACACTGGCGCTGTGACGCAAGGCGAGTTCTCCCACCTCATAATAGCGATTGTCCACAATGATATAGTCGGTGTGGCGATTGCCATTGGCTTCGACAATGCTCTGCCATTGATTAAAATCCATCTCCCGAAGGCCATGCGGGACAGCGATCCGCTTGCGCGGGTTATCTCCCATTGTCCCTTTCAAACCCCAGTTTCCCAGGTCTAACACGACTGGTACATTTTCCAACATTGCGAATGTTCCTTTGCTTGCTCTGCGCATTCGGTAAACCCCTGTGTATACACTGTATATTGGTGTTGTATACAGTGTATATGGACTAACCGTGAGTGTCAAAGGAGATGGCTATCTCCCACCTTAGCCATCCCCCAGGCCATCACCAGATGAGTCCGAGAATGGCAAACATCTCGGTCAGGGAATCGCGCTTCACACGCCCGCCCGCGCACGCATGAACGAATGTGCGCCGCACTCGTAACGCCTGCTGCGGCTCGATACCCATCATCAGCAGCTTGCGCTCTAACGGCTCACCGGGGCTGTTCCGATCTGCGGCGATCAACTCGTGGATAATGCGCCGAATCTTTGACCAGTTCACATCAACTGATGAGAATTGCATTTGCCCTCTTTCCTTGTTTGATTTATTCCCAGGGAACAAGCTGATACTCGTGTTCATCCATCCACTGATCACGCTGTTCGTAACCTTCATCAGTATCTGGAAATTTGAAAATTACATCCCAGGTCCGGTAGTCCCTCAAAGCCAACATACCGCGCTCGGATATATAACCATCGGTGAAGGCCAAATTTTCAGGCTCAGGAACAGGCGGCTTTATCCGTTTAATCATCCACTTATAGTGTTCGGCTTGGCGCTTCATATTGTCCGCGTTGGACTCGGCAAACAGTATTCCTTGACGATGCAATTCAGCAGCGCAATAGTCCAGCAAAAACAGAACATCGTCAGGAGGAACCATAGTGCCCTGTTCGGCTGTTTGGCGAATGGCTTTGAGCCGATCAAAGTCAGCTTTAGTGTTCACGATTTAGCCTTGCTCCATTTCTTCATTTGATCAAAAGCGGTTGGACAATCAAATCATGTCCTACGACTGAGATAGCATCGAGAGGAAGATCGGCTTTTACTTCGTCACCGTTCCACCCATCCGGCCATGTGTTGAGCGCCCACAGTTCGCGGATTCGGGCTTCTTCTTCGACATTGATCAAGTCCACCTGAGCACGTTTCTGGATGTCTAGGACACGTGCTAGACCATACGCGCGGCCTTCCATTGTGAGCGGCCCCATACGCTGCCCATTTTTGGCGTAGGTGCCATCTTTCTTTACATCCGGGGTAGACTTACGTTTGCGCCACTTCGCTTTGGTTAATTCGGCAAACAATGGCTTAAGTTCAGTTAGCGGCTGTAAGTGTGACCATTCGGGCATCTTGATCAGATATTCCAGCGCAGTGTCACGCGAGGCTAAATTGCAGCCCACACAGCCTGTCCGCACGTCGCCATCGCCATAGACCAAAGCGACATCAGTCAACTTGTACCCGTGCGGGCCAAAGGCGATCCAGTCCCACACATGACACAATCGCCAGTGTAGCAGCGGTGCCAAAACATCTGACACGGATTCACCGGGCATTGTCTGGAACCAACCCTGACCACATTCACCACTATCTTTGCTGCACGATACAGCGATCCGCTGGTCACGAGCAGCGCTTTCGCCAAGTCGCACCCCTGTGAGCATCAAAAACTTTTCGCCTACCTCTTGACGGCGCTCTGCAAGAGCTTTCTGCATAGGCTCAATCTTCAACTGCGGCGTACACCAGCGAAAACGGTTCTTGGGCGGCGGCACACCACGCCCAAACATATAGACATAAAAACGGTCATCAACGGCGGGCAACACAACACGAGTTTTAAACCCCTGATCTTGTAGGGCATCTAAGAATCGCATGGCGGCACGTTGAAGTGGTGGAAGCTCTTGACGAGTGTCAGCGTACAAGATGGAAAGCGACTCAGGCGCGGGTACCTGACCTGTTTTGATTGCCCATGCCAGGAATGAGGTGGTAGCAGTGCTATCCTTACCCCCACTATAGGCAACCGCCCAATGCTTATACCGACTTCCATAGGCCCGGATAGAGTCCAGGCTGATTTCTTTTGCCTGATCCAATGTCAGGCGCATATTCTCGAATAGAGAGGGTTGTTTCACCATGTCACCTCTTGATAGTCGAATCAAAAACGACTGGTAAGCCAGTCATCCTTGAAGCATTCTGAGATATACGAGTTACTATGAACTCTTCGCTTTACTCCGCTTTTTTTTGGTAGGCTCGATATTTTGAATCTCATTCCAGGTATCAATGGGAATGTAGACTCCCATCAGGATCAACTCTGGATCGTCCGGGTCTACTTCCGGTGTAGGTTTCCAATCAGTGAGCGTGTTCACCGCCTTCATCATCCGTTCAAGAGCGTACTTAGAGTCAGTGCGGTAGAGCAGCCATGCCTCACCATCATGGATATAACTACGAGAATTAGTTTCCGACAACAGATCGGGGGTGAGTTCAAAGCGTAAGATCGCAGCGCGCACGACCATAATAGCTTCAGCGCGAGGGAGCAATGTGCCCATCAACTCTTTTAGCTCAAGTGCATATTCGCGGACGGAAGCCATTTGAGTCTGACAGGCAACTAACTGTGTCTGAAGCTCGATTTGCTTTGCCTCGTCGGTGACGGTGGATAGAACCGTGTGGAGGTGATCTATTAAAGCTTTAAACTCTCGTTCCGTATCCTGAATTTCCAGATACCATGTTCTAACTTCGTGGTAATCATACATTCTGCCAGGATCAGTCATCGGTCAAGCCTTATCTCTAACGCGGTGCCCTATCCGGGTGGCTTTCTTCAAACGCCTTCAGAATGTGCTGCTTAGCAATCGCCAGCCCGTCCCGGAAACTCATTTCTTCCGTGAACTTGCGCTCTAACTCAGCGCTGTACTGTGACCGCAGCATGTCATGAGCATCAGCAGCGCGGCGATCACACTCTGCGATATGCTGATCAATTACGTCCAATGCGCGTTTGAGAGCACCTTGCTCAGTCCATTTGGGGAAGATCGGCTCAAGATCGGGTTCATGCCCGTGAATAGCTTCTTCGTACAAGGGTTCGAGAAGCTTGTAGGCTCGTTTTGAGTTATCCCGATCCACCATGATCGCCCCGACAATCACAACAACGATCAATAGGACTACAAACCCTAGAAGCAACATGCTTTACCCCCTTAGATTATTTCCACTGACGTTGACAACGGCGCACATCTCCATAATCCGATCCACGATCCGGCGTCCCATCGCATCCCCGGCCCGCTCAAAGTGCTCAATAAGCTCCGGGAGCGTGTAGTTGCTGGTCACGATCAACCGCATGGTATGGCGATAGCGAAAATCCACAATCTGGTACAGCTTTTCCGTCACCCAAGCGGTAGGGGATTCGGTGCCCAGGTCATCCAGAACCAGCAGATCGGCCCGTTTGACGCGATCAAACACATCGCCATACTGCTCTGTACTGGCTGGATTGAAGGTTGAGCGAATGTAGTCCAGCAGATCGGGCACCGTGCGATAGAGCACCGGTATACCCGCTTGCATAGCCACGTTTGCCACCGCAGCAGCCAGCCCGGATTTCCCCGTTCCGACATTGCCGGTGAGGAACATTCCATACTTCTCGATCCCGCTCTTGAGGATAAGCTTGCCCTGCTGAGAGTAGGCTTCACACACCAGCGCAGCGCGGGCCTGCTCCTGAGACAGCGCCAGTTGGCGGTAGCTGTCAAAGGTGTACGTTGTGAGACGAAGAGGTAAATCAGAAAGCGCCCGGAGCGTGGCTACCCGCTGCTGTTTCAGCGCGAGTCCCGCCTCACAGGAGCATGTCAACACCGTGTTATGAATATCGGGCAACGTGGGACAATGGGCGATGTAAAGGCCCGTCCCGCCGCACGTCTCACACGCCTGCGAGGATGTAATCATCGCTGGGGAGTGATTTGCGTCCGAGTTTGCGGAGTAAGTCTTCATCACTTGCTTTAGGCTTTTCATCTTTGGCCTCTTTCTTTGCCTGTCGCCATTGGCTCAATTCGCCAGCCAGCCAGTAGACATTCTGGATTTTCCCTTTTTCCCGTGCGTAATTGAGCAGGTCTTCGGGCGTATACGCCTCCGCACGAGACGCCCATAACGATGTGCGAATCACGGTGGCAAATATTTTTGCCATCCCCGGATCATCAATGCTCTGGATCGTACAGGCATCCAACGCTTTCATCATCTCATCAAATCGAGGTTCCAGCGGATGGGCGTTCAACTTCGCTTCACAGTGCTCAATCACACTGCGGCGATTGCGGCCCCGCTGTTCGTTTTCCCGCATGGTTTCCCATTGCGTTTTGGTAAATTTCAGCGCCTTGATTTGGCTCACGCTGAACAGCGCAGGCGCTTCAAATGCCTGTAACTGCGACACATCGGGCGGCTGCCAGGTGCCCGCCTGGTACTGATTGGCAAGAGCAACCAACACATCCCCATGACACGGTTTAGGTGCGCACCAACAGCCCAGCCGCTTACCAACCAACGTGGGGATTTTCTGAAGCAGGTCCGGGCGATAGTTCAACAGGTAATCCCGATACTGCCCAATCACCTGTTCCCGGCTCTGCTCATCCGATTCCTTGAATGGATTGGCCCAGTCGCTGCCTTTAATTCCCCGTCCAGCGCGGCCTATGTAGATGTCATAGTCCGGGCGCTGACCATTGACCATGTGGATATTGACCACAGTTGTCACAGGCGGTTGATCAGGTTTAGCAGGGCCAACAGCGGGGGCAGGAGCAGCAACGGCATTCTGAACTGTATTCGCTGCTATGCCTTGCTGCGGTGTGTTCAGCAGATAATAGATGTTCGTGTCGTTGATGACCTTCCCATCATCCAGGGTGATTTTCCGGTATTCAATCCGTATCCACCCCAAGCTTTCCAGTTGACGCAGGGATTTGCGCACCATTCCATCGGAACAGCCAATTGCTTTGGCAATGTCGGGGATCGAGAGGGGGAATTTATCCCCCGCTACGGTTCCACCGTCTGCCAGCGCTGCCAGGGCGCTGTAGGTCGCAATGCCGTAAACACCGATGGTCGGCCCGTCACGTCGAATCAGGGTGGTATCAAACCATGCCCACCCCCCACGACGAAGATCACGCACCTCGATTTTGTTGCTGTCCATAAGTCTATTGTCCCTTCGCGGCGCTGGTCAGGCGATCCACCAAGCTTGTAAAACGCTTGGAGTCGTCGGCACGGTGAACGGCCATCTGAATCGCCCGCTTTTCGCCTACCACAACCACCAGCTTTTTGCCTCTGGTGATACCGGTGTAGATGAGATTGCGTTTGAGCATGATGTAATGGGCATTGCTGACCACCAACACGACAATGGGGTATTCGCTGCCTTGCGACTTATGCACGGTACACGCATAGGCCAGGGTAAGCTGTTCGATGTACTTGGATGGATACAGTACCACCCGGCCATCATCCATCTCGATCTTGGTAGTTTTGTCCTCTTTGTCATAGTCCCGGACAAAGCCCACGTCACCATTGAACACTTCCAACTCGTAATTATTCACGAGTTGCATCACCTTATCGCCCGCCTTAAACTTGCGTTCCGCCTTGCCCGGATTCAGGCGTTCTCGTAGCACCTGATTGAGCACGTTGACGCCCGCTTCACCCTTGTACATGGGACTCAGCACCTGTACATCCTTCACCGGTGAGCAGCCCGCTTTAGGCAGTTGATTGCACACGAGATCAACGATGGTGGCTTGCATGGCGGTTGGATTATCCGCCTCGGCAAAGATGAAATCTGGCGTGTTCGTCAGATCGGGCATCTGGCCCTGATTGATCCGGTGCGCATTGGACACGATCCGGGAGTCTTTGCCCTGTCGGAAAATCACTTTGAGGGTCGTAACAGGGAAGCGTTGAGAACGGATCATATCTCGCAGCACGTCACCCGCGCCGACACTGGGTAGCTGATCCACGTCGCCTACCAGGAGCAGATGAGTGCCGGGTTTCAGTGCAACCAACAGGCTCCGAAACAGAGACAAATCGAGCATACTGGCTTCATCAATCACAACCATGTCCACCCCTAACGGATGGTTTTCGTCGTACTCGAAATATCCCCCAGCCGGATCGTACTTGTAACCCAATAGGCGGTGAATGGTGCTGGCCGGTTGTTTGGTGGCCTCTGCGAGTCGTTTGGCGGCGCGGCCTGTCGGCGCGGCCAGGGCAAACGTTTTATCATCCTCAGCCACTTTCAGGATGTCGGTGATCAGTTTCAGAATGGTGGATTTACCCACGCCAGGACCACCGGTGATAATGCTGATTTTGTTCGACAATGCCATCATCACCGCTTGGCGCTGCTGGTCGGTCAGCGCAAAGCCCAGCTTCTTTTCCGCTTCAGTGCGAAGCGACTCAAGTTTGGGTTTGAGGTCACTCAGAAAACTTTCGGGCTTTTGCAACATGGTGTTGAGCTTGTCCGCAACCTCACGTTCTGTGAGGTGCAGCCAGGGCAGATAGACACGATCCTCTTCAAACACCAACAGCAGCTTCATACCATCCAATACGGTACTGATTGACTCTTCCGTGATATGCAGAATTTCAGATGCTTTGGTGACAAGTGTGGGGCGGGGCAGGTAACAATGGCCCTCAGAGCGCGATTCCTTGAGGGTATGGATAATCCCCGCCTGTAGGCGCAAAACAGAGCCAGCAGACCAGTCAGGGAGCACCAGACGGGCTATTTCATCCGCCCGCTGGAATCCAATCCCATCGACATCCCGCGCCAGTGTGTAGGGGTTCGCTTTAACCGTCTTGATCGAGCCATCCCCATAGGTCTTGTAAATGCGGGTAGCAATGGCAACCGATAGCCCCAGGTTACACAGCCAGGACATGGTTTCGCGTGCTGCCTCGTGCTCTTTCCACTTCTCCGCAATCTGCGTTGCCAGTTCGGACGTGATACCTTTCACCTCAGCCAGTTTCGCCGGTTCTTTTGAGATGACATCGCCGGTCTTATCCCCGAATTTGGTGACAATGGAATTGGCTTTTCCAGGTCCGATTCCGGGGAAGAGTCCCGAAGCGAGATAGGCTTCCAGTGCATCATTGGTCAGTGCGATTTTGCGCCCGGTGATACGCTCCACCTGGAACTGATCCCCATACTTGGGGTGCTTTTTCCAGGTGCCACCCAACTGCAACTCTTCGTCTGGCTGCGGCGCGGGGGAGAAGGTGCCCACCACTGTCACCACAGTCGAAAACATGCTGCGTTGGTTGGTTTTGGCGGTATCGAGCTTCATCACCGTATAACCCGACTCTTCACTGTGGAAGGTAATGCTTGACACTTTCCCGCTTAGGTCTGCCATCCGTTTTCCCCTTCCGGTTTATCGTCTTTTATAGTGGTCTGTATGTCCTGGTATGATTTCCAGACATTTTCGGTGAATGCTGCTAGGTCAATCTCTACGAGTCGCATGTTCTCAAACAGGGTGCGCTCTTTTCTGAAATAGAGCCTCACGGTTCCGGTAGACCCGTGACGGTTTTTCGCCACGATCACCTCGGCTTGATTCGGTGATTCGGTGTTTTCGTTGTACACCTCATCCCGATACAGGAACCAGACATGATCGGCGTCTTGCTCGTAGCTGCCTGAGCTTCGCAGGTGGCTTAGTTTCGGGCGTTTATCCGCCCCTTTTTCCACCTCTCGATTAAGCTGTGCGGCGCTGATCACGGGCACGTTCAGAGTCCGGGCAATCTGCTTGAGATTGCGGCTCAGGTAGGAGTGAATTTGAATTTCATTCCCCTTGAGGCTGGTAAACAGCGCCTGTTCGACAGTCATCAACTGCACATAATCCACAATGACCAGTGCCACACCGCCGTATTCCCGCGCGGCCTGTCGGTAATCCGCTTTCAACTGCGAGATTGTGAAATTAGCACTGTCATCAATGACAATCGGCAGATCGGCCAAATCATCCAGCAAGGCGGTGGTAAATTCAGACACTTGGAGATCGGTCAGCTTGCGCGCCCGGAGCGCACTTACCGGGATACCGGTGAGCATACTCACCAGCCGCTCTACCAATTGATTCGCGTCCATTTCCAGGCTACAAAACAGCACGCAGCCGGGTTGATTGGTTGCCTTCAGCCAGCGCGCCACATTCAAGGCCAGCGTGAGCAGCCAGGAGGTTTTACCCATGCCCGGACGCCCCGCCACAATCCCCAAATCGCCCGCCGCCACACCGCCGATTAACTCATCTAAATCCGTAAAGCCGGTGGGTACCATCCGCCCCGCTTCACCGAACATGACATCGAAGTAGCGGGATGCACCGTCATCCAGGCCGATAAGATTTCGAGAAGCATACGCTGTTGTCGCCTTATCCAGCGCGACATAGGCGGCATCAATCACGCCGTTGATGTCTTTTTCCTCGGCGTGCGCCTCCGTCGCTATCTCGCTGGCGGCATTCAGCAATCGGCGGCGAATAGCCGCCCGCTGCACAATTCTGGCGTAGGCGTCCGCGTAGATTGACGACGGCGTATGGTTAATCAGGTAGGTGATATAAGACGCGCCGCCGATTTCATCCAGGCGACTATCCGCCCGTAAGCGTTCTGCCACCGTCATATAGTCGATTTGTTCTCCCAACTTGAGGAAGGTTTCCCACACCCACCCGTTTCGCACGATGAAAAAATCGTTCGCTTGGAGATAGGTGAGGTCATACAATACCTCTGGATTGAGAAGAACAGCGCCTAGTACCGCTTCCTCAGCCTCAACACTGTGAGGTGCCATACGATCAGGAGGTAGCTGAGGTTGTTCACCCATATGCGTTTTCCTGTTGGATTGTTTTTTGTGATAGAATCACATACGTCAGATACATACTTAAACTCCCATTAACGAACAGGACAGCGCCCACCGCTGTCCTGTCGCATTTCTCACGGTTGGGGATACTCTTCGCGGCGAGGCTCCCAGGTTAAATTCCCTTTCATAAACACAGGAATATCCCATAAATCGGCGGCATTCAGCAGCGCCTGAACGTGTTCCCGCGCGGGCTGATACTTGGTTCGACCATTGCTGGCCGCGCCGATCACGAGCCAATCCAAAGAGCCTCCGAGTTCCTTGATAAAGGCGGACACATCAAAGCTTAGGGGTTCCAGGCTCATCCAGGTCACGTTGCCCTGCTTGAAGCTGATTTGAGCCAGTATATTCAACGCCTTCATCATATAGGAATCCTGCATTTGAGATGACAGGCGTTTCCCGTTCATGTAGGTGGGCGGCATGGACACGCCGACCCACAAATTGGGCGGAAGCAAGTCAGCAAATTTCAGAAGGCGCGGCGCGTTTTTGGTCAGCGATTGGAAGGTATGCCAATGCGCCTTACGGCAGGAGTCCAGGATCAGCTTGATCTGTTCATCGGGAACCCAATGACCGAACATATCCGCCATTGAGTCGATGAAAATCCGAGACGGCTCTTTGACTTTCAGCGGATCATCCAGACGTTCCGGGTGAAAGTAATGGTGCTTAAAGCCCTCCGGGTAGGCGGCGCGGGCCACCCCATTCGCCACGTCGCCTGCGTAACACGAGGCGACGGAACGATCCGTCATCAGCCACTGGCAGTCATGGAAACACCCACCGAGTACATTGTGAGTGTATGTTGTCCACTCAATGCCCTTCGGTCCCTGTTTGTTCATAAACACTCCTTGCTCTGCACTAAAAAGGGGCAGGTTATTCTGCCCCATAGCACACTATACAGACTGCTTTACTTCGGGAGGCTCAACCGCCCGGATCGTCACGGTGACTGCCAGCGGCTGTTCACCGCGTCGGGCTAATTCATCCATCCGCTGTTCAGCCGATGCTATAGCATCTTCCAGCATCTGGCGCACAGTCGGTTTGTCCGGCCCCTCAGCGCGATTGCGGAACCATTCCCGCGCCACAGGCGGTGTTACGCCCGCTTCCCGGAATTGGTCCTCTTTAATCCACTGCCAAAGCTGACCGGCTGACCACTCATTATCGAGTGCCTTCAGAATGGCAAACAGCGGTTCCAGACCATAATCCTCGGCCTTGAGTGCAGTCAGGTACAGGTTGATCGGTGTAGCAGGATCACGGATTAGGACCGTGCGTGTCAATTCACCTGTTTCCTCGTTGTAGAGCCGGAGATCGGGGGGGAAGTAGTAACCCAGCTTCATGTAGCGGCGCACTTGTTGACCGCTCACTCGCAGGTCACTTGCCAGCCAGCCCGTTACCTTGCGTCCGATTTTGCTGGTTGTACCATCGGGGTTTTTGTAGGGAAACAGGGCGCGCATTAAAGCGCAGCGATCCGCCTTCTCCCAAATGGCGTCCCGCTCCTCTTCATCCTTGCTGGCGATGTCGGCTCGAAGTTCATCCACCGACTCATATTCGTTTTGTTGGAGTACCGACATTAAATGAGGGGGTATCACAACCCCCTCATTTTCCACCATCTCAGCCAGACTCAATCTGGCAATGTCGCTGAACTCAACCATATTAGAATGGCAGGTCGTCAGGCGGCGGTTCAGTGGAACCAGACGCAGCGGGCGCGCCAGTGTTGGCAATCGCATCGAACACGATCTTGGTAATCGTCTCAGCGGTCATGTCGGGATTGACGCGATCTCCCAGTTCGCCCAGCTTGACAAGCAGTTCGGACGCGTCCATCGATGTCAGTTTCTTCAGTTCGGGAATCAGCTTCGCACCCTTGCCCGAAGTCCACACCCCACCCGCTGATTTCGGGGTTGACGGTTGCCCTCTGCCCTCAGAACCCTTTTCAGACTTCGGATCGCCCTTATCCGACTTAGCAGGCGGGGCGGGGCGGCGGCTCTGGCGTTCCAGCGGCTTGTCATCCCCCTCAATTCCGCCCAGGTCATCCAGATCACCATCCAGGACGCGGGGTTGACGCAGGCCCATGCTTTCCAGGGTGTCTTCGTCCATATCTTCAATATCCTGCGTGAAGAATTCAGACGCGCCTGTGCAGGTCAATACCGCGCCAACAAAGGCACGCTTCTGACCAATCTTCATGAGCGTGTTGATGACGGAGTAAATGTCATCGTTCGGAAAACGATAGGTCACGCTTTCGATCCGAATGGCGTTATAGGTCTGACCATTCCGGGTTTTTTTCGGGAATCGTGTCGCTGTGCCATCAGCAAGCGCAGCCTCGAATTTCTTCCAATAGTCGAGCGGCTTGCCATACTGTCCCGTCGTTTGTTTCTGCTGAATAGCAAATTCAAACTCTTCAATAGCGGAAATGCGGCGGCGTTTTCCAGTAATGTCCATGTCGGAAGTCAGTTTATGAGCAGGAATCCAGCGCCAGCGATACTTAGCTTCCCACGAGTTGATTTCAGCTAATGACTGACCAATCATTCTTCCGCTGTCATCATGAAGCACACAGCGAAAAATATACCGGAAAAACGGCTCACCTCCGTGCCGTTCACCAGTCCAATCCTCTTCCTTTTCCTCAATAGTCGGTTCGCCATGCAATTCAAACAAGATCGCTAGTTTCTGCGCTCCCGGCAGAAGCAAGGTGGCCTTTTCGGTGCCAGGAATAACCCCGTAGTCTTTACCCGCATACAGGGTATCCCTGAAACGGCTGAGCGCCAGATAACGCTGCTGTTGGGCGGTGATTCTCAGTAGCATTTGAGCGTCCGCTGCCATGTTCGTAGACACAACGGGGCCAGTTTCGGTGATCACGGGTTGGGTTTGCTGTTGCTGTTCGGTCACGTTACTCCTCCGAGTCCAAAACCACTGCACCGATCATATCGGCCAATACGCGCTGATATGCCAGATCAAAAGCCTCGTGAATCTGCGCATCAGTGGGGTTCGTAGGCACCAACGCTTGGTATTCCGCCGCAACGCGATCCATCGGTACCCACACTTCTTCCTTCAGAACGTCCCATCCCAGGCGAGTGAGGCGCGCGGCCATCAACCCTGTGCTGGAATGCACTTCTAACACGGCACTAGAAACCATAGACATCACTCCATGTCCAAGTTGATTTGTCGGCAAAATTGAAGGGGGGCAGGATAGTCGGCAGGCCCGTATATCCCTTCTGGAAAACAAAAATCGCGTACTCAGTACGCGGATCGCTGATACCATCCCCCGTGTGACTGGGGCGTTTAGATAGGGTCGTCAGCGCCCGAAACGGCAGTTTAGGCCACCAGTTGGTTGCCCGGTCCTGACCGGCCAGAATTGCCAAACGGAGGTAGACAAAGGCCAGCCCGCCCGGACGGAGCAGATCAACCGTCATGGGGATAAATTCCTCAAGCTGCTGAAAGGGCGGATTGAACCCGGCTACATCGAACTGGATACCCGCTTTTTTCGCTTTGACGGCAAACTCCTGATAGCGCATGGAGTACCAGTAGTCATACCCCGGCGCGCGGGTTACTTCGGGCAAATCCACCCCGATCACTTTCACGCGCGGGTGATACTGCTTGACTGCCTTACCCCAGTGGCCCGTTCCAGCCCCCGGATCGATCATCTTGATCGAGCGCCCGGACAGTGGATAATGCGGGTGCCACAGGTGCCCCATCACGAACTGGCACACCTCATACGGCGTTTCAAAGAATTCACGATCTACGGGCGATGGAAGCCCAGCCATAGACAATTGAACAGCTTGCATGTGTCACTCCGTCAGGACAAGACTCTCGAATAACGGCAAAACGTACTGCCCTTTTTCCGTCTGCTTGAATTCTCCTGTCAGGATGTTCTGTGGCATCGGTATAGGTGCCACCTTTTCAATGTCGGGTGTCAGGACGGCAGGGGCAGGGGCATCAAACAGAATGCGCTTTATGTGCTTTACCGGAAGGCCAATAAAGCCAAAATCAGGCCAGACGACCATCCAGGGCATGTAGAGCCAGGAATTGAGCCTGCAATAGCGCACCATCGACAGCGAGACATCTACCCCATACAAATTGAGTGAGTAGTTGCTGGCTGCCAACAGCAGCCCGCCCGTCCCGCAGCAGGGATCGCACATGCTGGCCCGTTTGTGTTCGGGCAAGGGCTGACCGCCGAACGTCATTTCGGCCATCATCTGGCAGACGGCGGCGGGGGTAGCGAAAAAGCCTAAGCCCTTGTAGGCGTTAAAGTCTTTGTTTGCCCCTCCTTGTGCAAAAAAAGCCATGTAATCAAAGGGGTTTTTCTGCAACAGGCCAAGCTGGAAATACTCATACCACTCGTCAAACACCTGGATAGGCACACGCATATCCGGGATTTTGTCCGGGGTTTCGTATTTCAGGAATTCAGGATCGCCCAAGCCGTGCAGAATCCAAATCACAAGGCGTTCAAACACTTCTGAGTGTCGCCAACCGCCCAAGCGTTCTCCCACCGTCACCGCTCCGGCGATATGTTTGATCGTCTCGCGTACCCCTTGATCGTTGGCGTCTTTGTGGAATAAGACCTGTGGAATCGGGTCGTCAGGAATTCGGAGGTCTAAAAGCGTATTTGACCAGTATTGCCAGCGTTTGGTTCCGAATAGAGCATCCCCCTCAGCCAGATAAGGAAACAACCAGCGGGGGGTCATCTTATGGAGATGTTTCGGCTGGTAATCCATGATCAGAAGTCAAAATCGGGGCGTTTCTTTTTCCGCTGTTGCGCTTTAAGCGCTTTTCGCTCCCGACTCCAGGTCATGAATTCCCGATCCAGATCGGCGGTAAAGTTCAGCGCCCAATACCGTCCTACGCGCCGCAGTTGGTCATCAGTGAAGGAGAGGTATTCGGGCAAGACAAGAAAATCATGCCCGTAGGCGCGGCCATAATTGAGGACAAGACCAAGCGTAACCACTTCGTCAGTGGCCGCCCCGTGTACATCTAACGAGGACTCTGGTGCCCACCCTTCCAGTTTTTCAACCAGGAAGGCGATCAGGATACCGATCACCTCTCGCCATTCACGGGGGATAGAACGATCCAGGTAGTATTCGACATCAATCATAAGCGGTCCTTTGTGCAAATAAAAAGGGCACATACCGGATTGCATGTGCCCTTATGGATGTCGGGGGGAGGGGGTTAAGGTTCTACCGCTTCCAGGCGGCGCGCCTGACGTTCCAGCGGCTTATCATCCGCCTCGGCGGGCGTCTCCTCAAACAGCGTGCGCTGCTGACGACGCTCCAACAGGATTTGATCCGCTTCGTCGGGGATACCAAATTCGCGCCCGCTGCGTGAGGGCACGTTGGCATCCAGAAGATCGAGCTTCATATCCAGCGCGATCTGGCGTAAGGTGCGTTCCACCTGCGCACCGGCGTTCTCTTTGGTCGCATTGCCACTTTTTGCCAGCGCTTCCAGCCCATCACAAGCCCGCTTCAGACCTTCGTCATTGGTCAGGCCCACCAGCTTATCCTGCACAAAAGCAACCATCGTATTGATCCGGCCCACATTACGCGGGTGAAGTGAACCCTTCTCTTTCAGATAGGCAAGCTGTTCCAGGATCATTTCATAGAGCGCGCCTTGAAGCTGCTCAATAATCTCGTCAATCGCTTTCTGGAAACGAGCACCGGCAGTGTCACGAGTCCGGGCGATCTCTTCAGCAATGCGCTTATCCAACACCACTTGCTGGCGCTGACGATCCAGTTCCAGCCGTGAGCGCTCCGTATCCGCGCGCTGAATGGCCCGCTCTAATTCGCGCTCACGGCGTTCCAGAACGTCCAGCTTGGCCGCTTTGACCACTTCGGGCGGTGTTTCCACCTCGGATAGCGACCACTCTAAAACGAAGCTGTTTTTGATGTAGTCAGCGCTGGGGATGCTGGCGACAATGGCCTGTTTCTTTTCATCCAGCCATTCACTGAAGGCAAGTTCTTCAGCCGTATCGAGAGGTCGGGTGCGCGGCGTGATGTCGTGTTGCCGCCGCCAGATGTTTTCCAGCGCCCCGTCATACATATTCGCCACTTGATTCACGATGACATCCCGATTGGCGGCGATCTCATCTCGCAACTGGAACCAGCGATCATAGAGCGATGTTTCAGACCAAATGGTGAGATCAGCGTATTCGGGCACCTTACTCCCATAGAGGAAATCACGGAGTTCGACGAGCTTGGCTTCTTTGATCCACCGGCTGAACTCGAAGTATTTCGCTTTGGGCATCAGCACCCCAAAGAGCGTTTTCAGACCAAATCGTTTCAGGGTTTCGCGCGCCAGTTGTTCAAGCTGATCCAGTTCCTTCTGCACATTATCGGGGAGCAGCTTTCGCGCGCCCGGAGTAAACGCTTTGCTGAAAATGGCGGCGGGGAGTCCAAGCTGCTCCCAGTCCGTTTTTACCGACGCGCGCCAGCGGCATACGCTCAGATCAATCAACAGCGTCTGTGCCATGACATCTGCCCACTCAGGCCGAACTTTGCGGAGGTTGGTCAGATCATCGTTTCCCATCGTGCATTCCCTTTGGCGAGTAATTGGCGAGTAGTGTTGTATACCAGATTATATAGTCTGATATGAAAAGAGGGGCAATCGCCCCTCTGGTTAGTCTAAGTCAGCGCTGCGTCCGGCGCGGCGTCCGGGCACTTCCTCAGCGGCGGGCGACTCGGCGGCATTGCTGCCGTTGTCGAATTCGCCATTGAGCCAGCGCTGGCGATAGGACGGGGGCAGATTGTCAAGGTCGTTGACTTCATCCAACGCCAGGGCGATCATCAGCCGTGTCTGGTCATTCTGCGGAATACGAATGGCCTTGACTGCGTGGCGAACGTCATCCAGGGTCACATCGTCGTGACTGTTCGCGTAGGCCACTTTGCGGGCTTTGTTGACAATCACTTCGATGTCAGCGCCCGTGTAATCGACACAGCGCGGCGCGATCTCTGTCCGCAGGGATTCGTCAGTCACATCAGCGGCAAACCGAACCCGGTTCTTGGCGGCCATTTTCAGGAACATCGCCGCGCGCTCATCATCTGAGTCGGGAGGCATCACAGCAAACTTGGCATCAATGCGGCCTGAGCGCTTAAACGCGCTGTCCAGCAGATCGGGGCGGTTGGTTGCCATCAACCAGACGACCTTGCCGCGATTCTTGCTGTCGGACATGGCATTGAGCAGCCGCCCGAAAATGTTGCCCATGACGCTGTTTCCAGAACCGCCTGTGTCCCGGCGAACGCTTTGTTCCACTTCATCCACAAAGACAATGCACGGGGTCATTTCCTGGATACCCTGTAGGGCTTTTTCCAGGTTCTGCTCCGATTCACCCACGTATGAACCGAGAATATTGCTCATACGGAACAGCACGAAATTAACCCCCGCAGACCCGGCTAAACACTCGGCAATGTACGTCTTGCCCGTCCCAGGAGGACCGGCCATCAGAACGCCCATCGGCATCCCGTCTGTGTCGCCATTTTTCATCGGATTGACAATTTCGTTTGCCAGGAAGGTCTTGAGATAATCCAGACCGGCCACATCCTCTAACTTGCGTGTCGCTTCAGACGTTTCGAGCACCCCGGCAAACCGCGTAGCCATAATCTGATCTTTCCGATCCCGGATAAGCGCGGCGGTCAGCTTGCGGTTCTCGATCCGCGCTTTCACGATCACGTCCTCGATATGGATACGCAGCAACCCCGCAGTCATGGCCGCAATACGGCGCGGCGTGATGTCGTCATCCAACTCAACATTGTTGGACTTCAGAATGAATTCGACATAGGCTAAACGCTCGTCAAAATTCGGAGCGTTGAGTCGAATAGCATAAGCCTCACGAACTGCCTCAGCGACTTCCAACAGGGAGGGCGTGACAAACCAGATCATGGGGGCATCTTTGACGCGCCAAATGGGATTGCGGAGCCACGTCAGAATATAGGCCGATGCTTGGGCCAGGGCAGGGGGTAGGGGACCGGTGGGCATGGCCGGAAACGTCAGGTCTGCCATGCTGAAAATCACTGCTACCTTGAAGGGTTTGTTGGTCTTCGGATTCTGGCGGGTGGCTAAATTCATCGCCTTGTCCAATATAGGCATTGCATCCTGCAAGGAGAGGCGCAAATCAACCTCGCTGCTGCTGGATGACAGATTGCCTTGCATGGCGTTCAGAAACGGGTTGGCGCTGTTCTGCTGCTTCTGCTCGGCTACTCCCAATACCTCGCTCTCAAACAGCTTGCGCATTCCCTCAGCCCCAGCAGAGGGGAAGGTGATTCCGTTCGCCGGATCGTAGCAGATCACCAAGTCGTATTCATTGGCGATCAACTTACGCTGCAACCAGGGAACCAAATCATAACCGTTGTGTTCGGGGTAATCCTTCACTCCGTCGCCATGAAGAACGAACCCAAACGCCGTTGCCGCGCGGAAAACTTCGCGGGCTTCTTCCCAAAATTTCGGTGCCATTGCTCTGTGCTCCTTCAAACAAAAAGGGCAACACGATGTTGATTAGTGCGCCCTCGATTATACAGGATGATATGGGTTGGTATGGCTACCAGCTAAGGCGCTGCTGTTCTCGATCATTGTCGTGCCGGTGCGTTTCATATTCACCGGACGGGACAACATTCATCTGCCCTGCCAGTGTACCCAGCAGCAGATCAAGCTTTTTCTTGCCCACTTCATAGGCACCGTTTTCAGTGATGAGCTTCATTTGCCCGTCCAGCGCAATCTGAACCCGCGCCGTTTCGCGGTAGATCATGTTGGGCGCGCTGGGAGCAGCAGAGAGATTGATCCGCACTTCCACCGTTCCGCCAGGAAGGGTTTTGAAGTCGCGCGGCTCAAGTTGCATATCGGTGAAGGATTTGATCACGTCGCTTTGGGCCAGCATTGCGCTGTACAGTTGCAGCAGCCCCAGGACTTTATCAACCGCGTCTTTGTCGTAGTCTCGCGTGCTGGAACGCACCCGAATATCCTCACCGTCAATGATGAAGTCCACCGAACCAAGCCGGACAAAAACGCTCTGATAGCCATTAAACACCTTGACTGTAGCCCCTTGCGTCTGTAACCACTCTTTCAGCCGGGTTTGATTTTCGCCGCTGGTCAGGTGCTTGAATAAGTTCCCATTCACCTGAGCAGTCGTGATTGTTACTCCATTACATGGCATGTGGCACCCCTCTCTCTAGGCAACAAAAAAGCCCTGACATCAGCCAGGGCTTGGTAGAACGGGCCAGGGTATTGCAACCCCACCAAGCACCAGCGTGCTCAGGACACTTGTCAGCCCGAAATTTATACAGTAATCCCGTTTGGTATAGGGGGAGTGACTTTCGCCCTTATCCCTCTCGATAGCCTACTGCGGGCTATCTGCCAGAACCGTTTACTCGCCACACTTACAGTCGTATCTCCCCTCGGTCCCTTAAGTTTCTCTCTACTTCCATCTGGCGTTTTCTCTCGCTGTCAGGAAAAGCAGTCAGAGGTTCCATCTTATCCGGTCCATTGGCCCTGGTCGCTGCTGTGTCCAGGGGGATCACGTTAGGGGGTACTCTAGTCTGGTGATATAGCTCCTGCATACCGGGATACTTGCAATTGATCGGGTTTTCTGTTATGATTCGTTTTGTCAATTGACAGCATATCGATATGCGAAGTAGTGCAGGTGGGGCGGATGGCGAGTCCGCCCTGCGTGGTTTCTAGGGCCAGTGGCACTAGATGCACTACCTAAAACAGAGCGGATGTTAAAGAGCGCGGGGCGCGGCCAGGAAGGTCGGCCCCGTTTTTTGTTACCATCATTTGTTAATCACTCAACTGAGACTGATCATACCGTTCTTTAAAATAAATGTCAAGTCAAAAAGACATTTGTTTGTGTGAATTCTTCAAAAATTTACAATTTTCACGACTTTTTTATACTCTGTCATTGTAGTACGGGAGTAACTAACTGCGCAAACACGATAAAATCACCATAAAAAACTTCTTCTTACAAAAAATAGACCGCATACTAATGTATATGCGGTCCAATAGGTTTGTTAATCCGTAGGCTTCTCGTCGCCCTCTCGTCGCTTTCGAGGTCGCCCCTTTTTCCCCGCCTGCCAATTCAGAATTTCTTTTCTCGACACAAGTTTCAGAGTCGGGCTGACAACTAACACAGTCAGCTTGCCTTTGTCTACTTGCTTATAGAGGGTGCTCTCGTGTATTTTTAGATACTCTGCCGCGAAGGGAATGCGCATCCAATCTCCCTGGAATTCTTCAGCGATCCCTGTATCAATGTCGTTTGACATGATGATTCTAACTCCCATTGTGGTGCTCCTATCAAATCCCCTGGTATTGTCAGATACATGAAGGGGTAATCAGTTGTGCATCGCTGGCAATCGTTTCTGGCGATATAGCTCCCCTAACTCGAACGGCACGATGATCATCATTTCCAACTGGTGGTTCAGTGCCACCGGATGAAGATACAAATTCATCCAGGTACATCCCGGCCATGTGCTTTTATACTCAGGCCAAACGCGCGACTCGCGCAGCAGCTTCGCGTCAGCGCAATAGCCCTGAGCAAGCAACCGTTTTTCACGCCCCCTCCGTTTGCTTGCCTCTCGTGTTGCCAAATGGCACCCCTCTCTCTAAAAAATCTTGCGATTGCGGCGGTGTTCGATGTTTAGCTCTCCCACATATCCCTTTGTCACTTCGACACTCGTATGCCCCATATTCTGCGAGATTCTAAGCAGGTCCATCCCGGCCAGATACTGTAATCGCGCATACGTGCGCCGAAGGTCGTGCGGTGCAAAGGTCAACTCGACATCGCCGCGCCGTATCCAATAGGAGCCTATAATGTCTCCTATGCGGCGGGTAGACAACCGCCCCCTCAAACTCTGGCGATCCTTCCAGAATGACCAGAACACCGGCTGTTCTGGATCGGTTACTCCCTGTGCGCCCAGGAAGCCCAGCCAGCGTTCAGTAAGCTCCAAGCCCAGCCTAAATTCCCCATAAGGGATCAGGCGCTGCTTGGTTCCCTTACCACGACGCACTAATAAACACTGTTCACCGTCGCGTGATGCATACAGATCGGAAATGTTGAGCGCGGCTAATTCAGCCTCTCTCAATCCAGTTGAAACCAACAGCCCTAATATTGCCGCATCGCGCAATCCAACAGGTTCATTAGCTGCGTATAAATTCTGCGGCTGATTTAATAAATCTGCAACTTCGAGTGCGGTCAGCCAGACTTTTTCTCGATCTGTCACGTCCTGCTTTCGAATCACGCTGGTGCGCGCTTCGTCGGGATGGATCGCGTTCTCTATTCTGGTGATGATTTCATCCACCATTGACTTCGAGTCCGCTACACTCAGAGCAGGAGGAATGAGACGATAGAACAGATCGCGCTGGCGGAGCACCGCGCGGTACTTGGCCCGAACCGTGCTCAGGTGCGCCTGGATGCTGCTCTCGGCCAACCGTTGGCTGCGCAAGTAGTCTCGATATGCTGCTAGATCAGGTTTCCACCATTCCAGCCCATATGTATCCAGATAGAATACATATCGCTTTAATCGACTCAAAGCATCTTTGTTCCCAGTGCTTTGAATCAGGATTCCATTATAGGTAGAGAGAATAGGTGTTATTCCTGTCATTTGTTTTATCCATGTTGTCTAGAAAGAAAAGAGATTCTAGATAGATAATCTGGAAAAAGAATCTAGATTCCCATCATGCCATGCACCAGGGTAGCTACTGGTGTGTACCAGAGGTGGCTTCTACCATGCACCAGGGTGGCTACTGGTGTGTACCAGGATGCTTGGCTTTTTTCCCTTTTAATTGCCCACCCCGTCTCTCGTGTGAACTCATACTATAGTAGTGATAGAGCGGACCACCAAGCCAGCCAATATGCCACGATCTCCCTTTGGTACTAATAGTAGAGATGATCATGCCCCTCTCTCGATACCCCTTCAGGAAGTCACGGGTTATTTTTTCTATGCCAGTCGCCTCAGCGTGCCAGGAAATCACCACAAACTTTGTCACTGCCTCCGGGTCTGAGCACTCGGACACTTGAAGGTCAAGCGGTTCGAGCGCTTTCCGGTACGGATTATCATCAGTGATCTGCGACTCTTCGACTATCGTTAGGCATCTCACCAGCATTCGCCAGTGAAGGTATTCCACCTCCGTCTTATCTCCTTTGGAGAGATTGCACGCCAGACAGCAGGGCACCACATTAGCACGGTTGTCCTTACCCCCGCGCCGCAGCGGAATGATGTGATCGACGGTGCCATTTTCGGGATTCAGGTCGCAACCGCAGTAGTGACACCGAGGTATCCCGAAGTGCCTATGTATTCGCCTCTAACGTAGCCCTGAATGGGCTGAGTCTGGTAAGCACGAGGGCGAAAAACCCCTCCCTTTAGGGATGGGGATGCTTACATTAATTTCTGAATTGGTGAGGTCGCGGCGGCTATCCTATACTGTGTGATGGATCGGCACCCGTTAACTTTTCGTATTCAATTGTGGTGCGGCGGCTAACACCAAATTCGCGGGCCAAATTCTCGCGTGTCAGCTTCCCGTTACTGTTATGATGGGCTGAAAATGCCTCCCAACAGAACGCCAACCACCGGCGCAAGCTGCCCTGCCATGCCTCATCAGGCAGGAGTACCTTTTGGCCTGGATCATCAATCCCCAACGCCACCATGACGCGCTCTTTGGAGCGAAAGCCATACACCACGCCCCGACCATCATGGCGATCCTGGTGGATCACATCCCACAAAATGCCCTTACCCGCTTTCAGTGCATCCCTTACCCGGCGATCTGTCCAACCCTCGATCCCAAGAGATCGAATATATTCAGCCAATTCTTTAGGGGTAAAGCGATCCCGCCCAGTACGCCGTTTGCGCTGCTGATTAATCCAATACACGAAAGAGGCATCAGTCAGGACACCATGACGGTTCAACGCGGCTTGCAGATAGACGAAAATCGTAAGCCTGTGCTGATATTGATACCGCTTTTCCTCAAATCTATTATTACTTTGAACGATGATCATTTCGCCACGCATGTTCTACCTTTCTGCATTTCACTGCGGATTATCTGAGTTATATGCTGCTTTTATACCCTACTATTTAATTGTACTACGGCTGATGAGGGGCGATCAAAGGACATAGCAGGAACTGCTATCCCGGCTGGGAGTAAATAAAAGGCCCGCACAAGCGGGCCTGTAGTTATTCGCTGGCTGGCACTTTTTCGTCCGTCAACTCCTGGTTGACGATTATGATCTCCGCGCCCGTTTCGTGGATCAATTCGCCCACGCGCGTCATAAAGTCATATGGCATAGTCAGCGTGTTATCAACCCAAATGGTCAGCAAATTGGCAAAGGGCACATAGACCACGCGCTTGACGTGTGGATTCTGCTTTAATTCGCGGGCTGCTGCGGTGACACTGGTGGTAGGCATTGCTCAATCCTTTCTTGCTCTGTGATCGGTGGGTTTGGATAAATAATGCTGAACTGTGCCGAATCAGGCGCAAACAGCAGTTTCGGCTTTTTGCACCCCAACGCTAAGGTTCGCTGCTCCACTAATTCACTCGAAGCTTCAGCGCTGGCTACCTTCTCCCACAAAGGCAGTGTCACGCCTAACCGAACCTTCGCGCCATAGTAGCCCGGACCAAACCAGACGAGCACCGGCTTATCTCCCAATTCAGCCGCTGTTTTGAGTAAGTCCTGTTTTGTAAGTCGCGCTCTTGCCATAGCAGGCTATATGCCTCCATATACAGCAAGGCGGCACAAGGCGATACCCAGCACGCACACCAGCACGAGCAGCGCTATCCGCCAGTGAGACAGATAAACGATTGACATTGCACTATTCCTTTCTTGCTCTGTTGCAGACGATCAAACCCTACGTTACAATGCACAGAAGCACTATTACTTGCTCTGTGCTAATCGGCCCTTCTGCATCGTCTCCCACCTTGCAGACGGGTCGATTCTTGTTTTTTATGCCTCTCCTCTCTTTCTTCCCCAACTTTTCAGGTTTTCGGGGAACTCGATTCCTTGCGCCTCACAATCCTGCCGGAGCAGGTCACGCATATAATCCGACAAGTGCAGGTTGCGCCCCGCCGCTGCTTGATGAGCGACCTCTAACTGTTCTGGTGTGACCAGAACGGCGATGCTTTTGTTCTCTGGATTTCTCGGCATTTACACCTCCAATCACTGATCAGATACTCTCATTATACAGTAAGTACCTGTACCGCGCAAAGGACATAGGGAATCAAAAAGGCGGGTTTCCCCGCCCTTTTAAGTGCTTATTAGTATTGCTTGGCCGCTTCGTTCATTCTGCCGTTGGCGGTCATGCCCTGCCACTCGCCAGCGGTCCACCATGCCGACAGCAGTAAAATCCCATCCTGCCCCGCTGCATGGTTCCAGGTGGCAAAATCCGATATATCTGGTGGTTCTCGACCTGAGCCGGTGCCCACCTCGGTAGCGCAGATCGGGAGGTAAGAATAGCCGATCTCACTCAGCCACTGGTGGATCAGACGGTACCGAAAACCCAGCCAAATGCCGCTGTCTGCTACTCGAAGGTTAGGAGTAATGCCATAGGCATGATAGCCCAGGCAGGCCCGCCAGCGGCTGGCTGCGGCCCATGTTTGAGTGAGTGCTTGGATTTGCTCTTTATTCCAGAATCCGGGCGGCATGGTTGCGAAGATTACCCGGTAGCCGCGTTCACTATAGAGCCGGATCAATTCAGCCAGGTAGGAGTCCAGCCAGGGTAGATTGTCCAGATAACCATTACATTCGTTGTCTGGTTCGATCCAGAATCCGCGCGCCGCGCCGGGCAAATATGGCCCCTGTGCGACCAGCCGTAACCATGCCGCTGTTTCAGGCTCTATCGAAGTATCCGAGCAATCGCCCGCCCGGACGGTTCGGAACACCGCTAAACCACCCTGATCGCGCGCCAGTTGAGCAGCAGCAATATCATCCACCGCCTTGACTGCGACACGGACTCCCTTTGCTTTCAGTGTGGAGAGTGAGTTGCCAAGATCGGTATAGGCGATATTCGGGATGGTCGCGTGCCAGCCCACCGCCATTGTCAGCGGTTCCGGGTATCGCACCAGCAGACATTCATCGCTGATGTCATAGTCGATATAAACCGCCGTATCGTAGTAAGCAGCGGACCAACCATGTAACCCGGACTCACTGACAATTTCGGCCCACTCATCAATCCGGTTGCCCGTAATTTCAACATATTCCACAGCCCGGATATTCACCCGCGCGCCCGCAGGCACGCGCCCGACTTCAGTACCATCTACTGGATGCTCACGCACTCTCAATGCAGGTTCGGCTTTGACTGTACCATAACAGCCCATATCTTCTGATATAGTTGCTGTTGCGGTAGGCGTAGCAGATGGCGTAGATGTCGGTGTGGCTGTCGGCGCAACCGTTAGAGTCGCGGTGGGTGTAGGCGTAGCAGATGGCCTCACCGTGTTAGTGGGAGGAACAGTCGGTGAGGGCGTGCTGCTCGGCGCTAAAGTGGGAGGAACGGTAGCCTGGATTGTCGGCCCCCATATCAACATGCCCTGTGAAGGTTCGCCAGTTCCAACACACTGCACATCAAAAATGTGGCGCTTAGGTTCACATTCCGCTCCTTGTGCAATTGCGTTTTTCGCAACCTGATTGGCTGGATGATCTGTACCCACAATCAAGGGCCAGAGCGCACCCAGTACCATCCCTAAGACCACCAATCCTGCCCACTTTAGCCGCATGTCAGCTACCCGCCCCACTCCCCCCGGACACATCGTAACCGGGAAATGGATAATCAGGCGGCGGCGGCTGGATTGCCGGAAGTGTCGTTTTACCTGTAACCTGTTCAGGAAGGGGGATAGCCTCCACCAACTCATGGGTGGCATCTTTCAGGTTTTTAAAGGTTAACCCCTCTTTCCAGATGTACATGACATCGGTCACGGTATGGCCGGTGATGATCAGTAATCCCACCGCAAAAATCAACGGCAACATCTGTTGCAGCATGTCAACCGTTTCCTGATTCATATCAGATGAAAACAGGGGCAGAATTGACACCACGAGCGCGGCCAGGAAGGTCGCCAACGCATAGACGAATTTCTTGGACTTCCAGAACGGATTCACATGAACCTCCTATGGATATGTCGGACGGATAGAGAATTATTCGCTGGCTGGTGCCAGGGATTCACTTGGGGATTCGGCGGGTGTGTCCGTAGGTTCTTGAGGCTCTTGAGCGGGTTCCACCGGATCGGCTGGCTCAATTGAACCTTCAGCCTCGGTTGGCTGTTTAATCGCTTTGCGCAGGGCGTCAATCTCCGTTTGGACGTTTCGCAAATCGGCCTCGGCCTTCAACCGGGCATCTTCAGACGCCTTCAACAGCAGTTCCAGGCGTTTCACTTCACTGGCGTGCGCTTGCGCGCCCGTGCGAAGCTGCTCTTGGAGCGTTGCTACCAGGGTTTGGAGATCGGTGATTTTGGCTGTGAGGGTAGCAATCATGTCATCTTTTGAGGTCTTGACTGCCTCAAGCTCACCTGATAATTTGGCCGTTGCTGCCTGATAGTCACACAATTGCTTTTCAACCGCATCGAGCTTGCTGCCTGCTTTTTCGAGCGCGGCTTTTAGTTCCCCATTCGCTCGATTAAGCTCAACATTCGTTTGATTGGACACCTTCAATTCGGCCTGCGCTTCTCCCAGTGCGGTTTGTGTGGCGCTGAGGGTTTCGTTGGATGTTTTCAGCGCTGTCGTGACATCCTTCAGCGCCTCGGCATATACTTCGATGTCACGCTGCATTTCCTTACGCGCTTTCGAGCGATACCAGTTCCATGTTGCGAAGGAAACACCCGCAACCAAACAGACAATTAGGACAATTGGCCCTAAGTTGTCTAAGAATAAATGAAAAAGTTCGTGAACGAATTCGCCTACACCCATGTGGTAGGCTCTCTGTGTTTGGCGAGTTTGATCATAATGTTTCCCCTTTGGGATGGTGATAGGTGGCGAGTTTTCGATAAGCTAACTGCTGCTCAAACAATAGCCCTACGGTCAGCAGTGCGGCATAGGCTAATTCGGGAGCAATGCCCCATATGCGAGTTAAGGGCAACCAGGACAGAGGGTACAGCAGCGCGTAGGAGCGCCGCCGTTCGACTAACCATAACCACGCGGGGATCAGGAGTACGTAGTGGTTGTCGTTGGCGTAGTTCGCTATCAATAAGTTGATCGATAGCGCTAAAGCTAATATGCCATAACTTGGCCCGGATTGCAAAGCAGATCGTAGGAAAATGATCAGCAGTGCCAGCGCGGGAATCACAGCCCACACCCCTAAAATGTCCCACAGCGACGTGATTGCAAATCCGGGCCAGGGCGGAGTAGTTTGCAGATGGTTGAAGTAGCGCAGCGGCCAATCCAGGCCGATAAAAAGGCCGGAAAGGGGCACAGACAGCACGGGAATACTCCCCACTACCATCCAATCGCGCCAAGCCCAATGGCGGAGCGTGTAAACGGTCAGGAGCGCTATTGCCAGCGAAATGTTGATCGGCTTGATCAGCATCAGCCAGAACGCCAGCGACAGCACCAACGGGCGTTTATTTTGAACTGCCCAGACTCCTAATACAGCGCCAGCCAGCGCGAAAGCATCCACCTGCCCCCGGAGCACATGATCCACCACATAAGCAGAGGTCAGGGACAATGCCAACAGCAGCGGGTTATTGGTGTACTGGCGCGCCACTGTCATCAGCGCGATCAAAGTCAAAACGGTCAAGCCCGCTTGCCCCGCCCGGATCGGCAATTGTGCCAGCGGTGCAATGATAAGCATTGCCCAGGGCGCATTGTAGAATTCCCCCCCCTGCGCATCATACAGGCTTGTATGACCTGCTATGAGCCTGTCAGCCACCGGATCGAATGTCCAGAACCAATCACTTCCGACTGGCCCGTAAAAAGCCAGGGCCAGAAATAAGACAAGCAAAATTAATGTGGCAAGCACAAGGGAGCGAATTTGCACCTGAATCTCTCCTAGCTGATTTGGACGAGCGGCCCGAATCCGTAAAGAATCGGCGGGATTGGCGGGGGTGGCTCGAAAGAGAAATAGTCCACTTCGATGTAGCCCAGTAACATTTCCGTTTCGACTTTCAACGGCTGGACATGCTCGATATAGGTAAGTATAGCATCAAATTGATACTGGGATGCATTTGGTTCTGAAAAAGATGTGGTACCGATGTATTCGACATATCCCAGTAACAGATCGCTTTCGCGTTTTGATGGTTGGGTATATTCGGCATATCCCAGTAGTAGATCGCTTTCGCGTTTTGATGGTTGGGTATATTCGGCATATCCAACTATTGATTCAAGCTGGGTTTGGAATGTACTAGGGGGGTCATAGGCCCATGACCCCGTATATTCGACATACCCCAGTAGTAGATCGGTTTCACGCCCGTTTTTCATTTGGCGCGGATTCCGATTTGCATTCCAGTGAGATCGGATTCCTCCCAGGCTGCGCTGTCGGCGGGGTTGACTGGAAACGCTTCGGAGTAGAGTTTGTAACCGGCTGCTAGGGCTTGATTCGCGCCTTCCTGCGTGGTGCTGCCACCCTTGCACAGCAGCGCGATCCCCCCTGCCCCGGAGGGTTTACGGGCCACCGCCGCGACGATCACATTGGTAATCGTCGCGTCAGCGGGCAAATCGGGCACATCAGCGATGTATAGATCGGTATTTTCAGCCGTGTCCGTTTGCAGAACGGCGAAAATCCCGCGTGCGGAGTGTCGAGTTTGGCCGATATTGTTCCCCAAATTAACACCCGTCCGGCTCCATTGACTGCTGTCACCAGCAGCGGCGGGATGGATCGGGAGCAACCGAACCTGTCCGGGCCAGGAGTTGTTGGCGCTGCCAGAGGTGTCGTTCACGACAATATCATCGAGCAAGACACTCACATAACCATTGGAATGCACATCTTTGGCCTGGAAAACAATGCCAGAAACGAATTGATCGCCGTCTGTCGTGTCACCTGAAAAATCGCAGATCAACATGCCGTCAAGTTTGACCTGACAAACCCCGCCCGAATTGAGCGGTTTGAGATGGACTTCAATATAGTGCCACGTTGATTTGGAGAGCATCCCGGCTGACGAGATCGCCAATTGGGTACCGCCGCGCGTCACACGCAACGTGTCACCCGTGTAGTGATATAGTCGAATATTGGTGTTGTACAGCAGCAGAATCGGGCGATCCGTGCGTTCATTCACGTCTGTATAGTAAGCAAACCCCATATAAATTTCAGCGGGGTTCGTTGTGAAAGTGCGGCGAATGGTGCCCCCGCTGCCTGCCAACCGCCAACACGCATAGCCCGTGCGAGGCACCACTGCGGGTACATAGGCGCTTAGGAAATTTACCTGATAGCTAATACTGGCTTCCAGGCTGGTCGTCAGCGTATCCCATACCACGCTGGGATCAAGTTCTTCCCCGCCTGTCGAAAATAAACGTGCCATGTCAATCTCCTATGAATAAACGATATGCAGCACGAGGTCTTTACCCGCTATAGTGCTGCCAATCTGGTCAATATGGGCTGTTATGTATTCGTCGGCTGCCCAGGTGCTCACATCAATACTGGTGCTCTGGCCGGTATTCGTCCCTGCTGCAATTTGCGGGCGATTGCTCTGTGTGGTGAAGATCGTTACGCCATTTTTATGCACGTCGCAGATGATCGCGCTGCCAGTTGGGGCGGTATCACAAGCCAGGAAGACCTTAGAGATAGTTTTTGATGTCCCAGTGGCGTTGTAAATGCGCAGCGGGCTTGAGCCGACTTCGAGCGTACCAGCAAAATACAGCAGCGCCTGGTGGATGACCGCATTCCCAGCGGGCAACATCGAACCATCTACTTGCCCGGAGGCGTTGAGCTTAATCGGTTTGCCCGCATCCCCCGCGCCGCTGCTGGTCGAAAGATGCTCCGCTTCGGTGAAGTAGCGATCATCGTGGGTGTGAGCAGTCGGAGCGTAGACTCCAGCATGATCATGTGAAACAGGGGCATATACCCCGGTATGGTTGTGTCCCGCTGTCGCAAACGCCGCCGCGTGTTGACCATCAACCGTATCCGAATCAACTGCTAAATTGACTCGACCATCGTCATTCGAGTCGTACACGCTTTTCAGCATATCGCCGCTTCCAGGCGGCGCGTCTTCCAGGTCTTGCACGCGCTCGGCAAGTTGATCGAGCGCGTCATCCACATTCCCCGGATCGCCTGGAATAATCCAACCACCTTCACCTTCTACACCGCCCCAATCGGCTTGATTGAGTGGTGTATAGGTTACGTCTGCGGCGTCAACATCCCCTCCCCCACTTACAATGCCGCTACGCCAGGGGGATATATCCTCGAACATCCATTCATCATCGATGGCCGCTTGCATCCCTTTGAGTTGCAGTCCCGCTAACGGGATGCATGGATCGACTCCGAAAGACAGATCGGCCAATTGCGTTTTGGTGAGAGCAGCAAACGAACTCGCTGTGTAGGTAACAACAATCGTGTTGGTTGCAGGATTTAGCCCGAATTTGGCCCATCTGAGCATGTCAATTACAGGTGGCACGGACGAATCTAGATCGTAGGTGCCACCGGGCCAGTATTTTGTCTGACCTTCGTAGACATACCACAATGGCTCAATGTAAACTTGGTTGGTGAATGCCCCGTCAACCTTATAAGGTCGCACCAAGCCCATGCGAAGCCGACGCGCGCTGACCGGATCGACCATGTATCCAGGCTCGTGCGAATGATCTGCAACGAAGTTCGGAACCCCCTCCCCTAAGAAGGTGGTTCCTGTATCGTGCATCCCTGTGATGTAAACTTCGTTCCCCCGTAACTCGTATTTGACTGGCAAATCGGGAACGTGTGGAACATTCCCGGTGTTAATCGCCTGAGTAACGTTTCTGGTTTGCCCGCGCACCAATCGAATCCAGACCAGTGTAGGGCTATTGCCTACCCGGATTTGGTATTGCCCGCCTGGATGAGCATAGCCCAAATACGCAAGGCGATCCTCTGCCTTCTTTGGAGTTGCAAGCTTTGTGAGCGTGCGTTCGAGATCGGCGTAGCCAGTCATTTTATTCTTTCCAGTGGGGCGTCATACGGACGACTCCCGCTTTCCAGGGCAAGGCACTTGGAATCAGCGACCATGCATTACCTGTAAGGTTTAGCGGAGTTGTCCACTGATCTTCGGTCATCATAAGCAGGGTTCCGCCCCGGGCCACCAACCGCTCAAGATTAACCACCTGAGCGCCAATGTAATATTGGCTGTCCGCTGCGGGCCAGCCCCCTTGCCAGCCGACAACCGGGATGTCGGTTGGCAAAGGAACCTCAGTCCAGCCGCCCACCGGATCGCCAATGTACATGCTGGTTTGAGCGTCTGACTGGCTCTCGTTGCGCAAAAAATACATTGGCAGTCCAGCATGAGAGTTTTCCATCATGTCTATGCGACCTCCGCGCCGGTCTGTGCGGGTGGCATCGATTCGAGGTCCGAGATCAGACCATTGGAGCCAGCTATTTAAGGCACTGGTTGTACAGCGCCAGATTTTGCCTTCAGCCGCAACAAAGAACTCCGTGTTTTCGTTGTATGCCCCGTCTGCTGTCTTGAACATTGGAATATATGGAAAAACACCCCACCATTCATTAACGGTTGCGTAGGTATCGGTGACGCTCCACTTGCCAAACCAACGAGTCGTAATGCCGTCCGATCCTAAATTTGGGCTGTTAAACGATCCGCCCCACACGCCCCACCGGTTCTGGTCGATTGGATGATACGACCCCATATGGCCTGCTATGAGTAAATAGTCAGGATCGGTGACGCTGACTGCAATCGCCCCGTTCAGTCCATCCATCGGACCTTTGAATTCTGGATAACGATTCGTGCCAGTCGATAGAGCAAGTCCGTAACTGGCGGTCAGGACCGGGCTGGCGCTCTTATACCCCTGAATGCGGACAATACTGGCGCAAACAGTCGGGAATAAGGTGTGGCTGCCAGCCACATAAATCAGGCCAGATTGAGCGGGAGTCATGGCTATTTGCGCAGGATACCATGTGTCTGCCATTGCGCCGTTCTTGGCGATAACAGCGGCTTTCAGTTGGTCGGTTGTGGCAACCACTTGCCAACTTCCCCCGGTTTTCCAACTGCTGTTGTAATAAACGCCCGCGTCAGAAGCAATCACGCAAGTACCCGGATCATACGGATCGAGATAGCAAGCGTGGACTCGATTCACAACGCCACTATACCCGTCTGGATGAGCAGGCAGGCCAGTATGAACAACTTCCCAAACAACGGGTGGCACAAGCGAGTTGGTTTTGAGGATGATCGACGCAGATCGAACATTGGGACTCGGTGTATACAATGCCAGCGCCATGATCGCGCTGCCCTTGCCCGATCCATAGCCCCCATTGTCGCCACTTCCCCCGGTGTTACTACCCGGATACAGGTCTTCGGGTGGCACATAATCCGTTGGAATGGTGCTTTGGGTTTCAATGGGCATACTTTCCCCCCGTTCCCCTTCTGTCACCGCTTCCAACGTAAGCGAAATCATTTTGCCGGGTTGCCCGATCTCTTTCGCATGTTGTACCGATACTTGTTTCACCACAAACTGAGCGTCTTGCAGCGACAACCCACGCGGGTTATCCGCTGCCGCTTCCAGGGTGACGATCTGACGCAATGCGGGTTCAAACACGTCCAGATTGCCTAGCAACTGGATCGGCATATCAGCGTTGGCGTTGTTCACCCAGGCGAACCAGTTCCCCGCACGGGAACGGAGTTGATTGGTAGCAGTCAGCATGTTGGAACTGAGAATTTGAAGCGGCGGCACTTCTTTCCCGGCTGCCCAGCTTGGCGTTCTCCCCGGTGCGCGTACCCGTAGGCGCGTGCTAGTCGTTCCATCGAAGGTGTTGCCCTCCATTTCCACCTGCCCCACTTTAGGAACGAAGTCGTCAAACACTTCGAGTCCGTCTTCAAGTGTCCAATCTTGAGGGGTAAGGTGAATATGGGTTTCCAGATCATCCCGGTTCGGATACGAATAGGTATCCATCAGCGACGGGTGTTTACGCAGGTACAGCGCCCCGTCTGAGGTGCAAGCGGGAAAGCCGCACCACGCCTGTGCTAAGGTGCTGATTTGCTTCCACAATGACGATTGCGCCGCTTTGATCGCGGCGTAGTCGCTCCCGGCTTCCTGCCCCCACACATCCACTATTCCGGCAACATGCAGGTTGATTAGGTCTAACGCAGTGGAGTTGTATTTGAGTAGACTGAAGATCGCGCGCTCGTCGGTGGGACCGGCCATCTCGTACCATGTGGCCGGACTGGGACGGTAGAAAAACATATCCAGGAAGCCGTCAATCTGATCAAGCCACCATGCAGGACCGGCTACCGACAGGCGATACTCCCCTGCCCCCTTCTGGATCAGCGACGACTCTTTATTCGCCCAACCGACAAAATACCCACGATAGGACTCCGGCGCGGGTTCTTCTGCGAATATCGCATCTTCCCAGTAGCAGACGTGGGTTCCCTTTGGCAGTTTATCAGGCGCGTATTCCCCGTGTTCACCTACAAAAGTGAATTCCATCTCTCGGCTGGAATTCCAATCGGCGGTGTCTCTGGTGATGTCGGTGGGCACAACCGGGGGATAAGTCGCGTCGTGTGCCCATACAGGCACGTATCGCGTAGATTGCTTTCCGGCAGTGTCGGTGACGGTGGCTGAGATATACCGGAATCCAGCCGGAGCCAGGATTTCAATCACCCAATCGGTCAGGGCATATCCGGGCTGCAATGCGCAGTCGTCTAGGTGCCATAGAATGCTGCTCACACTGGCTGAGGTCGCCAGCGAATAACATTGACTGGCATCCAGGCGCACACTACGGTATCCACCCAAATCACACCAGCCAGCGGGCTTGTAGGCGACGTTGATCACCGGGCGAAACGCTAAATGTTCATCGGTGTAGGCCAGATCAAAGTCTTTATACACAGCGAAGGAATTGTAATAATTCGCGCTGTTGATCTTGCCCTCGCGCAACATGGGTAAGCGCTGCCAGATACGGCGTTCATTGACCACTACGAAGTATTGCGCCGCATCCAGGTTCAATTCCCCCTGTGCCATCTCCCCAATGAATATCTTGGTGCTCGTGGCGTTTTTGCGGATTCGCGCCGATCCCAGCAAATAGGGTTCGTCGGTGAGCCACTTGATACCCCAAAAATCCACCGTCAAACCAGCCGATATGTTCTGGTATGCCCCAAGCACCGTGTTCGCATAGGTCAGTTCGTAGGCACCATGCGAATCCGCATCATAAGAGATCGTGCCCACGTCAGCCCGGAATACAGGCGTGCGCGGGCAAAACGACAGGTATTTATCTGTCGCCTGCGGCCAAGCCCGCAAAACCATTTGATCAAAGTCAGACACCGGAGTCACGATAAGACGCCCCAGTGAGTGCCTGTGCAGTACACCGATATACACTGGTACTGGGTATTTAGGGCTTTTGATGACACACCATCAATCAACTCGGTTCCATAACCTTCGATGGTGATGATGTTTGCTGTCGAATCAATTTTCTTGATGCTGTATACCTTGTGAGCACTCACCGCTACTGCGGGTAGGTTGATCGAGAGTGCTCCGCTCGTGGCATCCACCTCCACAATGTCATGATCAGTCGTAAGGTCAAGACTGATAACGGTTGACGCCACCCGCCGCGCACCCATCACAGAAATAAGCAGATCGCGCAGGTCTTGAGCGCTGATTGCACCGTCCAAGTTGTCAGCCAGAAGCGCCAATAGATCAGATAAAGAGCGCCGTGTGTTAGCCATCATTACACTCCAAATGAAATGTCAAAAGCGCGCGAAAAAGAAGCGACACGAACCAGATCGATGATGTTGATCCGAACGTCATCCCACCGGCCATCGATGTCGGTTTCGTTGTCGAAGTCCGGCCATTGCATCATGCCGTTGTAAATGAAGTAGTGGTTTAGGCGCTTGTTTAGCGTCTGAACTGTGACCGGCGCATTTTCGCCGGGACAGAGTGAGCGCAAAAGCTGACGTTCCTCAGTGAAGATCACAGGCAGGATGATCGCCATCCAGGGACGCCCGATCTTTTTCAAGTTTCGGTTGGCGTCTGCTACCCGGCTCTCTTCGTCATGCCATTCGGTGAGCATATCCAGGCGGTAACGCTTGAACCAGGGTTTTTCAAGTTCATACAGGCTCATAAGCCCTGCTATGTTGTTATGGCCCGCTGCAATCTTTTCTTGTGTGGGCATTATCTACCTGCCTGTGCTAAAGCCCGCTCAGTCACTGCTGCTATTTTGGGGATAATCACCGCTTCAACTTCCTTCACAATGTCTTTGGCAGTCTGTTTATCGCCCCCTGTCCCTACCGTGATCGGCGCGTCCAATGCAATGCTGATCGTGTTGCCGCCCTTCCCCGCTCCGAGGAAGTTCAGTAAGGAAGCATCATCGGGAAAGACTTGGTTGTATCCCCGGAATAGGATTGGCTCCTTTTTACCCCGATCATTTACATACCCGATCGATCCGGGTTTCGGGCTGCCGCCAAAGCCATATTTGCCAGGAAGACTCCCCTTCCCCGTTCCACCGCTGCCCCCCGTGCTGCCACTACCCTTATCAGGCATTTCAATGCCCTCATACGCTTTCTTGACCGCCGCCTCAATATCTCCCATCCCCTTTGAATGGATGGTTCCGAGACGAGTGTAATGGTTGCTGGTCGCTGTTTCGGTGTTGGTATGGTGTCCCGTGAGTTTATTGACTTGATTCTGGAAATTGGTCTGGCGCTCTGTGTCCTCAATACGCCAATCTTCGCGCTGCTGATTCAGCGCGATCTGGCGCTGTTGGCTGGCCTCTTGGCGCTGCTGCTGAAATGCGGCAATGGCGGCATCACGCTCTTTGCGGTGTTTCTCGCGTAGGTCTTCGAGGTCTTTTTGAGCCGCTTTAAGTTTTTCGTCCCGCTGCTCTTTGAGTTCTGCAAGCTGAAGCTTGTACTCTTCGTCGCGTTCAGCCTTTTGATCCTCGTAGTTCTGCTGTTCCTGCTCCGCTTGCTGCTTGGCGGAGCGCACCGCTTCAATCGCAGCCCCCACGCTGCGATCTTCAATTGACGCGGCCAAGCTGTTGCTTAGAGATTTTTCAATCTCTAGCATCTTGTTTTTATGCTGCTTGGCAAGGCGTGCGGATTCGCGGGCATACTCCGCTTGGGCTTTTAACTCTTCTTTGTCGCTGCCAGTGGTAATCTCAGCGATCTTGTCGAGTGCATCCGCCTCTTGTTCATAAAATCGTTCGTCAATTGCTGCGAGATCGGCATAATGCTTCGCTAGCGCCGCCGCTTCTTTGCGCATCCAATCAAGCTGCTCACGTTCGGACGTGAGGCGGCGTTTTTGCTCGATCTTCTCAGTTTCGTCGTTGTATTGTTTGGTGAGATCGGCAACCGCTTGCTGTGTTTTGGCCGCTTCCTCAGCCGCTTTCTTAGCCGCCTCAATCGCGTCTTTTTGCTCTTGGATCGCCTCAGCCTCTTTTTCGCGCGCCTCGATTTCAGGAAGAATAACCTCGGTGATCGCAGCATCCCGCGCCTGTAGGTTCTTCAATTCCTCTTCGTAAGCGCTTACTTGTGCTGCTGCGGCCTCATTGGTTTTGGCTTCTTCTCGCAAATCATCCAAGTACGCCTGGATTGCTTGTTCACGAATCTGATTACTCGCCAACTCCTGATTTGCTTGTTCACGAGTCATGGAAGCGGCGTCAGCATTGGCCTTTGTCACCCGGTCAATGGTGTCAATAACGTCTTGGGTAGCTTTGGCCTCGGCGTCCCGCGCCTGAGCCTCCCCACGCAGCGTTGAATCCATGTATTCAATGTTTTTGGCGTAGGTGTCTACTGCGTCCGCGTATTGCTGCATGGAAGCGGCGGCTTTTTGCCCTTCCACAATCGGCGCTTCCATCACCGTGACCAGATCGCGCTGTCGTTGGACTTCTTTAGTCCAGTAATCAATAGACGCCTGATCTTTCGCGTCAAGCGCAGCTTGGAGTGACCCCTGATATTCAGTCAGCGTTTGTTTTGCTTGGTCAATCTCAGACTGATGAAGATCGGCATATTGAGCACCGTAATCAGCGGTTCGCTTCATTTCATCAGCGCTCATTTGCGCTGCTTTTTGAAGCGTTTTTTGGCTCTCGATTTGGGAATCAAGTTCCTCTTCTGTCCAAGTCTGAGACTGTGCCCACAGGTCGCTTTGTGCCTCAATTTGGGCCAGACGAGCATCCGCGATCTTCTGTTCCATCTCGGCCATGTCGTTAGCGATAAATGTTCCGTTGGCGAGATCAGACGCTAGGCGATTGGTAGACAGTTGGAGTCCGGTAATCTCTTCATCCAACGTCTTCAGTTCGGATTCGAAATCGCGCATTCCGCCCGCGTTAATCGTCAGGCTGTCCGACAGTAGGCCCGCCGCTGAATTCCATACCTGCACACCATCATATGCCGCGCCCGCCGCGCCTTCCGACGCCTCGGCTTGATCCAGGATGTATTTGATTTCATCCCGCCGCGCTTCTTTGGCCTTCAGTTCGGCTTGCTGTTGGTCAAGCGCTGCTTTCGCGCTTTCGGTTGTGCCATTCGTGCGAATCTTCCAGTACTCTTCCTCGTAGGAGAGATACGCACGCGAGAATTTGTTGCTGGTGTCATAGATTTTTTCGAGGGCGCTTTTAACGATCCCGAATGCAACCGCCGCAACCGCCGCAACCGCCCCCAAACCTACAAGTTTTTGGGTGGACAAACCTAGCTTCTCTGCCAGCGCGGGGAGTTCTGCTTTTAGCCGTTTGACGCCCTCTGCGGCGTCCAGCGCGTCCGACAGCGCCATAATATTGCTGCTCAGGCCCGTAGCACCCAGCCCGGACGCTAACCCCCCTATCGAGGCGAATCGGCTGGACGCATCGCCGTAGAGTTCAGATGCTTCTGCGGCGTCCCGGATTTGTTTCTCGAACTTTTTAACACCGTCCGAATTACCAAATGCCGAATTGAGGCTCTTGACCTGCGATTCGTTCAGGTCAAGTTGACGCAGCATTTGAGATAATTCGTTGTTGAGATCGGCGGTGATGTCTTCGGCCCGCTCGAACCCACCCGATGTCAGGAGGATTGACTCGGCCAGCGCTTTATATTGAGCATCCAGCGCGCGACTCTCAGCCTTCATTGCTTTGGTCTGCTCATTCATTGCTTTGGCGCGATCAACCAACGCCTGAATCGACTGCGCTGTTTGCTTCCCGCCTTTGTCAACTATATTGAACAGTATGTCAACTTTTTTCTGTTCATCAGCCATCGGTGAGTTCGCTTTCCTGTAGTTCTGCTTCGAGATCGCTCAGGGCATCCTGAGCAAACGCGGGCATCTTTTTCCGCTGACGTGCGGCGGCCAGACACCGCAAAAACAGCATCGAATCAAGGTAAAACTTCATAGGCCATTCAAGCACGTTTGGAGAGTATGGAATCAGGTGGTAATCGGAACGCACCATTGCTTCCATCAGCAGCTTGCTTTTAGACCAGTTGTTGAAAAAGTATTCGTCGGGCGGCGTTATGAGGCCGGGATCGTCATCAAAGGTTCGGAAGTATTCGTAGACTTCCCATTCGTGAGCAGACCGCTTTGGAGAAGGATTTTTTTTTCCTCGTCAGTCAAAAAATGGGTAGGCCAATATTCACGGGAACCTTCAGGCTGATCGACATCGCTGATCGCTTCCAGCCACACGCCCGCGAGTCCGTTTGCCATTCGTTTCCAGAACACCTCGTAGAACAGCAGCCATTGACCAGGGCCAGCCCCTTCGTCGGGGAATACCACGTCCAGACCTGTGACTTCTATTGTTTGGGTGACGATCCGGGTAAAGGCGATCTGAGAATCCCGTTCATTCTGATCCTGAGCCGGTGGAAGTAAAGCCAAAATACGCGCATTGCGCATTTCATCCCCAACCGTCTGCTCTCGCACGATTCCCCGCACAGATCGCCACTTAAATTCTCTGGTAAGCCAGAGGCCCATAGTGGCCTCTGGCGTTTTGTCTGGAGTCGTCATGCTAATCGACGTAGCAGTACGGAATGCAATAAACGTCGCCCTCAGCCGGAATATGACCGGTCAGGAAGGTGAGAGCTTTGGTTGCCGGGTTGATGGTGTAGTTGGTTGTCGTGACTTCCATCGCCTTATCCGTCGCGTTATACACCCACGCGATCTGTGGTGTCGCAGCATCCGATCCCACCGGAGTCTTGCTCAGAGTCCAGACGGTTTTGGTGCCATCCCCGACGATGGTTTCCATCGTGACCGGGTAAGGCGACGTGAAGCGGATCATGTGAGCATAATCACTACCGTCGGTGTCGCTGGACAGCGCTTCTCCCCACAAGTGGGTGTCCGACCCGTTTACGGTAGTAAAAAACTCGATTTCAATCCCTTCCTTCTGCGGCATAGGGCCAGTCAGCAGCGGGGCAAAAACCATATTGGGGATGTAGTAGCCCCAGTAAATGGTTCCCTTTTTCCCCGGTGTGTGGGTAACACCCTTCCCGGTGACAATCGCGCCAATGTCTTTGAAGACGCCCTTTCGTGCTCCTTCAAGGAGCAGCGACATCGCCCCCATGTGGCGCACCTTCAGCGCGCGTACCGCCGCAGCCAGGGCCATATCATAGATAATGCCCTTGATAACGCCGTTGGGAGCCTCGTTATTTTCAAAGATCAGAGAGCTTTTGACTCGGCCACTGTTGCCCGATAAGGTCTTGATTTCGGGTTGGCCTTCTGCGATTTCGCTGGTGCTCACACCGCGAATTTCGTACATTCCGCAGCCGCCGCCATTTTCTAGGGAACCGGTCAACCCCATAGGGATACCGTTCGTGTTCAGCAGGCCGATACTCATCCGATCAATACCGAACAAAGATGCTTGATCGTGCATACTATTCTCCTTCGCCGTTGAATTCAACCGGCGCTGTAAGCTCGAATTCTAAAGTTACAAACGTGCTGCGAGAGAGAGATTTAACCTCTACCCCTATCGGTGTGCGCAGCGTGATTCCTTCTGGCGACATCCAGTACAGTTCCGTTTTGCCAGGAAGATTCAAAGTTGGGTACTGTGCTGCAAGGAAGTTGGTAGCGGCAATATACTGCCACGCATGGTCCTGTATGTTGCCGCTGAGTTGGTCCTCACGAACCAATTCCGACGAATGCGCAATGACAAGCCGCATTCGGAAATTGAACTCACATTTCAGCACGGATCGGCCCATGTCAGGCTTAGGCATTGCCCCCGGTCCATTGAGCCAGAACGGAGTATCCTGTGCCCACCAGACCCACTTGGTAAAGGCGTTGCAGGGCACAGCCAGCTTTTCCAGTTCGAGTACCCGATCACGGGTATCCTCGTAGGCTTTAACGAAGGTGGCGAGGCTGATCATTCCCCTGCCCCGTCATCTGCTGTTTCAGGCTCTATTGGTTCAGGAAGAATTTCAGGTTCCGGTTTGGCCCGCCGAACCTTCCCCTTTTTGTGGGTTTCGATCAACCATGCTTTGGCGCGGCGATAGAGCGCATCCTGGATGTCCTGATCCAGATTAAGCGCCTCTCCCTGTTGGAGAATGAGGCTTAGACCAGGAACCCCCGGAACCGGGATCGTGATTGACCCTAATACCACCGATGCGTGCGACAGTGCCGACACATCAGAGGTGGTGATCAGGTCTTTCCCATCGTGATATTCAAAGCCGCTTTTATTCTGTTCCATATAGGCTCCTATGCTGCTGCCAGCATCATCTCTTCCATGATCGATCCCCAGCCATCATCGATCCGATCATCCGTTGCCAGGGCCAGGGCTTGCAGTTGTTCTACGCCGCGTGCCCATCCAGTATTGCGGTGGAACTTTTGCTGATGCTTCCCTTTTTCGTCGCCAAACACATATTGGGCAACGGGGTTATCGTTTACCACTCGCACACTGCGGAATCCCTTTTTGTAATCCCCGTACACATGCCAATCGTGAATCAATTGGTGGGTGCGTTTGTAGGGCATTACTTCATGGGTGTTCACGTTGTAGACAGCGATCACGCCAAAGTAGTAGCGCCGCTGACGTTCTGAGGTCCATTTGATCGGGTAAACCACTGGCCCCGGCTCCACTCGCAGTCGGGTATCTACCCAATGGCGAATGAACGGCACTAAGTCTTTGCGGACGTAACGATCAATGATCGCCGGGAATTGTTCAGCCGCGTCCTGTATCTGAATAAGCTTATCCAGGTCGATCAGGACTTCAGCGCTGTACATCAGTTCCGCCTAACGTGTAGATTCAGCCGCATGGACTGAACCCGCAGCTTTCGGGTGACATCCCCGCTCACTGGGTCTTGCTCCATGAGCACGATCCGGCCATCGGTCAGCATGTCAATGAAACGCTCCCATGCTTCCTCCCAGCCAGTTATCCGCTCCGGCACATCGTCAGGCGTACCATAGGCGGCATTCCAAACCCGCGCGGCAACGATCATGGTGACATACCCACCGATCATGGTGGCATCGTCGCCTGTGGCCGGGATGGTGGCATAACCACGCGCCTTCAGAATGGCGTTGATTTCCGCCCCCGCTTGGTCAAGCATCAGTTGGACACTGCTTTCACTTGGGTGCGAATCAGGGCCAATCGTCAGCCCCGGCCCGCTGGCTTCATCCAGCAGCACCTGGACAGTATCAATAGTTGCGTAGGGGGTCGCCATGAGAACCTACTTTCCAGCGACTTTCGTGGCCTTTTTGCCGCCTTCTTCAGTTGGCGGTTGTTCACCCTCGTTTTCGGCCTGTGGCGCGGCGGTCACTTTCGCGGCCAGCGTTTCAGACCAATCCGCCAGCATCTGGTAGCGGAGCATGTGTTCGTATTCGGGATTGCGACGGTAGGTAATCGAGGCGGTTGTTTTCGACTCTTCTCCCACTGCCTGACTGATGTCAGATAGTGCTTTTTCGAGTCGCGCCAGCGCATTTTCCATCCCGCGCTGAATTTCTGATTTTGTTGCCATGTGTGGCCTTTCTTCTATACCAGCATATAAGGGGCAATATGTGACTTGCCCCTCATGCAAAAGCGCCTGGATTACAGGTTGGGAGCGGTGGCGTAGCCAGTCGGCGGCGTATAAGAAGCACCGCCAATATACATAACCACAACTGCCACGCGATTCTGAACCGCAAAGCCGCGCGTGCGCAGCAAGCGGGTCACGCTGCTGTTGCCATCGGCGCTGTTCAGTTCGGTGCGCAGACCACGCAGGCTCTGAGCCACTTCATCACGGTAGGCGAGAGGCTTTTTGCTGTTCTGAGTCATCATAGCAACCATGTAGTTCGAGGGGAGCGCATCCCACCGGACCACATAACAATCGCCATCTTCCAGGTATCCCATGCGACGATCACCGAGCGGCACAACCGGGAAATCATTCAGCACGTCCGTGCTGGAACCGGTCTGCACGCGGGTGTTTTCAATAAACGGGATAAAGTCCGGCAATGCCTTGATGCTGGACGCGAGGTTTTTGGCGGTGTAAACCACCACTTCACCCATGTTGTCCGGGTGTTCGGTCAATTCGTCGTTGATGTCATCGAACGGGTAATCCGTTGACGAGATCGCCGCCGCCTGTGCCAGATAGTGGTTGTCAGTGCTCACGGTGCCATCTTTGCGGTTGTATTTGTCCGTGTCGCTGTTCGCCAGCGGTTTGATGGTGAGACTGCCCTTGTCTGGATCGGAGAACGGGTAGCTTGACCCATACAGCAAGGCGGTCAGAATCTGGCGGCGCTGCCAACGCGAGTCGGCCTGAGCCGCGTTGTAGGTGTTGTTGTTCGCATCTTCCACCGTCATGTAGGCGCGACTCTTACGATCATCACCCCAGGCCAAGCCGACATCCAGCATCGGTACAGCGATGTCGTATTCGTCATAGCCGCGAACGGGCGCGGGGCTGTCTTTCGCACCCTGTAGCGGTTGCATTTCAACCGTCACAGGGAGACGGAACTTGTACTGGAATTTCGTGGGATCAATCGCTTCACAGAACAGCGCCAACTGCTGATCGAGCGCGGCGGCATGTAACTGTGCCGACTGGGTAACGGCATCATTGATCACCTGCCAGCCGACTTCATCTGTGATGTTCCGGCTGAACAGATATTCAAGATCGATAAATCCTGGTGCTAAAGGCATCTTGCCCTCCTGAATTGTTCCTAAACGAGACTATACGCGCTGATATGGATTGACTTTGAGCCGGAGAAGTGGGTTAGGCGATGGTGATCGGCAGGTCAAAGATTTCGATCATCTTTGTGACCGTACCACCGCTGACATGCAGCGGGACGATCCGGGCAATCGCTTTGACGCCCGTCTGCCCATCAGCAATCTTGCCCGCATTGGCACTCAGGGCCAATACCTGCCCTACCGTGAGACTGCCCAAGCTCTCCATATAGGCCAGCCCGCGAAAAGCCACGCCCATATAGCCCGCTTTGGTGTCGCGTTCCAACAGGCCCGCAAACACAAAGGGACTGTCACCCGTCACCATCTTTTCGAGCTTGCCGGTGGTGGTGTTGAACTTCATGGGCTGGCCCTTCACAGAGTCAGCCGCAACGGGAGCCGATAATTGCTTAAACGGCACCTGTGCATTGTCGTAAACCGGGTTGAACACGGTTGCATCTGCTAAATCAGCCATTGTGAAAGTTGTCCTTTCTGGATGTTTTTGAACGTATGACTACTGATTACAGCTTGATATTTTCGGCTGCAATCTGTTGCTTTCTGTCACCCTGACCAGGGCGAACAGGCGGTTGAGCGTTCCCGCTGCTTGGGATCGCTACATGCGCGGTACGGAACCATTCCCGGCGCGCCTTCTGGCACTCCACAACCACGTTTTTCGCCGTGTCTTTGTCGATAGCATCTGCGTTCAATGTGCCATCCTCTTTAAAGAGCGGCACATCGGCCTTGATGATCTTGGCAACATCGTCGGGCTTTTCGCGCAAAATCCAGGCGTACACATCGTCAGGATAGGTAGCCTGTGCCGCCGCTTCCACAATCACAGATCGCTGCACAAACGCCCGCAAATGAGTACGGGCTTGATCCCGCTCCGCCGTGAGTGTGGTGACTTGGCCTTCGGCTTTCGTCGCCCGCGCGGTGACAGTATCGATCTGTTCCTTTGCGCGTTCCTCAGCGGTCATGTTGGCTTGGCGCTGCTGACGAGCATAGTCCAGCAGCCCGCGCATTTCTGTTTGAGCCGTTGTGAGCGCTTCAGGCGTTTCAACGGACTCAAAACCCAATGCCTTCAGCAGTTCACGGACTCCGGCGCGGCGTTCGGCTTCAATGCGCTCATTGAATGCAGCGCGGGGCATCGATACGGCGTCAGCGGGCGGTTGCTGGTTCTGGTCGGCGGGCGGGGTCTGCTGGCCTTGCTGCTGTTGATTACCCGCAGCGCCGCCATTCTGACCCGTATGGGCTGGATTAGCCGGGTTGGGAGGTGGGGGCGTCTGGCTTCCACCGCTGGTGTTCTGGCCGGTCCCAGCGTTACCGGGGGGTGTTGCATTGGAAGTCCCACTACCACCGCTGCCAGCCCCGTTATCAGCATCCCACAGGAGGCTTACACGGGGGAAAAGTAACGATTCAAACATTGTGAACGCTCCTTGATTTATTGAACGGGCAGACTTGGCATCTCTACCCGAAGATGACGTTTGGATTTACCCCCCTACCCACAATTCGTTGGGCGGGGGATAGGCAACCGATCCTTTGATCTGCTGCCATGTGTGCGTACACTTCAGATGGAATGGCGCGGGGTTACGATCCACATATTCCTGACCAACAACTCCCATCGCCATATGATCAATACATTCGTCGCAGACGGGCGGCGGGCCTACCAGCTTGTATAAGCCGCCTCTCATGCCGTTCTCTTGGTAGAAACGGTCTTTGGCATAGCCTACAATCGTGTATTCGGTCTTGATGGAAATCTGTGGGTCTTTCCAGGTGGCCCGCTGTCTGGCCCACGCTTCCATGTTTTTGATGTAGTAGTAGCGGTTCCCGCGTGGGTTCTCGTTAAACAGCCGTACAAGCTGTCTCTCTACATCCCGATTCCACGTTCGGACTATGCTGGTCGAGTCCAGTTGGCATTCCGCTTTGGCAAACGCCAGATCAATGTAGTTTGGCCCGCTGACAGGTCCGATATATCCGAACCGGCGCGCCTCGGCCTGGATTGCACTCCGCCATGACTGTTTGCACTGTTCGAGTAGCTTGGACTCAATGGCTACCCGGTCTGTCTCATCTTGGCGATACAGCAGTGCCAGGATTTGCAGGAGCTTGGTGTTTACGGCGTCGATTGGCATGGCTCATCGCCCTGCCCTTCTCTGACCACTTCGGTCTTATCCAACCATGCCGCAATCTGGAACTGGCGCACCATGCCGCGCGCTAAAGTCGTAATCGCGCGTTCCTCGGCAAACTCGTAAAGCTCCATGAATCGATCTGCGTCGGGCGTTGCATTGGCGATCTGGTGTGTCGCTTCTCGCAGTTCGTTGAAGACCACATGCAAGACTTCGTGCAATCCCACCTCGAACCCGTATTCGTCGGGTTCCAAAAGTGGGTCAAAGTACATAACGGCATCCAGGTACTGGCTGATCAGCTTGGTTAGCCCATCAGCGGACTCGTGTCCCTCCGGTTGCGACGGGTGCCCTTTGGGGAACACCTTGATTGTCCAACCATCCAGGAAGAACATGCCTGCTGCCTTGCCTACCAGTTTGATAATCCAGTCGTCAAGCTCAGGGGCTTTGGTCATCGCGTCCCTCGTTGGCTTCTGCGACCAGCCGATCCCATTCCTCTTTGGACATATTCCGTAATGCCTTCCCCGCCCGCCCTACCACGTCCAATGTGTGGGCTGTATAGCGTTCCATACTGGTCTGTATGTTCTGCTTGTGGGTGGGTTCGGTGCGCTCAGGATCGGTGCGCTCAAAGGTGGATGCTTCAGCCAGCATGTTCTGAAGCTGCTTTTTGGCCCGTTTGGATATGCGGAGCCGCTCTACCGCTGCAATGGCCCCGAACACGTCACCGAATTGAGGAATGTCGTTGTGCGCCATTTAAAGCTGCTCCTCATCCTGGTCTTCGTCTTCTTCCCCGTTACCATTACCCGATTGCTGCTGTCCGCTGGTCAACAGGTTCTGCTGTTGATTCTGGTTGGTCTGTGCAGCGGCCAGGGCGCGGCCTACCTGCCCTGCTACCGCCATGCTCTGACCTTCAACGTAGGCTTCACCCTCGGCAACTTCTTCCTCAGTCTTTCCGAGTTCCAGCCATATCCAGCGCGGCGGCGCTTCCGTGTCCTTGTACATATTCAAGCGCTCAAATTTGCTCAACTCGTCTAAAACGATGTTGCGCGGCTTGATCGAAAAATCGAGAGCACCAGAGTCGTAACTGTCGATTCCAAAGCGCTCAAAATTCTGGTAATTCCCCAACCCGCCAATGGTGCAAGCCATTTGCATCGCCCGCGTTAGGGGTGCATCCAGGTTGGAGTTGAATTCGGTCAGGCGATCAATCGCATCACCTAACACCGTCTTTACGGCTGGTGCGCTGTTCTGCTGATACTCTCGCAGCTTCGCAAAAGCGAGTTCGCCATAGTCCTTTTCGAGTTCCAATTGCAGGCTTTCAATCGCCTGTAATGCACCTGTGAAATCGAGACTGGCGACCATCGCCGTAATGGAGCTACCTTCTGGCCCGGTGATGATCGGGACAGTTTCCCGGTCTGCATTGGCCTGATCAATCTCTTCGTCAGGGGTAGCGGCGGGGTTTGCGCCCGATTGGTCAATGTCGTCAATGCTGTCCGCTCCGGCTGCATACCACATAACATCTACGGCTTGCCGGATATGGTCAAAGGTGAGGCTTGCCAGATCGTTCAACTGGTCAACTTTGCGCATGGCCCCGCCGTGATAGGTCACGGCTCCCCACTTGCGCCCCACATCAGCAGCCTGAGCCATAGCAACCGGTACGAAGCCGTATATATTGCCCCACTCCGACACAGGGTTTCCGTTTACGTCCGTTTGCCAGGGGTACAGATCGGCCTTTTCGTTTTTGATCCGGTAGGTGGCAAACTGCTCCTGATCAATCACTTCTCGATACAGGCAGGTTTCGCCCTGCTGGGTGCCAAGCGGATCAAGGCGCTCGTATTCGATGATCACCTTTTTGACGTGTCCAACGGCGTCTATTTCGGCCTCACGAACAACGCCAGGGTGAAGGACTTCGATCCGCACATGGCCCTTAACCGGATCGTCAACCACCTTCAATACCCCGTCGCCATAGCGGGCGGTATTGCGGGCATACCGCATTTTGATTTGCCCGAAATTCGACCATTTAAAAAGCTGGCGTAAAGCGTCCTCTGTGTAGCGATCCAGGCCAGCCAGGGGGATTGCACCCGTAGTGAGGGTTTCCATGTCCAGCGGCCCGCCGTAGCACTTGCTGGCGGTGATATTCACGAGGCGAAACACCGGGTTATACAATCCGCGCGTGTATTTGTACAACCCCTCTGTACGAAGGTGCTCTTTGCTGTACTTTTCGAGGTTGGTAAACACCTGATTGAAGTAGTACAGGTCATAATGAAAATAGCGCCACAGACGCGACTCGTAGGACTCCCAATCGCCGCCCATCACTGGCGAGATCAGCGAATCGCCAGAAGGCGACAGCGCCGCGCCATTTTTGTATGTGGCTATAGCAGACCGTACACCTGCGTTTAGACTCATGCCCACCAACCTTAGCCAATCGAACATTATGATCCTGCTCGTCTGCGGGTAACGGCCCCGCCCTTCCGCACTTTGCGACTCTTGCCCACCAGACGGTTAAACCCGCCGCTGCTAGCATCCACCTGATCCCAATAGGTGTTATTCGGAACGGTGGTAATTTCATCCAGCCAGGGCTGATTCCAGACCCCGCGCACCAGCTTAATCAAACCCGCCTCAGCGTAGGCTGCCATTGGCTGTGCTCGTGTCAGCTTATCGCCGCTAGCCGGTTCCTTGTGAACCCGATAGCCCTTTAGCCCTTTGATGGTGTAGGTAGCGCTATCCTTGCCACCCGATCCCGGCTCTTGCTCAATCCAGATGTCTACGGCGGCATTTCCGCCGTACTTTTGGGCGTCCATTGCGGCGGTCTGTTTCATGATCTTTTCGCGCTCACCAGATGACCATTGCCCGCGTACAACATCCTCAATATAGGCAATCTGATCATCTCCCAGTGCCCACAACACCCCGCAGGTGTACGCGCCGCCGTTTTCGGTTGCGGCCTTGTCCCAGTACCGGACACGTTTCGCCTTGTAGGGTGCCACATTCACGATCTCAAACCAGGAGCGTTTGAACGTATTACCCTCTGGCGCGCGTGGCACACCTTGATACTCGGCATACCACGCCATTGAGCCGACATCAGTTCTGAGTTCGGCTAAGGCGTCCGTACTGTAGCGTATGGGACACAATGGCTCACCGGGCGCGCGGCCAAGCGGATCGGGCTGTTCCAACGGCAATCCCAAAAAGCGGTTACTTTCGTCGCGTTCCGCTTGGGTTTCTGCTACGGCGGGCAATCGCAGAACGAACCACTGATCACCCTGAGCTTGGAGCAATCGGCCCGCTAGATCATCCTCGTGCCACCTCGTCATGATGATGACGATTGCGCCCGCTGCCCACACGCGCGTTCTAAATGTGCTCCGGTACCAATCCCACACCTTTTGGCGGATCGTCGGGGATTGCGCTTCCTCCCAGTTTGCGAACGGATCATCAATGATCCCCAGCAAACCACCCCGCCCCGTAATTGGCCCGCGCGCACCAGCGGTAAGCATCGATCCCCGCCGCCCTGCCAGTTTCCAGTAGTTCCCGGCGCGGCTGTTCCGACTGGTTTGTATATCAGGGTATATCTCCTGATATACCTCCGACTCGACCAGATCGCGGGCTTGGCGTCCCTTGTCTTCTGCAAGATCACCGCCGTAGCTTGCCAGGATTACCGGATCATCGGGGCGGCGGCCTAGCCAGTAGGCCGGGAGTCGCACAGAGGTGAGTTCGCTCTTGCCGTGCTGCGGCGGCGCGAAAATCATCACTTTTTTGAGTTCACCAGACACCACACGATCTAGGGTGTCTGCGATCAATTCGTGCGCTGGTTCTGGCACGTAGCCAGGGAATGTATAAGTCGTGAAATTCAGCAGCTTACGGCGGGCTAACTCGCGTTCTACTTGTTGCCGTAGGCTACTCCGGGATGTTTTTGGCAAGCTCGATAAGCTGTTCGGTAGAGAGCTTACTGAGGTCAAAAGCCACCTCCGCTTGGATCGGCTTGCCGTCTTTGCCCGACACCTCTTGCTTACGGACTCGCCCGCCTGTTTCCTGTGCCAGATCGTCAAGCGCGCCGCGTAACTGCTCAAACAGAGAGCCGTTGAATCGCACAATGTCAACCCGTTCGGCGTCCTCACCCGATCCGATCTGTTTCACATCACGCAACCAAACCCGATCCCGCGTGCCCTCGATGCTGATCTCGCGTATTTGCTCGATCAAATACTCCGCTGTCTCTTTCAGCGTGGCGACTCGTTCGTAATCGAGTGCCAGCCCGCTTTCCAAAATTTCGCGGCGGCGCGCGGCGGCGGTTTCGTTTTTCTGGCGTTCCAGGTCAACATCGTATTCTTCAGCCCGATCTCGCCACAGGTAGTTTTTTGACCACTTTTGCAGGGTGTTAATTGACTGCGTAGGCGCGGCCTTTAATTGGCTATCACGGTACTGTTTCAGCAGCAATGGCAGAGATCGCCCCGATCCCAAACGCAGGAAATCATTACAGGCGATCATCGCTTTACGCGATTCGCCTTCTTGACGGTTCCCGGATAGGAGAGTGATTCGAGGTGGCAATCTACATTACCTTTGATTTGTATACTGAGCTATACGGGCTAGTATGGAATGAGTGAAGTTGAAAGAGAGGGCGGATCAAGCTACCCGCCCCGGTATGATCTAGGCTCTCGGAGTCCAGCCTAGATCATGTGGTTTATCCGAACACCCTACCGCGCATCACAGACCCGCCTTACCTACGGCAGCGCTCCGAGTCGCTGTTTTGTTTTTTGACCATACCGAAGCATGGCGCGGGTTTAACAAATTGTGGCCTTGCAGGGACTCGAACCCTTATGCGTTCCCGACGAACACAAGCCCGATCTCAACATAATGTTGCTTTACGGCGGTGGTGATAGCCTATCACGGTAAGAGGGGGCATAACGTGACAGGCCATCATTCCAGCCAGAGGGAGGGGCGCTGCTGGGCGAGTGCAGCGACTTGCTTGGCGACGTGTTTTATCCCGCGTGGTTGTCTGTCAGGCGATCCTGATCCCGTGCCGACTGTCAGACAAAACAAAAAACCCCGTGCCATGACTACATGCAGTAAAAAGAACATATGCTCTTTTACTGCTGGCAGTCATAGCACGGGGGATCAATCATATCTTATCGTATCATTAATGGTATGTCAAAGGAGATGGTATTGTTACTCGGAAACGGAAGCGGGAATAAGGCCGCGCCGCGCCCGTTGCGCCCGTGCCAGTGCCACAAGCGGGGGGGGCTTTTTCCCCCTGCTGTGGCGCGGTAGGCAGGGGCGCAACACGCGCCACAGTGGATACGAGGTCAAAGCGGGCAAGGACTGGCG
>CAYYNB010000019.1:0-50919 GCA_964472565.1 uncultured Anaerolineaceae bacterium
CCGCTTCTGGTGTTTTGAACCTGAGAAGTTCAACAAAGGGTGGGTTTTGTAAAATTTGGTCGAAAAAGTCACCCCCCCTTGCTTTCGCTACAGGGAAAGGCGGGAAACAGCGAACTCTCGTGCGTATTGGATTGTCAACGTGCAGGGTGTGTTAAGTCCAGAATAGCACAAATGTTCAAATCTGTCATCACCATTCACCGACTAACTTGGATGGTGAACTTCGATGGTGAAACATAACTCCTATGGGCAGTTTAAAGTCTGATCGAGCCAGATAAGCGCGTCGTGGTGGGTCGTGATTTCCCCAGCGGCCTGTAATTCGCGGAGTTGTTCGAGGATTTCACCGATACGCGGGCCGGGCGGCAGGCCAAAATGATCGAGCAGATACTGGCCGGTGATCAGCGGGTGCGGATTGATACGGGTATCGGGATAGACAAAATAACTTTCGAGCAGCTTGTGTTCCATCTCCAGATAGGAAACCCACTGCTTTTGATCAATCGAAGTGACGTAAGTCGCCAGATAGTCGGCCAGCGCCAACAAACAAATATCCACGCCCGCCGGTCCAACAGCACGCCAGAAGCGATAAATGGCGCGGGGACTCAGCTTGTCGTTGTGTAGCCAGTGAGGGCGCATGTGGTGACGAATTACGTCATTAACGCGCCCAACCTCATCGTTGCTGAGGCGCAGCGCGACGGCCTGAGTCTGAGCGATGCCGGCCCCTTGTTCGTGATGACTTAAAAAGCGCACACGCCCATCGTCCTGTACGGTACGGGTTGCGGGCTTGCCGATGTCGTGCAACAAGGCTGTGAAGAGCAACAGCGCCCGGTGGGAACGGTTATTGGCCCACTCATGGCTGAGATGGGAAGCGATCTGCGAACGGAACGCATCCAGGGTCCAGGCGATGAGGCCAAACTGAAGATTGCCGGTCAGATTCTCGTCACGGTGGGGCGCAAACAGTTGAAAAATGGTCGATAGATGCCGGACGGCCAGCAGGGTATGGCCCCAGACATCAAGTTGATGGGGCGGCCCCTGTTGAACGGATAACATACTCGGCGAGGCCGGGACGATATGTTCGAGCAGGCCGAATCGCTGTAAAACGTCAATGGAGGCGCTGGGATGGGGGCTGTCCAGAATCTGGAAGAACTCATCCCGAATCCGTTCGGGGGAGATATGAGCGAGTTGGGAAGCGTACTGCCGAATATGCTGGCGCGTCACCGGCTCAATCTGCATGCCAAACACCGCGCTGGCGCGGATGGCGCGACACATGCGAATGGGGTCGCTGGAAAGGGAGTCGGGGCGGCATTCACGGATGCGGCGCGCGGTTAAATCGACTGTACCGCCCAGCGGATCGAGAAGCTGCTGGGGATCGGGCGCGAGACGGACGGCCATTGCATTCAAGGTGAGATCACGAAGCTGGAGATCGGTTAACAGATCTGCGCCTCGGAATTGGGCGACATCGATGGTCAGGGGCGCGTTGTCCCAGGAGATGATGGCGCGTCCTACGCCACGTTCAGCGTCAAGCGAATAATACGCCCCACCAAAATGATTGGCGATATAACGCGCCAGGGGACGGCCATCGGTGGGGGTGGCGAGGTCCAGATCATGCAGGGGGCGATGCAAGTAAGCATCACGAACGGCACCGCCCACAATATAAACTTCATCGGAAATAATCTGCGCTAAAACATTAACCAGCGGATGCCAAACTAAGGGACGTGGGGGATCGATTGGCGTTAACACCCATCCTCCCCGGCATAGGCAGAGGGGTTGCAGACGGCAACGAAGGGCAGATTACGAAATAACTCATCCAGATCGAGGCCGTAGCCGAATACAAATTTATCGGGGATTTCAAAACCGATATAACCAAGCTGGATCGGCACTTTGCGGCGGCTGGGTTTGCTCAACAGGGTACAGATCTGGATGCTGGCGGGATGACGGGTGCCCAGCAGGTTGAGAATGTACTGGAGGGTGAATCCGCTATCGATAATGTCTTCAACAATAAGGATATGCTTACCGGCGATGTCCTGGCGCAAGTCGAGATCGATACGGACGCGGCCTGACGTTTCACGCGCGCCATCGCCATAGCTGGAGATAGACATAAAATCGATTTGATGGGGCACGTCGATGTAGCGCATCAGATCGGTCATGAACATGACGCCGCCTTTGAGAATGCACACCAGCAGCAGCGGTTTTTTATTCGCATAGTCCTGTGTAATCTGCGCTCCTAATTCCCGAATACGAGCTTGAAGCGTGTCTTCATCGATCAACACTTCCTGAAGATAACGTTCATAAGGGTGAGTCATCATGAGCCTCGATGGTTAAAATAAGAACAGCCGCCGCATGTGCGACGGCTGGACAGGTCTAAACAGCCCATTTTAGTGGTGAAATGTGCCGGGTTGTTGATCAAAATTATTGGTATTCCAGTATTGGCGGGCGGTGGTCGCGTTCATGCCTTCCCACCAGTCGAGCACCAGACTATGCAGCCGGGTGGTGAGTTCAATATCACTGTGGAGCTGGGCGGCCATTTGGAGCGAGGCGTCCACCATTTTACGCAATAATACTTTATCATCCTGTGTTAAACCGGTATTTTTTTGGTTCACAAAGTCTAAAAGGGTATCTATATTGAGGTGATGATAGGTGCTCAACATGGCGGGCGGGGCCAGCGGGGTAATATCGACACCATAGCTTTCGCTGAGGGTGCGCACGACACGTTCACGCACATCAAAGTGATATTCCTGAAGAGACAACAAGCGCTGCTGCAAATCGTCCGCGAGTTCGCGGAGAAGCTGTAGACGAGGCGGGTTATGAACAACCTGACGCTCGACAAATGCAATAAAAACCGATTCGTCGCCGTTGGTCAAGCACTGCTCAAACAGGTGCATAGCTTCCAAACGAAGACGATTTAGCTCTGCCAGTGAAAAAAGTCCGTGATCCATAGCTGCCTCAAACATCGGTGTCCTCCACCGGGCATAAACGATAAAGGTAATCCCATGTATAAATCCCCGTGTTATGTCCATCACTCCAGGAGAACTGAAGGGCATAATTGCCGACTAACTGAATATTTTCCACATGATAATTGCCGATGGGAATTAGATCAAGCAAATTTTTGGGATCATGTTGGCGGCCCATGCCCTCATGCCCACCCCGGCATTCAACGCACGGGCAAGCCATCCGCAACGGACCCACCGGATAACGGCACATACGGCCATCGGACCATGTAATAATCAGAATGCCTGCACTTTGTTCCAGCGTGACTTGAGTGGGCGTTGGCGTGTTCATGCTTGGGCTAACCGGGCAGCCTGACCAATCCAGTCCCGCTCGCGAATACGCTGGGCGGTGACAGTGACATGCGCTGCCAAACGCGCCGCTAAATCATCCGGGTTCTGTTTTGCCAACTGGGCATAGTGGGTGATGCCCACCGTGTGGAGTGCTGCGGCATAACGGGGGCCGATCCCTTTTATTTGGGTGAAATCGTCGCCAGCAGGCGCAGCAGAGCCATCTTCCGGCGCGGCGTCGTCCACGTCGTCCAAGACTTCACGTGGCAGCACAATCTGAGCAACCGCCGCCGATTCATCCGCATAACTTTTGATGATCGTCGCTGCGCCGTTCGGATCACGCTTCTTATCCCGAAGGAGCAGCCAGCCTACAATCGCGCTGGCACTTAATCCCGCGCCCAGCACTGCTAAATTGCGCACCGTTTTAAACATGGACTCATCTCACTTTTGCCGTGTGTAAAAATCGTAAGTCTCTATTCACAAATTACCATAGATTATATCAACCGACAATATTTGTTCACCAATTGCTGGCACCTTGCAACACCCATACAAGGTGTAAGCACCTTAAGGATTAAAAACAACACGGCGTGTAAGTCAGAAATACGTGCTCCTTAGCAGTTGACTTATCGGATTGTTCCAGTTATACTTTGTTCATCTCTTTTGTGCAGACAATACAAAGGAATTCAGTACGATGGAACTGAATAGTTTAATAGAACGATCTTATCAAACGTTTAAAGAGCGCACACGTGACGCGAGTGTCGTTCTGTTTCACCCCCGGAGCCGTTACCGCTCGGTTCTGGTCGCTCAGCTTATGAATGAGCCTGACATGCAAGTTTTTTATTATGCCATGGGGCCAGACGACGTTAATATTCATTCTTTTCTTTCCGGCATCAGCCATGATCTCGCGAATCAGCACCCCACATTTGGGCGGTATCTCAACCAGATTCATTTTGAAACTCAAAATGACTTTCATGCCCTGCTCGAAGCCTTTATCGCTGATCTGCATGATTTGAGCGATGAACCATTTTTACTCATTCTGGATGAGTATGATCGTACGGATGGCGCGGACGATCTTCAGGCGTTCGTGGAGCGCGTGATCGTTAACCTGCCCGCGCAATGCCAGATGGTGTTGAACAGCCGCACGCTGCCGCGTCTGCCCTGGGTTTCGCTGATCGCCCAAAAGAAGGCCGTGATTCTTGAAGATGATCAGGTTGTGTCGGGAAACTTCTACGATATGCGGGGCGACGGTCATCCCAAGCTGGAAGTCTATGCGTTAGGTCCCGGATACGTGCTGCTCAATGGAGAGCCGATTGATACGTGGGAAGGCCATCTGCCACGTCTGCTGTTCTTCTTCGCGCTGGATCGCCCGGTTGTGACCCGTTCTGAAATCTGCCAGGCGTTCTGGCCGGACCTGGACAACGATCAGGCGGTGAATGTGTTTCATGTGACCAAGCGGCGGCTGCACAAGGCACTCGATTTTGATGTGCTGGTGCATGACGGCGGCTATTACCGCGTGAATCCTGAAATTGCAGTGTATTACGATATCATGCAATTCGTGGGCGCACTGGTCAAGGGACGCTCACCAGAGCGCGCGGATAAAGCGGCTCTGTGGCAGGAAGCGATTGATCTGTATCGTGGGCCGTTCCTCCAGGGACACAGCGATAGCTGGATCGTGGAGCGCCGCCGGGATTACCAAACCGGATACCTGGAAGCCCTCAGCGAGATGGCAAAGATTCGCCTGCAAGAAGGACGCCAGGAACACGCGCTCGGACTGCTGCTGCGCGCCGTGAACGAAAATGATCGCTACGAGCCGATCCACCGCCAGATCATGCAGCTTTATGCAGACCTGGGACGGCGCAGTGAAGCCGCCGCGCATTATCAGAAGCTGGTCGAAAAGCTGCGCAGCGACAACCGCGAACCGGATGCCCAAACCCAGCAGTTGTACCAATCGATTATGTCGTAAGGAATTCAAAAGCCCGCCGGAAAAGCGGGCTTTTTGCTGCGCCCCTAGGGGGAATCGAACCCACGACCAACCGCTTAGAAGGCGGCTGCTCTATCCACTGAGCTACAGGGGCCGACACTGAACATTGCTGATCATTGTAAAAATAGGGCTGACACCTGTCAAGCCCTATTCAATGATGGGACGAATTCCTTTATACACCGTGCCACCTGCCAGCGTGCGTAAGATGGTGGTTGGCTGACGCCCGGTACGTTCGCCTAATTCAACCGGTGTCAGCGGCACATTCGAATTGGCGAGGAAAACACGGAAGACCGCATCCACGAGCGAGGTCTGAGGCGAAATAAAATCGGGCTGCTGGCTGGCATCCTGCAAGGCGCGCTGAAGGGCGTCAACCTTGCGTACTTCAGCCGTCACCGGGTCGATCCAATCGGTTTCCTCGGTTTCACGATGTTCCGTGAAAAAAGCACGTTGTTCGGACGACAGGTGACTGAGCAGATAGACACGCAGTTCTTGTTCTGCGCGTTCCCACCAACTGTAGTCGATGTGGAACTTTGTTTCGAGAGTCGGTTTGATCCGCCGACTAGCCGTACTAGCCGATGTAGTCACGAGTCATCCTTCCTAAGCGATTAAGTCAGACGCCAATAGGGGCCGCCAACATGTTCAAACTCCGGGCGTGTTGCCAGCGTTGAGAAGATGGGGCCGGGCGGACAACGGCGAATCACGTTGACCGCGCTGTAGAGCGTTTTAGCGTGAACGGTATGCTGCGGTGTCAAACGCGATAATTCGGACATCAGATCGCGCATTAACTCAAAGAGGCCGGTTTCCCGATTGGTCGTCGGAATCCACAACGCATCCACGCCTTTCAAATCATCCGCGCCTAAGACCATAAGTTCGTCGTAATCGGCACCGATGGAACGCTTGTGGTTTTCAAAGTGCAGCTTGTTATCGCTGCCGGGGACCGCCAAACGGATCCATTCGGTATGGGGGCGATGGTTGACGAAATCGATAATCACGCGGGCGGGGTCATCTGTCCGGCGAATGGTGAGATAGACGCCGACAGGAAGTTTATAACGGCGGTAAAAATCAGCCAAGCCATATACATAACGGTGTTCACGAACAACCCACCCGACGATCTCGTCGTTCGTCTGCCCATCCACGAAGGTCACTAAAACGCGGGGCGCTTCATAGGCGGTGGGGAACAGATGACGCAAGCGTGAGTTCAGCGGCAGCGTTCCTACGCGGCGATGGGGAAAGATCAGGCTGAAAGTTACTGAATCAGCAGGTTTGGTCGGAGAACGGAGATTGGAGAGTTCATCGTCAATCTCATACTCCAGAGACGCCATTTCATCACTTAACGCCTGCCAGTCATAGTCCATCGTCTGGTACTTGAGCTGTTCGGGAACAACCGTCACCTCGGAGGGTTCCATCTCGCGCAAATACCACAACACTTTGCCCGCCGGACCAACTTCATCAAAACGCTTATCATTGAACAAGGCGTAGTCTAAGGAGAACGTTTGCAGGCGGGGGTTGATCTCTTTGGGAAGATCAATTTCCTTCAGAATGGAAGGCGTATCCAACGGGCCGCCCTCGTGCATGACCAGCACCGCCTCGGCCAAGTGAAGATGGGCGATGCCGACATCGGCCAGCAGCGACCGAAGGAAATAACGGCTGGCGAAGTAGACAATATCCTCTTCTTCGCGCAAGCGTTCTTCGACTAAATAAATGATGTCGTTACCATATTCCTGCATAATGGTATCGACATCAACCGGCTTCTCGTCCAGGACTTCGACGCCCTCAATGTTGAGTTGATGGGGGGCCTGCAATCCGCTGGCAAATTCACGTGTATCGCCGCCACTAAAACTGACCTGGATGACTGTGAAGGGGCCAAATTCCGGATTATTGCCAGGACGTTCAGCGACGATTTCCCCCATTTTGTAACCCAGCGCGGGGAAAAAGAGTTGTTGCCCGATGCCATAGGAATTCTTGGGCTGGAAAATATCGCCTCGCTCGATTCGACGGCGAAGCGCGGTGACCTCTTGCTCGACCCGGTGTTGAACCACGCGGCGAGCAATTTCGTGGCTGGAGAGCGGGGTTTCTTCTTCGAGAAAGATATTGAAGATATACTCCATATCTTCATTCGTGATCTCGAATTTTTCCGTCCAGTATTGTTCGGTCTCAGTTTGGAAGTGCAGCAAGGGTTTTACCTGTAGGAACTTAGGTTGCTATTCGGTTGGTTATTATAAGCAAATGAGGCGCATGTGGCAAGGAGTAGGGTTAAATTTCATAAAATTTCACATAGTCATGAAAGAAAAAATCAACTTTAATATAAAAGGCATTTGATATAATCTGCATGACAGAAGCACACAAAGGAAAACCAGGATGATCAACGGGAAAAAACGCGATCCATTTCGCTCACAAACTATACTCGAAGCAGACAGTGGTAAGTTCCTATATTACCGGCTTGAAGCCCTGGAAGAGGCGGGTATTGCACAAGTTTCAGCACTTCCCTTCTCGATCAAAATTCTGCTTGAAGCCGTGCTGCGCAATAACAACGGGTTCGAGGTCACAGATGAGGACATCAAAAACCTCGCCCAGTGGAGTCCCCAACAAAGTGAGGTGCGCGAAATTCCATTCAAGCCCGCGCGCGTCATTCTACAAGACTTTACCGGCGTCCCGTCGATGGTGGACCTGGCGGCGCTGCGCTCAGCTATGCAAAGAATGGGCGGCAACCCCAAACGGATTGAACCCTCGATCCCCGTCGATCTGGTTATCGATCACTCAGTCCAGGTTGACAGCTTCGGCACACCTAACGCCATCGAGATTAATGCAGGCCTCGACTTTGAGCGCAACCGGGAGCGGTACGAATTTCTGCGGTGGGGACAATCCGCTTTTCACAAGCTGCGCGTAGTCCCGCCGTCTACCGGAATTATTCACCAGGTCAACCTGGAATATCTGGCACAGGGCGTACTGACTGAAGAAATCGACGGGGTACACATTGTCTATCCTGACAGCCTGGTAGGGACCGACTCGCACACCACCATGATCAATGGCTTGGGCGTCGTTGGGTGGGGTGTCGGCGGGATCGAGGCGGAAGCAGTCATGCTAGGACAACCGCTCTACATGGTCATGCCGGAAGTAATCGGGTTCAAGCTGATTAACCGGCTGCCAGAGGGTGCAACCGCTACCGATCTCGTCCTGACTATCACTCAAATTCTGCGCACCAGAGGGGTTGTCGGGAAGTTCGTGGAATTCTATGGCAGCGGACTCAGTTCATTAAGTCTGGCTGACCGGGCAACCATCGCCAATATGGCCCCCGAATACGGCGCTACGATGGGATTCTTCCCGGTGGACAGCGAAACACTGCGCTATATGCTGATCACCGGGCGATCTGCTGAACGGGTGAAGCTGGTCGAACAGTACACCCGCCTACAGGGGTTGTTCCGCACCGACGAAACCCCTGATCCCGTTTTCAGCGACACGCTTGAACTGGATATGAGTCAGGTTGTACCGAGTCTGGCTGGACCCAAGCGCCCACAGGACCGGATTCAACTCTCCGATATGAAAGCAACATTCCAGAAAGCGCTGACCGCGCCAGTCAGCGAACGGGGATTCGCCCTCAACGAGACAGCTACCACCAAACGCGCGACCATTGCGGAAAATGGACATCAAACGGAAATCGGTCATGGCGCGGTAGTTATCGCCGCGATCACAAGCTGCACCAATACCTCTAACCCTTCGGTGATGATCGGGGCCGGACTTCTTGCCAAAAAAGCAGTGGAACAGGGACTGCATGTGCCGTCTTACGTCAAAACAAGCCTTGCTCCGGGGTCCAAAGTAGTCACCGCGTATCTGGAAGAGGCGGGGTTACTCTCTTACCTGGAACAACTCGGTTTCTATCTCGTGGGGTATGGCTGCACTACCTGCATTGGGAACAGCGGGCCGCTGCCAGAAACGATAGCATCCGCGATTGAAGAAAATAATCTGGTAGCCGCTGCCGTACTAAGTGGAAACCGGAACTTTGAGGGGCGCGTGCATCCCTATGTTCGGGCCAATTATCTCGCATCGCCGCCGATGGTGGTTGCTTATGCGCTGGCAGGCCGGGTTGATATTGATCTGACAGCAGAACCGATCAGCACCAATGCACAGGGTAAGCCGATCTATCTGCGGGACATCTGGCCGACACAGCGCGAAGTGGCGGATGCTGTTGCAGCAGCGATCAAGCCCGACATGTTCCAGCGGGAATACAACAATGTCTATGAGGGCAACCCGATCTGGAATGACATTCCCTTTGCTCAAGGCGATGTGTTCGAGTGGAATCCAAGCTCGACTTATGTTCAGGAACCGCCGTTTTTTGTCGATATAAGCCCAGAGCCTGCGCCGCTGGCGAATATCCAGGGCGCGCGAGCACTCGCGGTTCTGGGAGATTCGGTCACTACCGACCATATTTCACCGGCGAGCACCATCGCGCTCACGAGTCCAGCCGCGCGCTACCTGATCGAATTAGGCGTTGCGCCGAAAGACTTTAACTCTTATGGCGCGCGCCGTGGGAACGACCGGATCATGGTGCGGGGAACCTTTGCCAATATCCGGCTGAAAAACCAGCTTGTCCCCGGCGTTGAAGGCGGCGTCACGATCTATCTTCCGACGGGGGAACAACTATCAATTTTCGATGCAGCAGAACGCTATAAGGCCGATGGGACACCGCTGCTGGTGTTTGCCGGGAAAGAGTACGGTACAGGCAGTTCGCGCGATTGGGCCGCTAAGGGAACCTTCCTGCTAGGGGTGAAGGCGGTCATTGCGGAGAGTTTTGAGCGCATTCACCGCAGCAATTTAGTCGGGATGGGTGTGCTGCCGCTCCAGTTCAAACCGGGGGAGGACTTCAAATCACTGGGGCTGACGGGGCGTGAGGTTTACAATCTGGCTGGCATTACCGAAGACTTGAAGCCCGGACAGGATGTGCTGGTTCGGGTGCAGGGAACCACGAAAGAATTTACGGTGATCTGCCGCCTGGACACGCCGGTTGAGGTGAACTACTATCGTAACGGGGGTATTCTGCAAACGGTGCTGCGGAACTTTTTGCGCGGGTAGAAGGCGCATCTGATCGCTAAAACAGAAAAAAGACCTCATTCACTCTTGAGGTCTTTTTTTCGCAGTCAGAAACGCATAAAGCGCATATAATAGAGAAGTTAGGGTAAGGTAGAATTAATTTCGTGTAGTGATGAAGGAGCAGGTATGTCCAATATAGTCGTGGTAGGAAGCGCGAATGTGGACCTTGTAGCGCGTGCATCACACATCCCGCGTCCTGGAGAGACTGTACTTGGGTACGGATTTGTGATGGCAATGGGCGGCAAAGGTGCTAATCAAGCTGTGGGTGCGGCCCGCTTAGGCGCTGATGTTACGTTTATCGCATGTGTAGGACAAGATAGCTTCGGTGATCAATGTTTAGCCGCTTATCAAACAGAAAACATTCAGACAAATTTTATTGTGCGTGATCCAGCAGAAGCCACCGGAATCGCGCTTATTTCAGTCGCGGAAGATGGAGAAAACAGCATTCTGGTCGCTTCAGGGGCTAATATGCGCCTGCTGCCCACCCATATTGATGTGGCAGCGCCTATTTTTCAGACTGCGAATGTGCTCCAACTTCAGCTTGAAGTGCCGCTGGAAACGAATCTTGCTGCTGCACGCCTCGCCCGGCAGCACGGTGTCAAAGTGATTCTCAACCCTGCCCCAGCGCGGACGCTCCCGGCGGAGCTGCTGAGTCTGGTGGACGTCATCACCCCCAACCGGATCGAGGCGGCGATGCTGATGGGGATCAGCGAAGAAGAAGTGGCGCACTATACAGACGAACAACTAGCCAAGGGAGTTCTGGCCCTCGGACCGGCTGAGGCCGTTATCACACTCGGCGCTCAAGGCGCACTGGTCACCGGATCATGGGGCTATACACGAGTCCCGGCTTTTAAAGTTACACCCATTGACACGACTGCCGCCGGAGATGCATTTAATGCTGGATTAGCGGTTGCGCTGGCAGGTGGCAACGCATCACTGGAACAAGCCGCACGATATGCAGCCGCCTGCGGTGCATTAGCCACAACCAAGCTCGGCGCACAACCTTCGCTACCCACAGCGCAAGCGGTAGATGAATTAATCCATTAAGAGAGGTGGGGAATCCAATGGCTGCAAAGGTTCTCATTGTTGATGATGAACTCGCAATTCGCGATGCACTGGGGCGCAAACTACGCCGCGAGGGGTTTAATGTCACGCTGGCGGGAAGCGGGCTGGAAGGACTGCGCGCTTTTCATACCGAGCGCCCTGATCTCGTTATTCTCGACATCGTAATGCCGGAAATGGATGGATTGACCGTCTGCCAACGCATCCGCGAGGTAGCAGAGACACCCGTTATGATGTTGTCGGCACAGGCTATCACTGAAGAAGACATTATTGAGGGACTCAACGCCGGGGCCGATGAATACCTTGTCAAACCGATCCGGCTCAATGAATTTGTGGCACGCGTACAGGCACTGCTGCGGCGATCCCAAATGACCACACAGGAATCGGAACCGGGCTATAACGACGGGTACCTCAGCGTCGATCTGCAACGCCGTCATGTCCACGTCAACGGGCAGAAAATTCACCTGACACCCACTGAATTCAAGCTGCTGGTCGTGCTGCTTGAAAACGCGGGGCGCGTGGTCCAGCAGCGCGAACTGCTGGAACAAGTCTGGGGGCCGGAATACATTGATGATGTGTATTACCCACGCGTTTATATCAGCCAACTACGCCGGAAAATCGAACCGGATGCGGCCAATCCAACCTATATTCTGACGGAACACCGGGTCGGATACCGATTCGAGAAACAAGGGAATAATTAAACGAATTATGGCCGTCATTTTACTTTTTAACGGCCTCACACTCGCATTAGCGCTCGGCCTGCTGACGCTGATTCTGTGGCATGATCCCAACAGCGAAGCGAACCGCTATTATGCGTTGTTTCTGCTCATGATGGTGATCTGGGCATCCGGTTCGCTGCTAGGACGGGCCGCAGCCTACGTTAATGCCGGTGAAAGCACGATTCAAACCGGGCTACGCCTGCTAGATATTGGTTTCAGCGGCGCGAATCTCAGTATCTATATTTATAGTGTGGTGATTACAGGGGTTCAGGGGCGGCTTTTCCGAGTTATTTCGCTGATCGGATTGGTTGTTGTTTTCGCTTACCATCTCCTGCTGTTGTTCTCAAACGCTCCACGCGCATTCAGCATCAACGATAACGGGGTTCTGGTTTATAACTTTAACCAACCCAGTGCTATTCTGTACACAACCCTGCTGTTGGGAACCATGCTGATGGTGTGGCGCAACCGCCTCAAAATTCATGATCAGCCTCTGATTGTCGGCATCCTCCTGTTCGCAACGGGTCAAATCCTGGCATTGTTCAGCCCGCGTTTTCGGATGGCCGGTGTATCGGAAAGCGTAAGCACACTTGCCACGCTGATGATGAGCTATGCCGTTGTGCGCCGACAGATCATGGTGCCGCTGCTGGGACGAGCCAAACAACTCGAAGCTGTGCGCGACGTAGGATTGGCGATCACCAGCCGTCTGCATCTTCAGGATACACTGTCCGCGATTGCGGCCCAAGCTGTCGGGCTGCTGGATGCTGATGGGGCCGCTATTTTTCTGAAAGGACAAAAAACACTTAAGCTGGCGGCGGTCTATAACCTTCCCCGGCAGTATGTCGGGTTAGAAATTCCTATTGGTGAAGGTGTGGTTGGAACCGTCGCACGGGAACAGCGCGGGCGGCGTGTCGATCATTATCACCGTGACTGGAAAGGGAAATCTGATCTGCCCCTGGCGCGTGAAACATTTGGGGCCGTTGCCAGTGTGCCTTTGATCTTTGCCGGGGAAGTCGTTGGTGTGCTGCTGGTGATCCAGGGGCGACAGGGACGTTTATTTGGCCGCGAAGATATGCATTTACTGGAACTGTTAGGGCCGCAAGCCGCCGTTGCCATTACCAACAGCCGACTATTCGAGGCCGAACGCGGATTATCGAATGATTTAGCCATCGCCAAAAACCAACTGGAAATTGTCCTTACGAGCACTGAAAATCCCGTTGTCGCCATTGATCGCTCCCAGCGGATCATCTTTGCCAATCCCGCCGCCGTTCAACTGCTCGATATAAAAGACACATCTCCGATTGGACAGCGCATCCGCGAGGTGGTGCCGCCCACTTATTTGCCATCCAATCTCCGCCGCGCGCTGCGCATACTCCGCCAGCAGCACGTTTATGTGTATGAGATTGCAGCGAATCAAAGCACTTTTTTGTGCCATGTAGCCGAATTGGAACGCGAAGGAACCGGGGGATGGGTGGTTGTTCTGAACGACATCACCCAACTCAAAGAACTGGATCGCTTAAAAAGCCAGATGGTTCAGATGACCAGTCATGATCTCAAAAATCCGCTCCAGGCCGCCATGAGTTATGTCGAACTCCTGGCGGAAGATGGGCAGGATATTTTAACAAATGATATGCATGACTACATCAGCATGATTTGGACACAACTTACCCGCATGTTCCGGCTGATCAACGGGATTCTTGATTTGGAACGCGCCCAAACCGGAATACGCGTGCGGGAAGAATGCGTAATGGAAGATGTGATTGGCCGCGCGGTAGTCGATATGGCCGATCAGGCGCGATCCAAGCAGATTACTTTACAGTTAGAAATAAAGGAAAAACTCCCACCGGTGCTGGGCGATCCGCAGCAGCTCTGTCAGGCATTCGCGAATCTGGTTGATAATGCCATCAAATTTACGCCATCGGGGGGTGAGGTGGTGGTTCGCGCCTCCTTTACGCGGAAACATGTCCTGGTGGATGTTGCCGATAAAGGTGTGGGGATTCCGTTAGAAGATCAGACCAATATTTTTGAACGCTTCTACCGGGGAAAACAGCAGGGGCATGTTCATGTGGGCGGAACCGGATTAGGATTGTCACTCGTTAAAGCCATTATCACGGGACATCAAGGGGAAATTAACTTCGAAAGCACGCCAGGGGAGGGGACCACTTTCCATATCCGGCTTCCCGCAATGGATGAGAGAGGATCAGCATGAAAATCTATACCAAAACCGGGGATCAGGGTGAGACGAGTTTATTTGCAGGCGGGCGCGTTTCAAAGGGAGATGTGCGCCTGCATGCTTATGGAACCATCGATGAACTTAATACGATTCTGGGATTGGCCGTGGCCGCGGGATTAGCCGATGACATGCAAAAGCAGGTGCATCAGGTGCAGGCAGACTTATTTACTGTCGGAGGGGATTTGGCAACACCGCTTGATGCCAAAGCAAAGGGTATTGTGCGCGTGATACCCGCTATGACCGCACGCCTCGAAGCGGAGATTGATGCCTGGGAAGAGACGCTGCCGCCGCTCAAGAACTTTATCCTGCCGGGCGGAGGACTTACAGGTGCATTTTTGCACCAGGCGCGGACGGTATGCCGCCGGGCTGAACGCTGGATTGTTATGTTACAGGCCGATCAAGCAATGAATCAAGAAGCTTTACACTACGTTAATCGTCTGTCAGACTGGCTTTTTGTTGCAGCGCGGGTGGCTAATTTTCAAAGTGGACAGGTCGAAACGCCCTGGGTGCCTTCAAAAGAAGCGTGATTCACGAGAAACCTCTTGTTCTGATACGAGACATATTAAATTACTAATTTTGATGTAAATCTTAAGTTATAAGAAATATATCATTTAACAAATAGCTTAAGGGAGAGATTTAACGATAAATATACCGGTGAAATTATTCACAAACGAACGCTAAAAAGAGGGGTGGCAGGCAAAAGAGTGTATGAGGACATGCCATTTCCATTTTGTTTAAACATGAGCGCTGCCAGGATTGATCCTGTTAAATGGTAGCGTTGGATTGAGTTTTGAATGCATGGCAGAGCTAATCGGGGCTGAACATATTTTCTGGGCTGATAGTGGGGGAGTAGGGTGTCATGCCAAATGCAAAGTGGGATAGTGGGATAGTGGGATTCATGGTGGGAATGTTGCATTATGGGATTTGCTGAAGTAACATAACTTAGGAAATGATACATCATAATCTTATGTTACGGGTCAAAAAAGGAAAAAATAATGAAACGAACTGTCGTTTTAGACTATGTGGCAGCCGATGGAGCCTTTGCGGACTGGCTCAAAGCAGCGCTGGCTAAAGAAGACATTCGCGTTTTGGATAAGAATCCCCGAAAAGACAGCACTATCGCAATTCTTATTCTCTTGAGTCCGTATAGTTTATCGGCACCTAACGTGCTTCAAACTGTGGATGAGGCCAAACAAGACGGTCAGCTTCTGATTCCGATTCTCATTCAAACTGTAGACAAAATTCCCTGGTATGTCGAAGCGGAACGAGTCGAGGATTTTACAACAGACCGCGATCAGGCTTTGCGGCGATTGGTGGGACGATATTTTCACAAACAGAATACCAATCTTACATTTGGCGAAGCGCGCGACCTGTATTTGAACCGGGCCACACTCAAATCGGCGCACACAATCGATTCCTACCGGCGCGCGCTCGATTTATTCTTCAATTTTCTGGAAGATCGCACCACAACCTATTTGCTCCCAATCCAAAAAGCGGGGTATGTGACGATTGCGGATACTCCCATTACCGAGCTAGCTGACGAAGATGCTCCGATTTTGCTCCATTTTGCACAGTGGCTACTTTCACCGGGAGCAAATAAACCGAGTTATAAAGCGGCTACGGTAGAACTCCGACTGGCAGGGGTGCAAAACTGGCTCCAGTTTCTGGATGATTACGGCTGGCTTCCACGCCAGTTTCCGCTGGCGAAGGCCAAACGGATCGTACGGGATCAACTGAATGCCCGTTCACCGCAGCATGGACCGCCGCAGCCACCCGATCATATGGATGAAGTCATCTATTATTATGATCAACAGGAGCTTCCACCCCGTCTCAAAAAACCGAATGCCAACCCGGATCAAATACAGCAGTGGGAACTCACCCGTCTCCGGAATCGGGCATTGCTGCATGCGCTGGCTGAAACGGGCGGACGGATCAGCGAAATATTGAGTCTGAACCTGGATCAGTTTCCGCCGCGTTATCTCTATCAAAATGAGGTGCTGCGGGTGGAGGTTGTTGGCAAAGGCGGACATGCTTACTACCTGCGCTTTTTAGACTCGCTGCCTGCCATTCGTGCTTATATCGAGGCACGCGGCTCAAACTTACTGGCATCGGCACAAGGGAATATTCCCTTGTTTGTCAGTCATGACGCGCGCTACAACGGGAGCCGGATGAGCCGGATTATCGCATGGCGCGTGGTTCAGCGCGCTGCACGAGCGCTGGGGCTGCGAGACATCACCCCGCATGATTTCCGGCATTGGCGCGCAACTCAACTGATCAACGCGGGACACTCACTCGATGTGGTACAGGATTATCTGGGACACCGTTCAGTGGAAACGACACGGGCGTATTATGCCCACACGGACCCGCTGCGCGTAGATGATGCAGCAAAAAACACCCATCTTCCCCCGCAGACATAAGCTTATCCGGGCCAAATGACCCGGATAACTCATTTATCTTTATAGCCCTGGCCGAGAGGTGTCGCGATCATCGCCCCCGTAAAGCCGATTAGCACACCCAGGTGTAACAGCGTCGTGGGGAGGCACAGCCAGTACAGACTGCGATCATATCGTTCTGTGGATACAATCCCGATGATTACAATCGCATGGACAACCAGACTGATCACCAACAGCACCGTGCCAACCATCAGCAGCAGGCCGCGCTGGGTTGCCATTGAGGACGAGATGCGGTTGATGAATTGGCTGAAATAGGATGATGAATCAAACCGTTCGATCAAGCGCCGGATGAGACGACCAAAAATGAGTCCAAACAGCCCGCGCAGCAAACGAAACGGCTGCCATAAAATCGTAAGCAAAAAACGCCCTACTGACCCCACAGTTTACTCTCCTGGTTTCTCGGCCAGTGCCTGTTTTAAGCGTCCTGCTAACCGGGCAGGAATCCGGGCCACAAGTTTAACACCATCTTCGGTGTGTGTTTCCTTCTCAACAATACCCTGATTATGAATCGCGCCCAACCATTCGCCTAATGAATATGGCAAAAGCACATTGATACGCTCCATACTCGCTGTCAGCTCGTGCGAGATGGTGTTGAGAAGCGTGTCCAGCCCTGTGCTGCGGGCGGCAGAGATATGGACCACCGCGCGATACCCCAGCGCTTTGTAATCCACCGTTTCATTTGCCTCACCCAGGTCCATCTTATTTAAAACCAGAATTTTAGGGATGCGGGAGGCTTCCAGTTCAGCCAGGGTATCTTCCACGACATCAATGTGATCCTCGAACAGTTTGTGATGCGCATCCACGACATGCACCAGCAAATCGGCTTCGGTGACTTCCTCCAATGTGGCTCTGAAGGCTGCAACCAGCGTAACCGGAAGCTTCTGGATGAATCCAACTGTGTCGGAAAGCAGGATCACTTGTCCACTGGGTAATTTCACACGGCGGGTTGTGGTGTCCAGCGTTGCGAAGAGCTGATTCGCAACATAAACATCCGCACCTGAGAGCCGATTCAGCAGAGTTGACTTGCCTGCATTGGTGTAACCGACTAGAGCCACCACCGGCATTCCCGCCCGTTCACGCTGGGCACGATGACGCTGGCGATGGGCACGAACATCTTCCAGTTCTTCGCGCAGTTTCGTGATACGACGCCGAATTTCGCGCCGGTCTACTTCAAGCTGCGTTTCACCAGGGCCGCGCAACCCAACACCCCCCGTACCGCCGCGTCCCCCTCCACCGCCTGCCTGTCGCGCTAAATGGCTCCACTGGTGGGTTAAGCGTGGAAGACGGTATTCATACTGAGCCAGTTCGACCTGGAGCGCCCCTTCGCGTGTCGCCGCATGTTGGGCAAAAATATCCAGGATCAACGCTGAACGATCCAACACTTTTATATCATTGCCGAGTGCCGCATCAAGTTCTCGCTGGTGGCGAGCCGATAGTTCATCGTCAAAGATAACCATATTCGCGTCGAGTTCGGGCAGCATCTGTTTGATTTCTTCCAGTTTGCCGGACCCAACAAATGTAGCCGAGTCAATTCGCGCCAGATGCTGCACCACACGCCCTCGAACTTCAACGCCCGCCGTTGAGGCCAGCAGTGCCAGTTCATCCAGCGAATCGTCAATTGTAAACAGTGGGTGGCTACCCTTTATCTCCACACCAACCAGAATGGCTCGCTCTTTCACATTATCATTACGTTCGTCCGTAAGCCTATCCTCCTTCCGCCTCACCTGTACCACTTAACCGCTCCGCACTCGTTTCACCCGCCACAGGATTCGATGTCTCTCCGCTCAATACATCACTAATCGCTTCACCTGAGTGATTTCTAGCCTGAACCACTCCCGCTTTTTCGGGACTGTGGACCAGCGCGTTCAGAGTCATACTGGCCGGAAGCTCGACATTTTGCTTGCCTGCTACCGTACTCATAGCTGCCGCGACCAGGGGCGACATGCCTTCACCCGCAGAAACATCTTTCATTGGAAGCAGAATGTGGAACCGGCTTCCGGGAAAAGCTTGTTCGTCATAACCAGGGCTTTCAGCCCAAATTGTCCCACCGTGCGCCTCGATAATGCCGCGCGCAATCACCAGGCCTAACCCGGCCCCGCCCCCTTTGAACTTGGTCTTACCACTCGAATGGCGAGTCACATCGCCAATCGCTGAGAATTTTTCAAATATACGCTCCAGGTTTTCAGGTGCGATGCCGATGCCCGTATCTTCAACCGTGATTTCCATGAATTTGTCGAGATCGCGCCCGAAGACAGCGATCCGCCCACCATCGGGTGTATATTTGACGGCATTTAACAGAACTTTCTGAAGAGCCTGCATCAGCCGTGTGGGATCGCCTACGGTTGGACGCCCAACAATCGAGTCACGCTGGATGTCCAAGATCAGCCGTCGTTCACTGATAACCGCATTGAGTTCAAACTCGACAATATCAAATACACGCCGTATCCAGACGGGTTGAAACTCAAGACTCAACAGTCCCATTTCGATCAACGAGACATCGATCATATCATCGATCAGTTGGCGGAGGCGCTCGATCCCGGCCTGAATACCCCGTATCATTGATGCTCCACGCTGGCCGGATGCCTCATCAAGTTCCAGGCGGAGCATATTGGCGTAACCTTCAATAACAGTCAGCGGGGTTTTTAGTTCGTGAGCGGCAACCGACACAAAACTATCCTTAACGCGATCATCCAAACCGGATGATGCCGCAGCAGCGGTTAGTTTACGTTGGGCAGCTTCCCACAGCGCTTGCCCCTCGATTTTTGCCAAAAATTCAACCCCGACATTGATCACCTGATCCAGACGGACCGCAAGGCCCAGCGGGTCTTCTTCAGGGGGATCAGATTGAAACTCGCGCCAGATCACACGTTTGATCGCACTCAGAACGGGAAGCAGCCCGGCAGGTTCCCCATCAGCTAGTGTGGTAGCTGCAACCCAGCGCCGCAAAACAGCTTGCAGCGCTTCCTGTTGATGGGGGGCCGTGGCCTGGATCAGACTGTCAAAGAAAGCGATCATGGGCATTAAAGCCTGCTGGCGGAGCGCCTCATGATCCGTCATTTCGCATACTGCTGCTTGTGCTAACAGTTCCTTTCGAGATTCCAACCAACTTTTCAAAGAGTCCATATCCAGCAGTCTTTCTCTCAAATTACTGATCCTCGCACCCGAATTAATCCCCATACTTCCATTATATCGATACTAGAAATTTTGTGCTTGAATGCGTTGAAGAAATTGGTCAAGATCGGTCAACGCGCGTTCAGAATATAAGCGCTGGCGATCACGTTTTCCTTTGGGTGAATTTTCCAGATCCGGTAAAATTCCAAAGTTTGCCTTCATCGGCTGAAAGTTCGACGGCTCGGCATGGGTGATGTAATGACATAATGCGCCTGTCATTGTCGTCTCTGGAAGAATCCAAAGCGGCTGCCCCTGCATCTGATTAGCAAGATTAATTCCAGCCAGCAGCCCTGTGGCTATATTGCCTACGTAACCCTCAACGCCCGTAATTTGTCCGGCAAAAAACAGATCAGCCCGATGCTGAGATTGCAGCGAAGGGCGCAGATGGACCGGTGAGTTCAGAAACGTATTACGATGCATCTGCCCATAGCGGGCAAATTCTGCCTGTCCGAGGCCTGGGATCAGTTGGAAGACGCGTTTTTGTTCTCCCCATCGTAAATTTGTTTGAAAACCAACCAGATTGTATAAAGTCCCGGCTAAGTTATCCTGGCGCAATTGAACTACGGCATAGGGACGCCGTCCGGTTCGTGGATCGGTTAGCCCAACGGGGCGCATGGGGCCAAAGGCCAGTGAACGAGGACCACGCTTCGCAATTTGTTCAACCGGCAGGCATCCTTCAAAAAACTGGGGATTCTCCCGCTCGAAATCATGAAGTTCGATACATTCGGCGCTCAGAATCGCTTCTACGAAGCGTTCATATTCCTCACGTGTCATTGGGCAGTTGATGTAATCACCGGCTTCTTCTTCACCCCGCCCATAGCGGCTGGCTCGAAAGGCAACGGTCATGTCAATACTTTCGGCGATGACCATCGGCGCAATCGCATCATAAAAGTAGAGGTATTGTTCACCCACCAGGCGCGCAATCTCAGCCGCTAAGGTGGCCGCCGTCAGCGGTCCAGTGGCGATCACACACGGGGCTTCGGGTATCGTTTTCACTTCTTCTCGAATCAACGTGATGCGAGGGTGATCAGAGATCGCCTGTGTGACTAATTCCGCAAAGCGATCACGATCTACGGCAAGCGCACCACCGGCGGGCACTGCGAACTGCTCCGCACACCCCAGCAGCAGTGATCCCAACCGCCGAAGTTCGGCTTTTAGGACACCAGGCGCGCGATCAATTAAGTTGGACCCCAGCGAGTTGCTGCATATTAATTCTGCCAGCCGATCCGTCTGATGGGCCGGCGTTGACTGTAGCGGGCGCATTTCATAAAGCTGAACATCCAATCCCCGTTCGGCAAGCTGCCATGCGGCTTCGGAGCCTGCCAAACCTCCACCGATCACATTTACCATTCTGTTTATCCCACACCCAACTTTTGCGACAATCTTAGATAAGTTTGAATCTGACTCTCGTCTTCACCGCCAGGGCTTAAGGCTAAAGCCTGCTGATAGGCTTCTGCGGCCTGCTGGTATTTTTTTAGTGAGAACCATGCATTCCCTAACACATTATAAACACGGTGGTCGCGGATTGGGGCATTATCTGTGTTGGCAAGCTGCTGCATCTGCTCGATTGTTTCCACGGCCTTTTTATAACTCTCGGTCCGGTAGTAACACTGTGCGATCTGGTAGAACAGGTTGGCGGCCAGCGGATGGTACGGATTGAACGCCAGTGTATTTAAATAGGAAGTCAGAGCCTGTTCGTAACGCTGCAATCGAAACGACAGATCGGCGATGGTTTCATAAACACGGCTCCAGGTTACATCTACACCTAAAGGCCGTTTGCTGATCAACAAAAACTGCACCAGATATTCAATCGCATCTTCATCGCGCGCTGGAATATGCGCCAGCGCTTCGCCAATGGCTAAATAGGCCTCCGCCAGCGTACGCTGATAATCAGGGGCTGATGTGTCGATGATAGCAAGTGCCTGACGCGCTACCACCAGGGCCTCCACATAACGGCGCTGTTCGCGTAATGCGCGACTGCGCAAAATATGAAGCTGGACCAGCCATCCTATATTTTCACCTGCCGGGTAGCACCGGGCAGCCTGAGTAAAATAGGCCAGCGCGCTTACCGGGTTTCGATAATCGAATAATTCCACAAATCCGAGGCGCTCATAACATAGTGCCGGCAGGGCGACGATGTGACTGGGCTTTTCGAGCGCCTGTCGAAAGGCCTGAACCGCTTCTTCGGTCTGATCTGCGCTGATCAGCACCCGGCCCCGCTGATATAACAGCCAGCCCAAATTCGCATACTCTGGATAGTGCTCGATAAGCAGATCATAACAGGCTAAGGCGCGATCCGCGTCGGCACGATCAGCGAAACCAACCGGGGCCAGTTCAAAACGCGCAAAAGAAATATCGGCTTGTAACTCCCTGACTTGTGGCAGATCGGCCAGACGGGGCTGCATGGTCAGGCACGCTTCCAGGTCATTGAGGGCTTCATCTGGCTTTTCGCTTAGCAATCTTACGCGTGATCGGCGGAGCAGCACCTGGGCTTCATCTTCCGAGTCCTGGGCTGAGGCGCGCAGCAGCCGTGCAATGAGGATTTCTGCCCGTTTCAGATCGCCCACATCTAAATAACGATCAACTGTTTCGATGCTCATTCTGTTCCTGATTCTGTGTAAGACCGGTAACGTCTAATATTCTATTTAATATTTTACGTCAGGTCTATTGACTCCTGAACCCACCTTCTGGTATGCTGTAATAGTCGAAAATTGAACATGTGTTCTAGGTTCTATGGCACAAACTACTCAGAGACGAACATCCAAACAAACCAAAACGACTCCGCAACCTTCTCTTACCCAACGCGCTTGGGTGGGTCTATCGGCTATCATTCTCATCCTGTCGGGGCTGGCAGGTTTTGGACTTACCCTGGCGACGGCGGCGCTTTTTGATGCACCGGATCGACTGGGTACTAATAAGGCTACCCGCTATGAGGTAGTTGACACCAATCGCGCTTATTATGCCCAAAGCGCAGTGGGATCAGATGCGGCAGTCGCTCCGCTCTCGGCTGTTTTTACGCCTGAAGTGCAATATTGGGCCACACTGATCAAAGCCTGGGCGATTCTCTATGAAGTTGATCCAAATCTGATCGCAACCGTGATTCAAATTGAAAGCTGTGGCGATCCAATGGTTTCTTCTTCAGCCGGGGCACAGGGCTTGTTCCAGGTGATGCCTTTCCATTTTTCCGACGGTGAAGATATGCTCGATGTCCAGACTAATGCACGGCGCGGAATGGACTATCTTAAAGGCGGGCTGGAAGTATCGGAAGGGCATGTTGGATTAGCATTGGCCGGATATAACGGCGGTCATGGTGTCATCAACCGGGGATGGGCGGCGTGGATGCCGGAAACACAGCGTTATTACTACTGGGGTGCCCGCATCTACTCGGAAGCCGTTTCAGGAATAAACACCAGTCCGACTTTGCAGGAATGGCTCTCAGCGGGCGGTTCAGGGCTTTGTGCGCGCGCCAGCCAGAGCCAGCAGCAGATCGAACAGGCCACTATGTCGGCATTACCCAGCCAATAGCGGCCTGTTCGCCCATTTATTTAGACAGTGCCAAATACCACACAGGCATTTTGCCCGCCTAAACCAAAGCTGTTGGAGATGGCATATTGGACTGATATATCACGGGCTTCGTTGGGGACGTAATCGAGATCACATTCAGGATCGGGTGTTTCATAGTTGATCGTTGGGTGAACGATCTGTTCGCAGAGGGTCATCACCGTTGCCATGCCCTCAACGGCTCCCGCGCCCCCTAATAGATGGCCCATCATACTCTTGGTTGAGCTGATCGCCGTCTTATACGCATGATCACCCATGACGGCTTTAATAGCGCGTGTTTCAATCGCATCATTGGCCTGGGTCGAGGTGCCATGTGCATTCACATACCCGATTTGATCAGGATTGATATGTGCGTCGTGGAGTGCCCATTTCATCGCGTTAGTCGGACCGCGTCCCTCTGGTTCAGGAATGGCGACATGGAACGCGTCGGATGAGGAAGACATCCCTAACACTTCCGCGTAGATTTTCGCGCTCCGGTTATAGGCTCGTTCCAGCGTTTCAAGGATGAGCACGCCTGCGCCTTCGGCGAATATAAATCCATTCCGGTTTTTATCAAAGGGCCGACTGGATGCAGCCGGGTTGTCGTTATACCCAGTCGCCAGGGCTGTCATCGAAATGAAGCCCGCAATCGCATAGTCCAGAACCATCGCTTCAACGCCACCCGTAAAGACCATATCTGCCTGGCCGGTGCGGATCAGATTGAAACCGTCTCCAATGCTGTGTGTTCCGGTGGCACACGCGGCTGATACACAGACGAGCGGCCCCAGCGACCCGATGACCTTACTCACATAGTGCGTCGGGATATTGGGTAGTGATTGAATCAGCGAGAATGGACCAGGACGACGGCTATGAGCTTTGTAGCCATAAGCGGCTTTCTCCGCTTCGTCATGCCCTCCCATGGAGGAACCAAAATCAACGCCGACGCGTTCCCGGATCGGTTCAAGGTCCTCAACCGTTAAGCCAGCATCCTTGAGCGCATCCATGGCGGCTGTCACTGCGAATTGAGACGCACGCGCCATACGCCGGGCTTCTTTCGGATCAATGTATTCAGATGGATCATAATTTAATACTTCGCCAGCGATTTGGACTTCCAGGCCAGATGGATCAAAGTTCTGAATCCGCCGGATGCCTGATTCCCCCTTTTTTAGATGCTCCCAAAACTCAGGAAAACGGCCCAGTGGGGTCACTGCGCCCATACCTGTGATGACAACTCGTGGAAATCCATTGCGAGTGAATTCCATATGCTAATTCCTTTTAAATTATCCTTCTGGCACAGCCGTGCGTATGGCTTCGACAATCTGGCCGGATACCGCATCTCGGGCCTGACGAATTGCGTTTTTGATGGCGGTGGCGTTTGAGCGTCCGTGTCCAATAATCACCACACCATCTACCCCTAACAGCGGGGCACCGCCTATTTCAAACGGATCAATCTGCTGATAGACCCGTCGAAAAGCCGCTTTGCCGAGCAACCCGCCAATTTTGGAGCGCCAATCGGCCATCAGCTCCTGGCGAATCAGGGTTAGCAGCGTTGATCCCATCGCCTCGAATGCCTTGATCAGCACATTGCCCGAAAAACCATCCATCACCACGACATCGGTTGATCCAGCCAAAATTTCCTTCGGCTCGACATTTCCAATAAAGTTAACCCCAGTCTGTCGTAAGAGTTCCGCCGTTTCATGAATGAGGGCAGTTCCTTTTTCAGCTTCTTCACCATTCGACAGCAGCGCGACGCGCGGGTTGCTCCGTTTGAGCGCGCGTTCGGCGTGGATGCTGCCCATTTGAGCAAACTGGACCATCCATTCGGGCTTCACATCCGCATTTGCGCCCACATCAAGCAGCACCACAGAATGACCACGAATAGAGATAATCGCCGTGAGGGCTGGCCGGTGGATTCCCTTGATTCGTTTCAGGGTGTGCAGCGTGGCAATCGCAAGCGCAGCGCCGGTATTACCCGCTGTTACAAAAGCATCGGCTTTGCCGTCTCGAACTAACTGCATGCCGATATGCATTGAGGAGTCGGGTTTGGCGCGGCCAACCACACCCGGCTTGTCTGACATTGTGACCTGCTGCGGCGCGTGGACGATCTCCAACGGCAGGCCATTGGTTGCATGTTTTTGAAGTTCCTTTTCGATCTGGGCCTGATCACCCACCAGGATGATGGTTTCCTGATAGTCACGAGCGGCCAGAACTGCCCCCTCGACATCAGGGCCTGGATTCGTGTCACTTCCCATAGCATCCAGTACGATTCGCATAGTGCCATCCCAAGAGTTAAAGATAGTTAAGGTGGCCTAGATTGTACGCGGCTCCTTCTGCCCTGCCAACCATTGACATCTGGAGGAGAAAGTATATAATAATCAGCACATCAGCCCCGATGGCGGAATTGGCATACGCGGCAGGTTGAGGGCCTGTGTCCTTAGGACGTGGAGGTTCGAGTCCTCTTCGGGGCACCAAACAAGGAGCTTCTAGTGCTTAGAAGCTCCTTTTCTTATGTTACATTTGACGGGTACGGCGTGTTGCGTCAGAATCCAATTCAACGTACACTGCAAAAAACGATATTTTCCACTCTCTATCCCACGAGGAGGATTAGCGATGCATCGTTTGAAGTTACAATTCTTGATAGTCGCCGTAATTCTCGCCAGCCTGCTGCTGCCATCTGCCTCGATATCGGCATCGACGGCTCAACAGGCTGGCCCGTATCTGACTGCGAACCAGGCCGTATATGTGCGCGGCGGGCCTGGAATTGGGTTTTATGTCGTTGGTACCTTGTACCCAGGCGAAATAGTACCTGTGCTCGGTGTCAGTCCTGATTACACGTGGTGGTACATTCGGGCTACGTTTGGTGAGGGTTGGGTCTTCAGCATGGAAGTGACACCAACCAATACTGCCGCTGTCGCCGTGCGCGATCCGGGTGCGATGGCCTATGTGCCTTCAGGTGTGGTGAATGTGCGCAGCGGTGCTGGTCCCACGGCTTCGGTATTGGGCCAACTCACACATGGGCAGCAGGTGTTGGTTATCGGCCAAAGCGCGGATGGCTCCTGGCTTCAGATCAAGTGGGCGTATGGCACAGGTTGGATCTCCGCTAATCTGGTTTCAGCTTCAGGTGTGGCGGCGGTTGTCAATGATGGTGGGGTGCCTATCACATCGGAAGACCCCTATGGTGTCGTGTTGACCGCTTTCCTCAACGTTCGCAGTGGGCCGGGCGTCAATTATGCAAGCATCGGACAACTCACGGGCGGCACTACCGTCTATATTGTTGGCCGTTCAAGTGACTCCCAGTGGTACCAGATCGATACAGTGTGGGGAAATGGCTGGGTGTTTGCGCCGTACGTCCTGTCACGCAATGAATATGGTGGTTCACCTGTGGCTACACCGCAGTCCGGCGCAGCCGTGACCGGGCCGATTGGCATCGTTAACGCCGGTGCATTGAATCTGCGCAGCGGTCCTGGCGCACAGTATACCAGCCTGGGAACGCTCGCAGGTGGCACCGAAACACAAATCATTGGCCGCACGAATGACTGGAGTTGGTTCCTGCTGTCTACGCCGATTGGCGTGGGTTGGGCCAGCGACCTGTACATCATCGCGCGGGGTGACATTTCGGGCGTGCCTTATGTTGCACCCGGCGGCGTGGTTCCTGAAACGGATGGTCAAGGCGGTGGTGAAGCACCCCTGCCTGCCGAATCAGCGACTGAGGCGGTTGTATCCACCGGCGCTTTGCATATTCGCACTGGTCCTAGCAGCGCATTTTCATCTATCGGCACAGTCTACGCGGGCACTCGCCTGCCGATCCTGGGCCAGAGCGCGGATCGCGGCTGGTGGTATGTGTCGAGCGCTTTTGGTACCGGTTGGGTGACGAAACTGTACACCTTGACCTACGGTGATACCAGCGGCATACCCATTGTGACCCCTTAATGGGCCGGTTGTTCAAAAAGCCGTCCACAGAAAATATTGTGGGCGGCTTTTCTTTACCTGTAACTTGCGTGGGTATGCTGTCCCGTTATACAATGCGACAGAGGTGATCGAGGAGGCCCCATGAGCGAATCTCGCAAACAACTAGAACGAGCTTTTAAACTGATTAAAAAGGACAAAACGGACGAGGCATTGTCGATTCTGCGTCCTATTTTGGCTGAGGAACCAGAAAACGCGCATGCCTGGTGGTTGTTGGCCTACGCAGAGACTGATCCGGTTGAAGTCCGGCGCGCCCTGTTAACCATGCTGCGCCTTGATCCGAATTATTCAAATGCGCCCAAAGCGCGTGATATGCTGGTGAAGCTGAACCAGGAATATCCACCTTCATCTGAAGAAATTGCGATGTTCCCAGAACTTGCGCCAGAAGAAGATGAATTATTGCTGGATGTTTTTGAGCCGGTGTCATCTTTTGCCGAAGCGGATACCTTTGCGCAGGAAGATATTTTTGCGCCTGTTGATTTGCCAGAAGAAGGCGCGAATTTTTTTGCTAATGATCCATTCGGCGAATTGGAAACCGATCCCTTTGCTGCCGACCAAACGCAGGCGAATGTCAAAGCCGAGAAAAAGTCCCGGCGCGGGCAGCCTGTCACTGAATTGCAGTTTGAAGAAGTGCTGGACGATGAAACACTGGCCGCGCGCGAAGAACAGGCGGGGCGGCGGCGCGGACGTGGGCGGCGGATCCGGCTGATGCTTTTTGCACTGGTTGTGCTGGCGGCAGCAGTGGGCGTGATTGTGCTGGTTTTGCAGCAGGATGAAGATGAAACCACCACCGCAGCCGATCCCGGTGATCTGAAGTTGGTTGAGATTGATTCGCCCACGGTGACGAATGTCGTCCAGACGGCAGGCACACAGTTAACTTCGTGGCTGCCCGGCAATAATGAAATTGTGCTGGCGGAAAGCGAATTAGGGAAAACCTTTTATGTTCGTATTTGCGGCCAGGTTGATCCTACGCTTCCGGATGGGATTAATGCCGGAATGCAGTTAGCCTCGCAACAGGCGGCCCAGTTGGAAGGTGAAGTGGATGCGGTGGGCGTCTCAGTTGAGTCGTGCATCAATGAAAAGCACGATACCCTGTACCGTGCTGTAGTCTCAACTGAAGATGCTGTGCGCTACCAATCAGGAGAACTCTCCTGGGCTGAATACCAGCGCCGCTGGACCAAAGCCTAAGATGCGGTTGGAAGAGGAAGCCAGATGGTAAAACAAGTTCCTTGTCCAGGCTGGCTTTCTACTCGAATATCGCCACCATGCCCCTGAACAATACCGTAACTCACCGCTAACCCTAAACCCGTCCCTTCCTCTTTTGTGGAATAGAATGGCTCGAAGATACGCGCCACCGTTTCCTGGTTCATGCCGATCCCGGTATCTTTGACCGCGACAGTAACCCCTGCCTCATCAGCATCCAGGCTGATCGTGAGTTTGCCGCCGTTTGGCATTGCTTCCGCCGCATTCAATACCAAATTAAGGAAAACCTGTTTTAGCTGGGCCGGGTTGCCTTTGAGCATGGGAACATTATCTAACTGGCTTCGCAGACGAACGCCCATTCGTTCCAGTTGTTTATTGGTGAGAGTTAGCACTTCTTGAATCAGGGCCTGCAAATTGTACTCGACCGCATCCGCCGTGCTGGGACGCGCAAAATCGAGCAGCCTCGACACAATGCCTTTGATGCGCTGGACTTCATTTTCGGCCACGCGGAGCACTTCCGCATCGACCAGTTGTTTGTTCTCTACATCTTCAATCGCTACCTCGAGGCAATTCAGGATCGGTTGGAGTGGGTTGTTAACCTCATGGGCAATCCCGGCGGCCAAACGGCCCAGAGCAGCCAGCTTTTCCGACTGGATCAATTGGGCCTGAGCAGCGCGCAGTTCCTGGGTACGCGTTTCAACCATATCTTCCAAATTCTGGGCGTAGCTCTGGAGTTCTTCATACAGTTGGGCGTTACGCACCGTTAGTGCTGCTTGTTCACCGATGGAGCGCAGCAGCCGCAGTTCATTCTCGGTGTAAGTGTTGGCTGTTCCCCGGTATACGGTTAGAACGCCGACGAGCTTACCCCGATGTTTGAGCGGCGCGGCGATCACAGAGTGATTATCGGCATTAATAAGCACCGGTTCGCCGTCTTTAAAGACACTGGCGGCTGGTTGATCGGCCTGCTCCAGGATAAGGCGCGCCTCATCAACGGTGTGAACACCCCAAATAGTATCCTCATAAAAAACAGGGACTTGCTGCTCATTAAAAAGATAAAGTTCAGCTTTTTCGGCTTCTAATTCCTGGCTAATCACATTCAGAATCAAGGAAGTCAGTGCGCCTAATCCCAGTTCCTGGTTAAATTCACCCCCAATGCGAACCAGCGCCTCCAGTTCTTCACTCCGACGCTGCAACCGATCTTCCAGTTGGCGTGCGCGCATTTTGCTATGCGCACGGGCCAGCAGCTCATGGTAATTGTAGGGCTTGCGAATATAGTCATCAGCGCCTAACTTGAAACCATGCGCTACATCCGAGGGTTCGCGGGCAGCGGCTGTTACAAAAATTACCGGAATGCGCTCGGTCAAAGAATCTTCACGCAAGCGGGCTGTGACCTCAAAGCCGTTCATACGCGGCATCTGCACATCCATCAGAATAAGATCAGGGTGCAGCGTGCGCGCCATTTCAAGCGCCGTTTCTCCATCCCGCGCGCTTTCAACCGAAAACCCATCTCGTTCCAATACGCGTTTTAACAGAATGACGGCGTTTTGTTCATCATCTGCAATCAGTACCAGGGGTTTACTGGCCTGCATGTGCATCCTCCTGCAAAAATCCGCAATAGCACTATCATAATCATTCTTCTCTAAAGAGGGAAATCTCGCTTAAATTCCAACCGACAATATGCTAAAATTTTGACGTTACCTAATCTATAAGGTGCAGCGATGAAACTAAATCATATACCCAAGCGCCGTGTGATCGAAGCGGCGATGCGAGGCGTGTTGGCCGGTGTTGTATTGAGCGCGGTCTTCATTATGGGATTTTGGGTTGGTGAGGAACGTGATTCAGCCACCGCCCAGGGGGTAAGTGGACAGGATTTTTCCCTGCTGGCGGAAGTCAAAAACTTAATCGAAGCGAATTACCTGCGTACGCTGCCAGGCGAACAGGAGATGGAGTACGCGGCAATTCGGGGGTATCTTGGATCGTTGAATGACCCCTATACCTTTTTTATTGATCCCCCAGTCGCCCAAAGCGAGTCGGAAGTGTTAGCCGGGCAGTATGGGGGAATCGGTGTGCAGTTGAAACGGAATGAGCAGGGACAGTTTGTGTTATATCCCTATCCTGAGAGTCCAGCTATCGCGGCAGGGGTTAAAGACGAAGATGTTCTTGTCGCCGTCAATGGAACGCCCATCGATCCCGCTGAGCGGCTGGATGTGATCGATCAGCTTTTGCGGGGTGAAGTGGGCGAAGGTCGCGGTGTAACAATTACCGTGAGCAGCGCTGATAATCTGGATGAAACTCGCGAGTATTTTATCGAGTTTGCGGTGGTCCAGGTGCCGTCGGTGGTCTGGCGTACACTCACCGAAGAACCGACATTCGGTTATGTTCAGATCATTCGTTTCACCAGCCGCACGCCGGAGGAACTACACACCGCCCTGGAAGATTTGAACGCGAAAGGCGTCGTGGCCCTTGTGCTCGATTTGCGCAGTAATTCGGGCGGTTTGTTGCAGGAATCGGTTCAGGTGGCTTCTGAGTTTCTGGATGGCGGCGTGGTGTTTTATGAAGTGCGCCGGGAGACAGAGACTGAGACGCCGGTGATTCCGGGCGGATTGGCAACCGACATGCCATTGGTTGTGCTGGTTAATCAGGGTACAGCCAGCGCTGCTGAACTGGTTGCGGGCGCTATTCGAGATCAGGGGCGCGGCATCCTGATCGGCCAAAAAACCTATGGCAAAGGTTCGGTTCAGTTGATCTTCCGGCTCTCGGATGAATCGTCGATTCACATTACCTCGGCGGAATGGTATACCCCATCTCGCGCGCCGTTGGATGGGACCGGGTTGGAGCCAGACATCAGCATGATCCCGGCGGAAGACCAGCGAGATGTTGAACTGGGTGAAGCGATTCGTTATTTACGTGAAGTTCTTAATCCGGCAGGCTGAGGCAAATGATGGATGTCCCTGGTAAGTTAAAAGCAGAACCGCAACCCCGGCAGGCTGAGGTAAATTGGATGCTGCGTACGGCAGTTGTTGTTATTCTCACGGCCACTGTTTCTTTTGTGGCTGGCATGCTATTTTCGACCTATACCGATTCACCTCACAATAATGAGGACTTCGATTTGTTCTGGGAAAGCTGGAGTATTCTTGAACAGGAGTTCTACTACAAACTGCCGGCTGATAAGGACCTGGTCTATGGGGCTGTTCAAGGCATGGTTGCGACGGTGAATGACCCCTACACATTTTTCCAGCCCCCGCAGGCTGCTGAATTAGATCGCCAGGAAATTGCCGGAGAATTCGGCGGAATCGGTGCTGAGATTTATCTCAATGATGCAGGCCAATTGGTGGTCATTGCATCCTATCCAGGGCTTCCCGCTGAACAAGCAGGTATCAAAGCGGATGATGTGATCGTAGCCGTCAATGGGACGTCACTTGATGGACAGTCCCAGGCGGATATTTTATCCAGGCTGCGGGGAGACATTGGCAGCAAAGTCCAACTGACAGTTTTTCGCCCTTCAACCGAAGAACAGTTTACGGTGTCACTGACCCGCGCCCGCATCGAACTTCCGACGGCAATCTCGCGCATGTATGGTAAAGTAGGTTATGTCCGATTGTATCTCTTTAATGGCAATGCAACGCCAGCACTTCAGCAGGAGATACAAGGGCTTTTGGATCAAGGTGCAGAAGCGCTTATTCTTGATCTGCGCGCCAATCCGGGCGGGCTGTTGGATGAAGCCGTCAGCGTAGCTGATCTGTTTTTTGATGAGGGTGTAGTTGTCAAACAGAAGATGCGCAGTGGGGATGAAACGATCTATCGTTCGGATGACGGTGATCTGGCCGAAGATATACCGTTGGTGGTTCTGATCGATGAAAATAGCGCCAGCGCGTCGGAGGTTGTTTCGGGAGCGCTTCATGATCGGGAACGCGCTGTTCTGATCGGCCATACCAGCTATGGTAAAGGCTCGGTCCAACATGTGCATGATATGGCCGATAACTCTCAGCTTCATGTCACAGTCGCGATCTGGTTGACGCCCAACGAAACACCGATTCAAGGACAGGGCTTAACTCCTGATCGCGTAGTCGGCGAGGATACGACCCCGGTCTATGTCGATGATCGCTTTGTGGACTCGGCATTGCAATACATGGCAGATGAACTCAAACTGGAAGTGGAGTGATGGATAAACCTCGCAAAATCGTTTCAACGAATCGCAAAGCGCGGCATGAGTACGAACTGCTGGATACACTGGAGGCCGGATTAGTGCTGACAGGGTCCGAGATCAAGTCTATTCGTGCCGGACAGGTCAACCTGCGTGAAGGGTATGTGCAGGCGCGCGATGGCGAGTTGTGGCTGTTAAACACACATATTGCTTCGTATGAGCAGGCGGGGCGTTTTGGTCATGAGCCGCTTCGCCCTCGTAAACTTTTGCTGCACCGCCGTGAGATCAATCGTATTCTGGCGCGTGTACAGGAAAAAGGTCTGACAATTGTGCCGACGATCATGTATCTTGTCGATGGAAAAGCTAAGCTTGAGATCGCGCTGGCGCGTGGTAAGAAACAGTATGATAAACGTGAAAGTCTGCGTTCGCGTGACAGCCAACGGCAGATCGAGCGAACCCTGCGTGAGCGTAATCGTGACTGAAAAGGATGCAGGAGAGTGGACCATTTGACCCGCTCTCCTGCTTGGATATAAAACCATGTGGCCTGGTTCGATTCAGGAAATTAATAATCTGCCTCACGATAAAAAGTGCGCGATCTATCACACGTTGATTCCAGATTGGGTATTTACCAATTATGGAGTTGATCGCCAGGACTTTTCAGTTCAGGGCGTGCGGGTGGTACATATCCGCGCGCCCAAAGGCAGCCACACGGTTGAGCTAACCGTTTTTCATGAGCCGGGTGCTATTGATCCGCTTCTCTATCTCCAAATGGGCGACACATTCCATTCCCAGCTTATGGTGCTGCTGGCAATTGTCAACGACCCCTATTCGCCGCGTTTTGATATTGATGTAGATCAGGCCGGACGCCCGACCAATTTAGGAACCGAGCGCCGGAATATCCCGGAAGAAATCCGGGCGTTGGAGGCCGGGTTCGCGCCCGGTCAGGTTCGGCGCGGGTTACGAATATTTCGCACTGCTATCCCTATGTTTGAGAACTTTGTGGAACAGATGGGCTATGACCTTTTTTTTATCGAGCCGCTGTTCTACCATAATGCGATTATCTTTGAGCGTTATGGGTTCACCTATTCGCGCGGGCTTCAAACCATGAAGCAAATCCACCAGGAATTTCAACCCGGCGGCACTTTGCATTCAGAACTAAAAGGGGACACCCCCTTTCGTGCGCCCGATGCGTGGCAAACCATCACGGGCCGTTCGTGGGCAATTCACGATGGCATTCTTGGCCATCCTTTCACCGGCATCCAGATGTACAAACGCATTCATCATGACGCAAATGTTGAAACGTTTCCTGGCGCAAAGTGGTAATATATTTGAGTCAGTGCAATTTATTGCAAACTATCTAGGGTTTAGATTATCCTTAGTGGATTAGGTCGGTATGGCATACCATTCAATCACCCCTACGTATGAGCGATATATCACAACGCCCGGCTCTTCACGAAAAAGTAGTCGAGCAAGCGCTTGAAACAATGCGCATGGGACATTCCCTGCGCGATCATCCCCTGTTGTTTTTCCTCAGTATCACCAACCGACTGAATGCGCCTCATATGCTGTCCGGACCGGCGGCAGTGCAAATCGCAGTTTTCGAGCACCTCTCCGACATTATCCTAAAGCGTTTAGCTGATCTGCGGGAACAGTATCAACTTGAGCGGCCAGAACGACGGTGTGAGCTAAACCAGATTCGAGCCGATTTCCGGTTGGACAACGCCGAATTGGAAGCCTGGAGTTTGTTGTACTATCGGTATGTTTGCGTGGATCAGAATTTAACGATCCAGCGAATAGCGGAGTTAACCAATCAGGTTGAGCGAACGCTGCGCCGCCGTCAACAGTTAGGGATTCATCGTCTGACGTTGGCACTCGTTTCTATGGAACAGGAGGCCCGGCGGGTTGCCCGGCAGCAGCGCTTGCGGCTGGCACTCCCGCAGCTCCATATTCCGCAGCTTTTCGGACGAACATCGATCGTAGAGACAGCCCGGCATATTTTGACCACATCTGATCCGCCGCGCCACCTTATGTTACATGGACCTGAAGGGATTGGAAAAACGACCATTGCGTTAGCTCTCGCGCATATAATGGTCGATGCTGAATTAATTGACGATTTGTTATGGATCAAAGTCTCAAATGTATCACCAACCCAAACGGCGCTGCTGCTTGAAATCATCACCCGGTTGAATTTATCTGCATCCGCCTCCAGCACCCTGGATCAGACTTTGCGGGCTTACTTACTGACCCATTCGGTTTTAGTGGTTCTGGATCAGGCTGAAGCACTGCTGGGAAACACGGCAGAAACAGAAACCCTGTTAAACACGCTGGATCTGGCATGCGTAATTTGTACAAGCCAGGTCAAACCGCCGGATCAATTGTGGTTCTACTACATCGATATTCCTGAATTGAATCAGGAACAGGCGTTCCAGCTTCTGGATAAGGTGGCGGAACGGCAGGGAGAAACGCGCAGCGATTTCGAGCAGGTTTTTGCCCAGTTATGGAAAGTGGTGGGTGGCAATCCTCTTGCCCTGACGATGCTGTTTAATGCAGCCCGCAACCGCCCGATTCTTTCGGTTCTCAAAAGCAGTCCGTTGGATGTTTTTCACCATCAAATCTGGGATGAACTATCTGTGGAGGAAAGACGGATCCTGCTGCTCCCGCTTCTCTTCCAACACCACACAATCGCTTATGAGTTAATCAGTGACCTGCTGGCTTCCCCAGACGAAGCGGTTGTTCTGTCTGTGCTTGAATCTCTGGTACGCCGTGCCCTTTTGATGGTACATCATACGCCATCAACCACGATGTACAGTTTGCACTCCGTCACAGCAACTTTTTTGACGGCGCACGCTGAGTTGATGATTCAACACGGCGAAAGCGTACTGCTGTTCTGGGAGAAGGTGATCCCCCGGCACTTGGATCAGCTCACGCGCTCACCGGATGCATTCTCTGCACTGTCGCTGCTCCAACTGGCCCAGCATCTGACTATGCCGTTCGAACAGCGCTGTGATTATGCACGGCAGTTGGCTCCTCAGATTATGGAGGCTGGACTTTGGGCCGGTTGGCTTGACCAGCTTGAGTCCTTATCCAGTTTGCATGGCGCGGCATCAAGGGACTGGCTGAATCAGATGACAGGTATTGCGCTGCGCTGGACCGGACGTTTAACAGAAGCAAAAGTCATACTGCAAAATTCGCTCAACGGATCAGAACCGGCTGCGACATTGATTGAGCTTGCCGTTGTCTTTCGTTATCTGGGCGAATTATCCGAAGCACAGGATTTAGCCGTGCAGTCCTTAGAGCAGTTTCGCGCGGGAGGGTCAGCGCATGGTGTGGAGCGCTGCATTCATGAACTGGCACAGTTAGTCCTGGAAGCGCAAAATCCAGAACAGGCCCTGGCATGGTTGAGCCGGTTGGAGCGTTGGTCGGCCCGCGCCTGGGGCGTAGCGAGTCAGGCTTATCTGTATATGGGAGAATATCAGGCGGCGTTGGATGCCGTGAACCATGCGCTGGATCTGATTCCGGTTCAGCATCCTAATCAGGGGCGCGCACTGGCAACGATGGGCCAGATTTATGAAGTATTGGGTCAACCTGATGCGGCAGCGGATTATTTGTCACTGGCGTTGGATATTTTTGATAAAGCCAAAGACATGGTGGGTTATGCGCGGGCCTGTAATAATTTTGCGGTAGTTGTATACCGGCAGTCCCCCTCTTCTACCGATGCGCGGTATTTGTTGCAGCGTGCCCTGCAAATTCAAGAGTTGATCGGAGATCGGATAGGACTGGCGCATACACGCCAGAACTTGCAGTGGATACAGGATGAGATCGAGGATTGATTCTCGCTGCTCACCGTGTTACTATTATGCTTGATTGCCGCCATAGCTCAGAGGATAGAGCGCCAGTCTTCGGAACTGGGCGTCGTGGGTTCGATTCCTACTGGCGGCACACGCGGGCCTTAGTTCAGGCCCGTGTTTTGTTTCAGTTGTCTATGAATGTTACAATTCAACTGGTTTCTCGTGCTCAAGGATTTGATTCAATGACGACAAATGGCTCTAAACAGCGGAAGCGTGTGCTTTCGGGTGTTCAGCCCTCAGGAAATCTCACCATTGGGAATTACATTGGGGCGCTCAAACAGTGGGCGCGCGAGCAGTATAATTTTGAGAGCTTTTTCTGTGTAGTTGATCTGCATGCGGTTACAGTGCCGTATGAGCCTTCTCAACTGAGAGAGAAGACGCGAGAAGTCGCGGCGCTTTATCTGGCCTGCGGTATTGATCCCGAAAAGTCTACTGTTTTTGTTCAATCGCATGTTCCGGCACACAGTGAATTGGCCTGGCTGCTCAACTGCATTACGCCGTTGGGTTGGTTAAACCGGATGACGCAGTTCAAGGATAAAGCGGCCAAGCAGCAGGTTGACTCGGTAAGTACAGGCTTGCTGGATTATCCCGTGTTGATGGCGGCTGACATTTTGTTATATCAGGCCGATGCCGTGCCGGTTGGTGAGGATCAGCGGCAGCATTTGGAGCTGACACGTGATGTTGCTCAGCGTTTTAATTATCTTTTTGGTGAAACCTTTGCGGTTCCAGAAGCCATGATCCCGCCAGCGGGCGCACGTATTAAGGGCCTGGATGATCCAACGGCAAAGATGAGCAAAAGCGAAGTTGGTTCTGAGAATCATGCGGTTTATCTTCTTGACTCACCGGATGTGGCGAAGAAGAAGATTATGCGTGCCGTAACAGATTCGGGACGTGAAATTGCCTTTAGTGACGATCCGGTTCGTGCAGGGGTGAACAACCTGCTGGAAATTTACGCAGCGTTTACCGGTGAGTCGCGTGAGGCTACTGTCGCACATTTTGCCTCAGCGCGTGGCTATGGTGATCTTAAGAAGGAAGTCGCTGAAGTAGTGAATGCCGCATTGGTGCCTATTCAACAGCGGTATCGTGAATTGACCAGTGAACAGGGTTATATTGATCAGTTATTGGCTCAGGGTGCAGAGCGTGCTGCGAGTGTGGCAAATGAGACGCTGGCCTTGACTCGTGAGCATATGGGGTTTCTTCAAGCGCACCATTAAGGTGGGGCTATGGTGGAGGATATGGCGAGCCTGCCGCCGTTGCAGGGCTGCCTGTACTGCCATTCCGAGGGGACGATTACACGGTCTGAACCTCGCCGCTTTTTAGGATTTGGCGATGTCTATCCGCAGCTCAAGTGCAGTGCATGCGGGGCTGTTGCCTTATTTGATTTGACGGATGGGGATTGGCGGATACGTTATAAGCGTTTCAGCCGGGCAGCGTCGTTTTACTATGTCGCGTTGCATCTGGGTGCTGCGGGCTGGTTGTCGTCTGGTGATGCGCTGGATATTAGCACGGAAGGGTTTGTCCAGCGTAAGCGTGTTGAGCAGGCGAAAGTCGGTAAGTTATCGTGGCTTCAGGCAGCACCGCTTTTGCCTCCTCCACCGCTGATGACTCCTGAAGAAAAAGTCTTTCTTTCTCTCAGAGGAGTCGCCTACCAGCAGTCGGCATTGCCCGGATTTTGGGCGCGTTCTGATCAGGCGGAGGTGTTGGATACAGGCACCTTTTACGTTACGGATTACAAGCTGCATTTATTGGGGCAGCGCCGTGACTGGTCGCACCGTTTGAGTGATATACGCAAAGTGGCTTATGATCATCGCTCGTGGACTATCTATTTGAACACAGCGGGGTCAGCGGAGTTCTATCGAGGCATGGCTCTTGCTAGTCAGATGGACCCCCAGCTATTTTCTGCCGTGGTGGAGGCGCTTTGGCATATGAAAGTGGTGGGTGAATTGGGTGATTTGTTTGAATGACTTCTTAAGTCTGTTGTCACAAGAACTTGACAACCTTCCATAAATTTTCTATACTGACATCAAACTTGAATGAAACATCCCACCACCCCACCCGCTAGAGCGTCGCGTTTCCCCACACGCGGCGCTCGCGTTTTACCTCCCGATCACCACGTAATCAATTAACGACTCATGATAAGTTGTGTTATCACGAGTAAACCGATCTGCCGTTTTTCTCGATTATTTTCTGTTTTCGTCGCGGAATCAGGCGTCGGGCGGGGTTCCAGAGGTATGCAACATAAGGCAATTGGGCACTAAGCCGCCGCCGTTGTTCGATCAATTTGGATGAGGCGGGCGGGTGCCCTCACGCCACCTATAACATAAGAGTCTGTGCCGAAAAAAATGCCCGCCGCAATGCAGCATTTTTGTGGGCGGCGGCGGCGCAATGGATGTTGTGCTGACTGCCGTGCTGCCGTCGGGCGGGTAGTCCAGAGGTATGCAACATAAGACAATCCGGCGCAAAATCGCTGCCGTTAGTCGGTCAATTTGAGTGAGGCGGGCGGCGGTCTGCGGGTCGAGTTGCATCGTCTTACCAGACAAAGTGGCCGTTCTAATGAGGTGCAACATAAGAAATAGCGAAGGGAAAAGCGTCTCCAAAATTCAAAATTTTGTGGCCGCGAGCGGTACAGACTCAAATGCCCTGCTTATCGAACCGGGAATTGCCGCGCTGCCGTTAGTCGTTACCCTCCTCAGTATGTTTTGCCGTTAAGCCAGTCGCACGCCAAACTGCCGTAAAAACGCATCTGATAGTCTGCCGTCAGATCGGCGCTTCAGCGCTAAATAGCGCTGTTTTGACGTGCCGCATCGGGTGTGCCGTCCCTTGTCTACGGATGTCTATAACCTACTGTGGAACCTGAAATTATCTCTTTCAGAGGATAGGTAAAAAAGAGGTTTATCCTGCTAAAGAACGCGAAAGAGATAATTTCAGGTTCCGAACAGAGAGCATGACTATACGAAAAATCTACTCAACTCCAATTCATTTCAAACGAATCACCCTGTTTCACGGGGCAATTTGAGCCTGCCACGCCTTGCGATGCTGTTCGCGCAAATACGCCTTTGTGATCTCCGCCGCCGCAGACGGCAGCAGAATCAGCGGCAGCAAATACAGCCAATGGGTGAAACTCAGTGCCACTGTGTCGAATACGTCTCGCAGAAATGGGACATAAATCGCCACCAGCAGCAGCACCGCCGACGTTGCCACCGCGTACTGCATCACTTTATTCGTGAATATCCCTATCTTAAACAGCGAATACAGCTCGGATCGGGTGGTATATGCGCGGACCAGTTCCGAACTGGACAGCGTCACAAATGCCATCGTACGCGCCAGATTCCACCCTGATCCGTCCAGGTGACACCCCAGCATAAACGCGCCCAGCGTCACCGCTGTGATGATCAGTGTCTGGATCACCATCCCAATCCGCATATCCCGGTTGATGATCGGCTCCCGCACCGGGCGCGGCGGCTGATCCATAATATCCGGATCGCCTTTTTCCACGCCCAACGCCAGCGCCGGTGCGCCATCCGTCAGCAAATTCAGCCATAACAGTTGAATCGGCGTTAGCGGCGACGGCGCGCCCGCAGCGGTGGCGAAGAAGATCACACCGATCTCTGCGAGGTTGCAACTGAGCAAAAAATACACAAATTTACGGATATTCGAGTAGATCACGCGCCCCTGTTCCACCGCCGACACAATGCTGACATAGTTATCATCCGTCAGCACCATATCCGCTGTTTCTTTAGATACATCCGTCCCCGTGATCCCCATCGCCACCCCGATACTCGCCCGCTTGAGCGCCGGTGCATCATTCACCCCATCGCCCGTCATCGCCACGACATGATCCCGCGCGCGGAACGCCTCTACGATTCGCACTTTATGTTCCGGCGACACCCGCGCGAAAACATCCACATCATCGACCATTTTTGCCAATTCGTCCGGCGACATAAGTTCGATTTCGCTGCCCTTCACCACGCGCCCACCGTTCCGCAGCAGCCCGATTTCCTGTGCGATGGCCCGCGCCGTGTCGGGATAATCGCCCGTCACCATCACAGTCCGAATCCCGGCGTGCCGCGCCTTTTCAATGGCGGGTTTCACTTCAGGCCGCGCCGGATCAATCATCGCGGTCAGTCCGATCAGGGTCAGGTGATTTTCGATTTCCTCTGGCTCCAACTGTTCTGGAAGTTTATCAAGCTGGCGCTGCGCCACCGCCAGCACGCGTAGCGCCTGGTTCGCCAGGTCCCGATTCACGTTCCGAATGTGTTCGCGGCGCTCCGGCGTCAGCACAATCGGCTGCCCGTTTTCCAGAATCGTATCGCAGTGATCGAGCACAATTTCTGGTGCGCCCTTCGTAAACACAACATACCCCGGCTTGTCTGGCTGCTGGTGAACGGTGCTCATCCGTTTCCGCGTCGCATCAAACGGAATTTCATTCACACGGGGATACTCCCGCTCCGTCTTCTCGCGCCACAGATCCGCTTTAGCAGCAGCAACAACTATTGCGCCTTCCGTTGGATCACCGATCATGCGATACGCGGCATCCCCATTCGTTTCCAGGCGCGCATCGCTCGCCAACACACCACCCAGCAGCAGGCGCTGAATATCGGGCAGACTCTGAACACCTGTCACCTGCCCATCCTGCCGGAATTCCCCCTCAACCGCATACCCTTGTCCGCTCACATCCAGCCGGATTCCAGCGACATACAGCCGGGTGACGGTCATCTGATTTTGGGTCAGCGTACCGGTTTTATCCGAGCAAATCGCCGATGCACTTCCCAGCGTTTCGACAGCAGGCAGGCGGCGGATCAGTGCATTCCGCCGGATCATTTCGCGCATCCCAATCGCCAGATTAATCGTCACAATCGCGGGCAGTCCCTCTGGAACGGCGGCAATCGCCAGTGCTACGGCGGTCAATAGCGACTCTTTCAGCGCATCAAACAGCTCCATATCGTCCGATGTGAGCTGGCGTACAAAAATCACAATCCCGACCAGAAAACAGATCGCCAGCGCCCCAATACTCAAGGTGCGCCCAAGCTGATCCAGCCGCTGCTGAAGAGGTGTCGTCTCTTCTTCCGTCGCTTGCAGCATCCCGGCGATCTTCCCGATCTCCGTCTGCATCCCGGTGCTCACCACCACCGCTTTTCCGCGTCCGTAGGTGGTGATCGTGCTCATATACGCCATATTTTTCCGGTCCCCCAGGATGGCGTTCTCACTCACTTCCATATCCGCGCGCTTATCCACCGGAACCGATTCGCCGGTCAGCGATGCCTCATCAATTTTGAGATTCGCCACCTCGATCAGACGCACGTCAGCGGGAATGTAATTCCCTGCTTCCAAAACAACAATATCCCCCGGCACCACCTGACTCGCTGAAATAACCCGCTGGTGTCCGTCGCGTATCACAACGGCATCCGGCGACGCCAGCTTTTTCAGCGCAGCCAGCGCCTCTTCTGCGCGGCCTTCCTGAATCACGCCCAGAACCGCGTTCAAAATCACAATCGCGGCGATTGCAGCGGCCTCGATCCAGTCGCCCAACACCGCGGATAATAAGGCGGCAAAGATCAGAATGTAGATCACAAAGCTTTGAAACTGTGAGAGAAGCCGCTTCCAAAACGTAGGCCGGGGCTGCTCCCGCAGCGCATTCGGGCCATCCTGTTCCAAGCGCCGGGCGGCTTCCTCGTTTGTCAGGCCAGTAAGTCGATCCGTCCCCAGTTCCTGCATCACACTTTCAGCAGATTGGGCATGCCATGTATGCATAAAATGTATTTTCCTTCCAATTTTGACCCAGGTTAAACAGCGATCCACAATACTAACACTCGCCCAAATTTGCCCCAAATTCCACAAGGTTGTGGTATACTTCTTCAGAACATCCGTTTTAATCAGGCGAGTCAGGATGCGGCATATGCCTCAATCATTATTTATCGAGGGTCCGGCGGGCGTCGGCAAAACAACCTATGCGATCACTTATATCCGTGATCTGCTCCAACAAGGCATTCCGCCCGAAAATATCCTGGTGCTGGTGCCTCATCCCGCGCTCGGCCAACCCTACCGCGATGCTTTTCTGACACCCGACTGGCCTTCGGGCGCTCAAATTCCGGTGATGACACTCGGCAGCCTGACTCAACGCGCCATCGAAATCTTCTGGCCCGTCATCGCCGAACCCGCCGGATTTGCCCATCCGAAGCGTGAACCCACCTTTTTGAACCTGGAAACAGCTCAGTACTACATGCAGCGTTTCGCCCAGGAATCAATCGACCTCGGTCTGTTTGACGGCGTGAATATCAAACCCGGACGTATCATCAGTCAGACGCTGGACAACCTCCTGAAAGCGTCCGCAAACGATTTCACCCTCGACGAGGTGGAAGCACGCTTGATCACCGCCTGGGGAGATCGCCACTCCAGCCGCCCGCTGGTCTACCACGCCAGCCTGGATATCGCCCGTCGCTTCCGGGATCACTGCAAGCAGCATAACCTGCTCGACTACTCGCTTCAGTCTGTGCTTTTCTCTCAATATCTGCTGCCCGACCCCCGCTACCGTAACTATTTGGGCCAGCATTATCATTATCTCATCGCGGATAACCTGGAAGAACATATCCCCATCGCCCACGATTTTGTCAGTGCGCTGTGGAATTCGCTCGAAGTCGCCCTGCTGCTCTTTGATACACAGGCCAGTTTTCGCATCTTTTTAGGCGCAGACCCTACCCAAATGCACAGCTTGAAAACGTTATGCGACAGCACTCAATCCTGGAACAACGCAGTCGGCATTCCTCCGGTTATGGAAGCGCTCGCCCATGAATTTGATCACCTCATTGATCCGGCCCTTGCTGCACCGCCTCCATCCGGCCTCAATCTCCGGGATGCCTTCGAGTACAACTCCCAGCGCTTCTATCCCCAGATGGTCGCCTGGGTGATCGAGCAGATTTCGAGCCTGATCGATCACGGCGTTCCCCCGCGTGAGATCGTCGTTTTAGCGCCTTTTTTAGGCGATTCGCTGCGGTTTACGCTCATGACACAGCTTGAAGCGCGCGGTATTCCAGCAGTTTCACACCGCCCATCCCGTGCCCTGCGCGACGAACCAGCCGCCCGCGCCATCCTGACCCTTATGGCGCTCTGCCATCCCGATTGGAACATTCACCCGCCCGCTGCGGATGTCTCAGATGCACTTCAGCAAGCGATTGAAGGCCTCGACCCCGTCCGCGCCTGGCTGCTCACCCAGATCGTTTACCGGCGTGAACTGGCGTCATTCGAGGCGATTCGCCCCGAAACTCAGGCCCGTATCACCTTCACCGTCGGCCAAAAATACGACCATTTGCGCGAATGGATCAGCCTCTACCAGTCCGAATCGGCAGGCACCATCCCGCCCGATCATTTCCTGAGTCGGCTGTTTGGCGAGGTACTTTCCCAACCCGGCTACGGCTTCCACACGAACCTCGACGCCGGGCGCATTGTCTCCGAACTGGTCGAGTCTGCCCGGCGTTTCCGCCGCACACTTTATCCTGATGGCCTGGACGACTGGAGTCCCGCTTCTTATGACTACTATTCTCTGGTTCAAGCGGGTTTATTAGCCGCGCTTTACACAGCCAGTTGGCGCGACGAAGAAAAAGATGCGGTTTTTCTCGCTCCTGCTCACACCTTTTTGATGCGTAATCGCCGCGTGGATTACCAGTTTTGGCTGGATATTGGCAGTTCATTCTGGTGGGAACGCCTGGAACAGCCCCTCACCCATCCCTATGTGCTCTCGCGGAACTACCCACACGATCAAATGTGGACCGACGACCTCGAATACACCACCCGGCGTGACACACTGCGTCGTTTAATAACCGGGCTAACACGTAGAGTTAATCAAAAGATTTATCTTGCTATTACAAATCTGGGCGAACAGGGTTACGAGCAGCGCGGACCGCTCTTACAGATTATCCAGAGGTTGATTCAGCGTTATGAAACAGTTAGTGAGGGTGAATAAATATGCCTGATCCCCAATTTCGGCGTGAACAAGAAGCCATTATCACCAAATATTCGCGTGGACGCATCGGGATTGCAGCGGTTCCTGGCAGCGGCAAGACGTTCACCCTCGCCCATCTCGCGGCCCGTTTGATCGCGGATCAGCGCCTCGGCCCCGATCAGGAAGTTCTGATCGTGACCTTCACCAATACGGCAGTCAACAGTTTTCAGGCGCGTATTGCCCGCATTCTGCGCGAACAATACAACCTGCTGCCTTTTGTCGGCTACCGCGTCCGCACGCTGCACGGTCTGGCTCACGATATTGTCCGCGAACGCCCTGCCCTGGTCGGTCTGGCGGACGATTTCCTGATTCTCGACGAGCGCGCCACCCTGGATATTCAGCGCGATCTGGTTCACCAGCATCTGGCAACATGGTGGGAGCAGCTCAGTACCTACTGCCATCCCGATCTGGACCCTAAAAAAGTCCGCTACCAGTTTGAGCAGGAACTCCCCACCCTGGTCACACGCTTCATCCAGCGCGCCAAAGACTCCCGCCTCTCGCCCGATCTGCTCCTCTCCATTCTGAACAGCGCGGATGATCGTTTTGATCTCGCACGGTTGGCGGTGGCAGTCTACAATGACTATCAGCGCAGTCTTGCCTATCGCGGCGCGGTAGACTTTGACGATCTCGTGCGGTTGGCGCTCGAAGCGTTGGATCAGGATAAGGATTATCTTGCCCGTCTCCAGAACCGCTGGCCCTACATTCTGGAAGACGAAGCGCAGGACAGCAGTCGTTTGCAGGAAGACATGCTTTTTCGCCTCAGCGCCTCCCGTAACTGGGTGCGTGTGGGCGACCCGAATCAGGCCATCAACACGACGTTCACCACCGCCGATCCGAGCTATCTGATCAATTTTCTGGACGAGACGCTCAACCCGGATGTCAAAGAACGCCCGCTGTCCGTATCAGGCCGCTCCGCCCCGCGCATCATCGATCTGGCAAACGAGCTAGTTCGCTGGGCAGTCGAGGAACACCCCGTTCCCGAACTGCGTGAGGCCTTTGATCGTCGCCAGGATACCAAACGCGGCATCCGGCGCGGCGTGATCCAGCCCACCAAACGCAGCGATCCCCAGCCCAACCCGCCGAACAAGCGCTGCAAAATCCACATCCACTACCATCCCGATCATAAGGTTACGCCTGAAAAGGAACTGGAAACCGTAGTGGCAGCCGAAGAATTTTCACTGGTGGGCTGGCTTCAGGATATTCAAAAGTTACCCGAAGATGAACGTCCCACCGTCGCGGTGTTGGTTCCCGAAAACAGTCGCGGGTTCAAACTGGCCGAAATGCTCCGGCGCTACGGCGTGAAATATGAAGAACTGCTGCGCAGCACCACCGCGACGCGCCAGGCAGTGACGACCCTCCGCACCGTGTTGGAACTCCTCGCCGATCCCGCTGATCTGAAAGCCCTGAAGCAGCTTTACTGGGAACTGATGTCCGATGCCCGGCGCGATCAGGTTAAAGAAGACCCCGATCTGCGCCAGGCGCTCACCAAAATTTTTACCCGATTGCACAACGTCGAAGAGTTTCTATGGCCTGCGACAGGCGGTCCCCATTACGCCGATCTGATCCAAAGTTATCCCTGGATCGCAGACGATCTGCAAAATTTCCGCGATTATGTCTGTCGCTGGCTCCAGGCGACCAGTCTACCCATCGATCAACTGATCCTCACTATCAGCCAGGATTGTTTTTCTACCCCCGTAGACATCGCCCTCGGTTACAAAATCGCGATCCTGCTGCGCGATCTGTCCGACGAACATGCCGATTGGCGGTTGCCCCAGTTTATTGAAGAATTACGCCGGATCAGCAACAATGAGCGTAAATTTATCGGCTTCGATGATGCGGAAGCCGGTTATGAACCCAGACCGGGCATCGTAACCATCGCTACCATGCACGCCGCGAAAGGGCTGGAATGGGATCGGGTGTATCTGACGGCGGTCAGCAACTATGGGTTTCCATCCGCGCTGCCCTATGACACCTACATCGGTGAGAAGCGTTTTGTCCGCGACAGTCTGAATCTCGAAGCCGAAGTGCTGGCCCAACTCGACGCGCTGATGCAGCAGGACCCATTGAGTTATTCCGAAGGCGAAGCCACCTTGCAAGCCCGTATCGACTATGCCAAAGAGCGTCTGCGTTTGCTCTACGTGGGCATCACGCGGGCGCGGCGCGAACTCATCATCACCTGGAACATGGGGCGTTTCTGGCAGGACGGCAATCAAAACCAGCCCGCGCTGCCCATGATTGTCTTGAGTGACTTTATAGGTGTAACATAAAAAATATGCCACTTCACCAGTTTTCTCAAAGCAGCCTTCAGGATTATGTCGATTGCCCCCGGCGTTTCCAGCTTTATTATGTGGATGGGCAGGTGTGGCCCGCGGTCCAGGCTGAACCCGTCATCCGTCACGAGCAGCACATGGATTTAGGTGCGCGTTTTCACCGTTTGGTGGAACGTCATCAGTTAGGGCTGTCCGCCGATCTCCTCACGGCGACGATTGACGACGATCAACTAAAAGTGTGGTGGGCGTCCTATCTCGACTACGCATTTTTGCATAACCTCTCCGGCCAGCGCTACCCGGAACTTACCCTGTCCGCCGAATTAGTCGGCGTCCGGCTGACGGCGATGTATGATTTGCTGCTGATCATCCCTGGTGAGCGCGCGATCATCTTCGACTGGAAAACCTATCACACCGCCCCACCCCGCCAGTGGTTCGCCTCTCGTTTGCAAACGCGTGTCTATTCCTATGTCTTTGCAGTGGCTGGTCAATCGCTGTTCGGTGGAAACCCACAACCGGATCAATTGAGCATGATCTACTGGGTATCGGGTGCCCCGCGCGATACAATCACGTTTGACTACTCCCCCGCCCAACTCGATCAGGATCGCGCCTATCTCGCCACCGTGATTCAGGAAATCCAGGCTCGCCCTACCGGTGAGGTGTGGCCGCTGACATCCGATGAACGCCGCTGTCGTTTCTGCCAGTATCGTTCCCTGTGTGGGCGCGGCACCGCAGCCGCTTTGCTTGAGGATGACAGTGAATACAGTATGATTGATACTAATATCGCACTGGAGTCTTCGGTTTTGGGATTGGCTGATGTGGAAGAGGTTGGTTTTTAGAGGTATTGACTATGCGAACTATTTGGCAGGACCCACCGCCGATCCATCCCGATCCCCAGCTTTCTGCCGCTGTGGGCGGGCATCCGCTCGTCACACAGATTCTCTTACAGCGCGGGATTCATACGCCGGACGCCGCGCACGCCTTTTTAGACGCCAACCGTTACACCCCCGCCCTGCCCAACACGCTGCCCGATCTCGAACACGCTGCCGCGCTGCTCGCCGCCGCCATCCGATCCCACTCACCTATCCTGGTCTGGGGCGACTTCGATGCCGACGGTCAGACTTCCACCGCCCTGCTGGTGGATGCGTTATCACAACTTGGGGCCAATGTCCGTTTTTATATTCCCCACCGCCTGCACGAATCACACGGCATTCGTCTCGCCAGCCTGCAAGACCAGATCGCCCTGGATCCCCCTGCCCTCTTGCTGACCTGTGACACGGGCGTTTCCGAGCATGAATCTGTTGACTACGCGAAATCTCAAAATATTCAGGTGGTGATCACCGACCACCACGATCTGCCGCCGACCCTGCCCAACGCCGACGCCATCATTAATCCCAAGCGCCTGCCGGATCGCCATCCCTTGCGCACCCTGCCCGGTGTTGGCGTGGCCTACAAGCTGATCGAACACCTCTGTACCCTGCACGGGCGCGCCGATCTCCTGCCCACGTTTCTCGATCTCGTCGCTCTCGGCATTGTCGCGGACGTAGCCGAACTCACCCATGACACCCGCTACCTGCTGCAAATTGGCCTCGCCCGCCTGCGCAGCACACAGCGGATCGGCTTACGCGCCCTGATCGATATCGCCGCCTTGGATTCCCAAAATCTGACGGCAACTGACATCGGTTTCCAGCTTGGCCCCCGCCTCAATGCCGCAGGGCGTTTAGATGACGCTCGCCCGGTCATCGAACTGCTCACCACCGCCGATCCGGGCCGGGCGCATCTGCTCGCCGCCCATCTGGAAGGACTGAACACCCAGCGCCGCCTCCAGAACCGTCAGATACTCGCCGCCGCCCAGGAGCAAATCGCGAACGATCCCGCTTTACTCGATTGGGAAGCTCTGGTCCTCGCCCACCCCAATTGGCACGCCGGGATCATCGGCATCGTCGCCAGCCGCCTGGCCGATCAGTATCAGCGTCCGGTTGTCCTGCTCACCTCATCCGAAGACGGCATCCTGCGCGGCTCGGCCCGTTCCGCCCCCGGCTACGACATCGGCGCGGCCATAGCGGCCCAGTCCGATTTACTGCTCCACTACGGCGGGCATCCCGGCGCAGCGGGCTTATCCCTGCGCGAAGAATATCTTCCCGCCTTCCGCCGCCGCCTGTCAAACACCCTGCACGCCACAAAGGACGCCTCGGTTTTGCCCGGCCTCAATCTGGATGCTTATGTCGCCCTCAAAGACATCACGCCTGCCCTCGCCGCCGAACTCAACCGCCTCGCCCCGTTTGGCGAAGGTAATCCGCGCATCACGTTAGCAACCACCGACATCACGCTGAAAAACGCCGCGTTTATCGGTCGCGCCCAGCAGCACCGCCGCCTGACCGTGCAGGATTTCAGCGGCAATCGGGCCGCGCTGCTCTGGTGGAACAGTGGAGATCGCCCCCTTCCCGAAGGGCTGTTCGACATCGCCTACGAACTCGAAATCAGCGCCGCCGGGAACGATGTGCAGTTATCGCTGCTCGACTACCGCCGCGCGGCTTCCGCCCCCGTCGAGATCGCGCGCCCGCCGCGCCAGATGATCGATCTCCGTCAAACACCGGACGCCGACCTGTCTATCTATCCCCACGCGGCTATCTGGGCCGAAGGCTACCGTCTGTCCGACTCCCCCGGCCAGATACTGACCGCGCTGGCCCCCAGCGACACGCTGATCATCTACACCGCTCCCGCTGCCCCTGAGACGCTTCAGGAGGCGCTGGAACGCGTGCATCCGGTTCAGGTGGTCCTCCTGGGCCTCAATCCGCCTTATACGTCTCTTGCTGCCGTCCAGCGCCGTTTTCTGGAACTCGTCCGCTATGTGTTGGATCGCCAGCGTGGCATCACCACCCTCGACGCACTCGCCAGCGCGACCGCCCAATCCCGTCCAACGATCCGCCACCTGCTCGCCTATTACACCGCGCGCGGCGAAATCACCGTAAGCGACTCGGGTGATAATCTGCTTCTCGCGCGTGGCGCTACGTCCTCCCAGCCCGACGAACCGGAACACGCCGCCAACTTACGCGCCAGTTTTGCCGAAACGCTGGCCTACCGTGCCTATTTTCACCGTGCCCAGCCGCACGCCATTCTCGGCTGGGATGAGACACCATGACTCACTACCCGATTCCCGCCCAGACCATCCGCATCGAAAACGAGGTCATCAACTCCCGTTTTATCGCCACCATAGGCCGCGCCGCGACGGTCGAGGAGGCCAAAGCCTTCATCCAATCGATCCGCGCCGAAATGCCCGACGCCACCCATCATGTTTACGCCTTCAAAATCGGCTATGGCGGCAGCGTCACCGAAGGCATGTCCGACGATGGCGAACCCTCCGGCACATCCGGCCCGCCGATCCTCGCCGTGCTGCGCGGAGCGAACCTCGGTGACGTGGTGATCGTCGTGACGCGCTACTTCGGCGGCACCAAACTGGGCACCGGCGGTCTGGTTCGAGCCTATGGCGGCGCAGCCAAAGACGCGCTGGCTGCCCTGCCTACCGAACTCAAAATCGAAAAACGCTGCATCGGCATTTCGATTGCGTACTCATTCTATGAGCGTCTCAAACTACTTCTGGCCGATCACCACGCCGCCATTGACGGCGAAGAATTTGACGCCGAAGTGACCGTCTACGCCACCCTGCCCGTCGATCAGCTCGCCCCCCTCACGGACGCCCTGCGCGAACTTACCGCCGGACAGGTCACACCGATTCTGCTCGAAACCGAATAAAACATTCCGAGTTCACCATCCAAGTTAGTTGGTGAAGTTAGCCAATGAAGTTAGCCAGTGAAGTTAGTCGGTGAATGGTGATGACAATCCTGAACATCTGTGCTATTCTTTCCATAGAGGCTGAATGGATTTAGCGAGAAATCCGAAACCGCACCTTTCCAACTTAAAACTCACGACGCGAAATACCCTTTCACGACGCGAAATTTCCCCTCAGTGTGCCGTCAAGGGGGGG
>CAYYNB010000020.1:0-50710 GCA_964472565.1 uncultured Anaerolineaceae bacterium
GGGGGGGCTCATCACAAGTTCAACAAATCGCCCATTTTACCCCCTCGGTTCTCTCTCAAATGATGGCCCAAGGGGGAGTAACTTTTCAGACCAGGATTCACAATTGATCCTGCCTGAGCGAGAACAGTTTGATCTAAGGTTCACCTTAGATCAAACTTAGGCTAACCTAAAAAGCGGACATATTTAGGCGTGCCCCGCCAGCCGCAGCGTTTCCAGCGGCTCGAACGACGCGTTCACATCGATGTCCACTGTCAGATCATCGCCCGCGAATTGGCAGCGCAGCGTGTAGAAAAACGGCGTTTCATAAAACCGGATCACGGCGGTCAACACCTCATCAGCCGTCCACGCCGCGCTGCTTACAACCTTCGTTGAGTCCATCATTCCCGGACGGCGAAACAGCGTAAACTGTCCCGGCAGCCACGCATCGAATCCACACGGAAGCGTGATTTCACCGGACGCAGTTTTGAGCGCGAACGTGCAGCCCGTCCCGCTCAAATTCACCGCCAGCGTTTTGATCCCCAGCCGGTTATCCTCCACCCGGTAAACGCGGTTGGAAATTGACGCGGCCAGCGGTGAATCCGCTTCGCCCTGCACCGGATGCAGCCGGAGATCAGCCAGTTTTTCGGTCAACCGCTGCTGTGCCGCCGGATCGTCATCCGCTGCATTTCCATTCAGCACCGGAAGCAGCATGTCCCAGATCAGGTCGAGCGGCGGCTGCATTCCTTCTGACCCAATACCGCTCGTGATCGCCAGCACCGCATCCTGTTTGGGCATCACGATGCAGTACTGCCCAAACGCCCCATCCGCCCGGTAAGCATCATAACGGCAGCGCCAGAACTGATACCCGTATCCCTGCGCCCAATCGCTGTGCGGATCATCGCCGTTGGACACCTGCGCCGCTGTCGCCTCGTTGATCCAGGCTTCCGGGATCAGTTGGCGGCCTTCCCACTGGCCCTTCTGAAGATAAAGCTGGCCGAACCGCGCGATATCTTGCGTGCGGATGCTCAACCCGATCCCGCCCAGCGAAATCCCCTCCGGCGAATCCGCCCAGGTTGGGTGTTCGATGCCCAGCGGCGCAAACAGGCGCGGCTGCAAATAATCGATCAGTTTCTGTCCGGTGGTTTTCTGGACAATCGCCGATAGCAGATACGTCGCCCCGGTGTTATAGAGGAAGTGCGTTCCCGGCTGATGGACCACCGGCACCTCAAAAAACGTCTTGATCCATTGACCATCGGCGCGCTGGAGCATAGGCGGAAAAGTATCCGTATCATGCCCGGTGGACATCGAAAGCAGGTGGCGCACGCGCATCGCTGCCAGCAGATCGCTCACCTCAGCGGGTGTTTCATTAGGGAAAAACGACACCACCGGATCATCGATTGAAAAACAGCCTTCGCTCACCGCCAGTCCCACCGCGGTAGACGTGAAACTTTTGCTGAGCGAAAACAGCATATGCGGATGTTCGCGGCCATACGGCGACCACCACCCCTCCGCGAGAACCTTACCATGCTGCATCAACATAAAGCTGTGAATTTCGTGAATCTGGCTTTCCAGGGATTCAACCCAGCGAAGAACAGCAGCGGATACCATCGACCAACTCCATGAAAATTGAAGCGAAGATGCCGCTGATTATAACGCGGAAAGGGGCGAGAAATCGCCCCTGTGTCATACGTTTAGCGGGTTGCATCCATCTGAATGGCGCGTGATTCGTCGGCCATCATGGGATATTCCTGCTTGGGATTCAGCCCGATTATATCGACGCCCGCGCGCGACTGGTCCAGAATGCTGCCGATAGTTTCCGCGTCTACGGGCGTTTCGGCGCTCTCGACAACCGCCGTATTCAGCGGTTCGGTGATGACCAGATTATCGAAGTGAATCGACAAGGGAAGGCTTTCTTCGTTGTTGACCGTTTCCACGATCAGCCCCATTTCGCCCGGTGGAAGTAACTGCTGGTCTTCCGTCACCTGGCCGATCACCTGATCGTTGAAATAGACGGTGAAGGTGTAATCCTGGAACAGCACGCCCAGCTTGACGGTTGAGGCGTTCGCATCGATCAAGGGATTGGCCTGGAAGGGCAGAATATCCACCACGCTATCCGCCAGCACTGCGAAGATGTCCAGCATCCCGTCGCGGGTGATGCTGACGACATAAAATTCCTGCCCGTCTTCCGAGGTATTGAAGGCGAACCCGTAGTAACGTGGGCGGTTTTCTTCCAGCCGGATCGTGACTTCGACATACAAAGCATCCCGCACCACGACTTCACTGCTGCGCACCGCGTTATAGGTGTTGGCCTTGCGAACTTCCATGTTGTATTCGCCATCCGCCACCCCCGCGACAAAATCGGGTTCGTCACACTCGCACCAATGCAGCGTGTTATAGCCCGTGCCGTCGAAGTAATCCACCATGCTCAGATTCCCAAAGCCGGGCAGCACCATCAGCCCGAAATCGCCAGCCGTCGCGCCCATGCGCCGCACGATAATCGAGTAGTCGCCAGCTTCAGGCGCTTCGACCGCTTCGAGCAAAGCCGCACCGGGCACGACATCCACCGGGACGCTTTGCGCCAGTGATGCACCGGAAGCATCCATCACTTCCATTTCAAGCTGCAAATCGCCGGATTTCGGCCATACCTGGACGGAGAACACCTGTCCCGCCAGGAAATTAACCGCATAGCTCTGTTCGGGCGCTTGATCGCTGAGCGTGCCCGCGACCTCGTTCAACAGTTCCAATGTGTTCCCGGCGGCGCGAGTCTGTGTGGGCAGGCTGAGGCTGCTGAGCAGTACAACGACGATGAGTGTCAGACTCCATGTCCAACGGTTTTTCATATCTGCTTTCCTCGTTTGATTGATTATTCGGATTAATATTTACATTATGGCGTGACCGCAGCGTGACCGAAGTACGATGTTATAATGAGGGACACGAAGCGAAGGAGATAGACAAGATGGCATTTCAGCGCATTACCATTAATCCGCAGCAAATGAACGGGCTGCCGTGCCTGCGCGGACTGCGGATTCCGGTGGCGACGGTGGTGGATATGGTCGCAGCGGGCTTGAGCGAAGATGAGATTTTGCACGATTATCCCGACCTGGAACGCGAGGATATTCGGGAAGCGCTGCGCTACGCGGCGGAAGCGGTGCGCGAACGGGTGCTGCCCCAAGTGGCGGCGGTATGAAGTTTCTGATCGATAATCCGCTGTCGCCTACAATAGCTGAACTGCTGCGGCAAAACAGCTTTGATGCGGTTCATGTCCGCGATTACAATCTCCAAGCTGCTGATGATGACATAATCTTTGAACGGGCGGCGGCTGAAGATCGCGTAATTGTTTCGGCGGATACCGATTTCGGAACGCTGCTCGCTTTTCGCCAAAGCGCGAAACCCTCTATTGTTCTTTTCCGCTGGCCCTTGTTGCGTCGTCCTGAAGCTCAAGTCACGGTCCTGCTGGCGAATTTACCGAATGTCCTTGAGGCATTGGAACAGGGCAGCATCGTGATTATCGAACAGGCTCGCGTGCGAATCCGAACTCTGCCGATTCATCGAGATGAGCAGGATGCATAAGCTTACTACACGGCGCAAGGAGTAAAGAACGGAGCAGTTGCTCAGGCGTCGGTGTGTCGTTGGTTGATAGTCGTCCAGGAGAGATTCAGCGCGCTGTACAATCCAGAAGTAGCAAAGGAGCGGCGTTATATGAAACAACCGCGAACAATGATGATACTTCTGATGCTGTTCACACTCTGCTTAGGAAAACAGATCATCGCGCAGGAGACGACTTCGCCTGTAATCGCCTTCGATTTTAGCGCCGCAGCCGGGAAATATGCGACGGCGGACGGTGACTGGACTGTACATATCTGGGATGCGGAAAACGATCAACTCCTACATACGGTTCCGGTTCCTGATCTCCAACCTCCAGGAACCTCCGATATATATTCGATCAAAACAATCGCATTTTCGCCAGCAGGTACGATGCTGGCCGCCGCGCTTGTTGGGGATGCAATGGGACAGATCATCCTGATTGACACCATGCTTGGCGAGATTAACCGTGTCATCGAGTGCCCTCCCATCTTTACGCTGGACTGGAGTCCCGACGGCAAATTTTTGGCGGGAATTTATGTGTACAATCCCTTTGTGGTCCATGCGACCAGTTTCCTCGGACTTTGGGATGCTAACAGCGGCAAACAACTGAACGAATACCTGATTGGCGAATCATCGGTTCTCACATTTGATTGGCACCCTTCGCAGGCTCAGCTTGTGTTTATGACAGTCGCGCAGACGGTTGTCTGGGACATGAACAGGTCGGAAACGCTTTATTCGTTAGCCGAAAACAGTCTCGCAGCCTGGAGTCCTACGGGAGATAGGCTCGTTGCAGTTGGCCCCTCAAAAACCATTCGGCTGTGCGATGGCAGCACTGGCGAACTCAAACGTGAGCTTGGATTTCTGCCGCAGTGGACGGAAGCGCACTTGTTTTGGAGTTCGGATGGAAATTGGGTTGGCGCATCTGACGCAAACGAGATACGGATATGGGATACAACGACAGGCGAATTGAAATTTTCGACTAGGCTAGCCGAACCTGTGGTCGGAATTGTCATCACACCGGATGGAGATATGCTGTATGCCTCAGCAAGTGGGGTGAATCGACAAGCACTACCATAAAAATCGGGGCGACTCATTAGCGAATCGCCCCGGTGAGCGGAAAGACACCACTACTTCGACTGCTTGACCAGCTCTTCGGCCTGCGTCACCAGCGCGTCAATTTCCAGCAGCCCTTCCTGCCAGAAGTTCGGATTGGTGAGATCGACGCCCATCGGCGCGAGCGTCTTCTCCGGCCAATTGGAGCCGCCCGCCTTCAGCACATCGAGGTAACGCGGGGCGAAACTCTCGCGGCCTTCTTTGCGGTAGCGGGCAAACAGCGCCAGCACCAGCAGTTCCCCGAACGAATAGGCATACACATAACCGGGCGTATGCAGGAAATGCGGCACATAGCTCCACCACAGGCCGTAGTTGTCGGTCATGGTCACGCTGTCGCCAAACATGGCGCGCTGCGTCTCCAGCCAGATTTCGCTCAGGCGATCACTGGTCAGTTCGCCCTCGTCGCGGCGCGCGGTATGCATGCCGTGCTCGAAGCGATTCATGGAAATCTGGCGGAAAACCGTCGCGAAAATGTCTTCGATCTTGTGGCCGAGCATCGCCAGCCGCGCCTTCGGATCATCTTCGCGCTGCATCAGGTCGGTGAAGACCAGCATTTCGCCAAACGTGGACGCCATTTCAGCGGTGGTCAGCGGCGTGTGGGCTTGCAGCATCCCCTGCGGGCGCGACAGATACTGGTGGACGCCGTGCCCTAATTCGTGCGCCAGCGTCATCACATCGCGCGCCGACCCCGTGTAATTCAGGAACACGTAGGGATGCGCCGAAGGTACGGTACTCGCGCTGTAGGCTCCGCCGCGTTTGCCAGGCGTTTCCGCCGCGTGAATCCACGACTTGTCGAAAAATTCCTGCGCGATCTCGCCCGCCTGATTATGGAACGCATAATACGCATTCAGGACCCGCTCGCGGGCGAGATCCCAGGGGTATTCGCCTTCGGCGGCGGGCAGCGGCGCGTAGCGGTCATAATCGAAGAGTTCATCCAGCCCCAGCAGATCGCGCTTGAGGCGGTAATAGCGGGCCACGATGTCGTAACGCGACGTGACGGCGTCTACCAGGGCGTCCACCACCTCATCGCTGACCTCGTTGGACAGGTTGCGCGACGAAACCCACGGGGAATCCTGCCGCAGGCGGTCATCCGCGGCTTTGGCGGCGGCCAGCGTATTGAAGACATAGGTCAGCGTGGGAAGCTGGCCGCGCAGCACGGCTGTCACCGACTGGGCAGCCGTGCTGCGCGTGGTACGATCCGGCTCATAGAGCTTGCTCAGAATGCCGGACTGCGTGAGGTCTTTGCCGTTGAAGGGATAGCGCAGATTCCCGGTGAGTTCGGTGAAGAAGCGCACCCAGGCATCGCGCCCGGTCACGGATTTTTCGGCCAGAATCTTCTCTTCGGCCTCGCTCAGCATATGCGGCTGGTAGCGGCGGGTCGCTTCGAGCCAGTGCTGGTAATGGGCGAGCGTCGGGTTGTTGATCATCTTCTGGGCGTACTGCTCCGGCGCGTTGACCCATTCGAGATTGAAGAAGACGAGTTTTTGCTGCAAACGCGCTTCGTATTCGGTGAACTTTTGCAGCAGCGCGCCATATTGGGGATTTCCCGTGTCGGTGGACCACGTTAAATGCGCGAAAGAACCGATCTTGTTGACCGTCTCAATAATGTTCTCATATTCGGCAATGGCATCATACAATTCTTCATCATCCAGCGCGGCAACCCGCCCGCGATACTGTTCTGACAGCTTTTCGGCGCGTCCGTCCGCCGCCTGCATATCGCGCTCGATAGCGGGATCGTCGATTCCAGCATAGAGATCGCGCAGATCCCACTTGACGTTTTCGGCTCCGGTCTGTTTTTCCTGTACTTCAGCAGTCATTGAATTCTCCGTCCTAAAAAAACCATTATCATGGTTCTAAGAATAGCAAAATGTGCTCGCATGTGCATTAAGCTGCACAATAAAATTATACGGAAAAAGGAGGAGACATTGACACCCTATCCCGGTACAGCCCTTCATCAGGCCGCGCTGCGCGTGGTCGCGGCGCATTACGAGCGCGATCCCCGTGTTCGTGCGGTGGTGTTGTTCGGATCGCTGGCGCGCGGGAACTGGCATGCGCTGTCCGATCTCGATCTGGATGTGGTCACAACGGATTGGCTGGACGCCGGCGAAGAACTCACGAGTCTGGGGCAGGCATTTAGCGCCGCGAACGATCCGCCGCTGCTGGTGATTCCCTATGATCGGGAGGAAGGCGATATGGTGCTGACCTCGCTCACCCAACTCTCGATCCGCTACCATCCGCTGGAGGCGACCAGTCCGGCTATCGTGGATGATTTCCTGATCCTGGGCGGCGATCTCGACGCGGACACGTTCCGCGCGGCGGGAGCGGCCAACCGCCGGACAGACACGACTTCTCCGACGGTCTGGTTCGATGAATATCTGGCCTATGCCCTCGAAGTCGATACGGCGATCCGGCGCGGGCGATTCTGGCTGGCGGTGGAACTGCTGCACCGGATGCGCGGCCTGCTGATGACGCTTTTTACGCACGCGCAGGACGGCACGCGGCCTGTGCAGACCTTCGAGGCGCAGGCCGATCCGCAGTTGCAGGTGTGGCTCGGCGCGCTGCTGCCGCAGTATTCACTGGAATCGCTCCGGCAGGCGTTGGACGCGGCGCTGCAATTTGTGGAACAGCACCGCGCTGCCGTGACGGCGCTGCCGCTGGAAGCACATCACCAGAGCCTGATCGAGCGGATACGAGATCGCAGCGAAAAAGACGAAAAAATGGGACAATGAAGGGGAATTTTTGACGAGAGGAGACGCAAAAATGCAATATCGTGAATTGGGGCGCACTGGCTGGAAGGTATCGGAGGTGAGTTTTGGCGCGTGGGCCATCGGCGGCGCGTGGGGATCGGTGGATGACAGCGAATCGATTGCCGCGCTGCACACCGCGCTGGACCAAGGGGTGAACTTCCTGGATACCGCCGACGTCTACGGCGACGGGCACAGCGAACAATTGATCGCGCGGGTGCTCAAGGAACGCGGCGAGCGCGTCCACGTGGCGACAAAAGCAGGCCGCCGCCTGGATCCGCATATGGCGGACGGGTACAACGCCAAGAATCTGACCGCCTTCATCGAGCGCAGTCTCAAGAATCTGGATACCGACTGCCTCGATCTGGTGCAGCTTCACTGCCCGCCGACTGAGGTCTACTACCGCCCGGAAGTCTTCGGGGCGCTGGATGATCTGATGCAGGCGGGGAAAATCCGCTATTACGGCGTGAGTGTGGAGAAGGTCGAAGAGGCGCTCAAAGCCATCGAGTATCCGAACGTGCAGACGGTGCAGATCATCTTCAACATGTTCCGGCACCGCCCGGCGGAACTGTTCTTCGGGGAAGCCAAGCGGCGGCAGGTCGGGATTCTGGCGCGGGTGCCGCTGGCGAGCGGCATGCTCACGGGGAAAATGACGCGGGACACGCAGTTCAGCGCCGACGATCACCGGCTGTTCAACCGGCACGGCGAGGCGTTCGACATGGGCGAGACATTCTCCGGCGTGGACTATGAAGTTGCGCTGCAAGCAGTGGAGGAAATCCGCAAGCTGGTGCCCCCTGGGGCAACAATGGCGCAGTTCGCGCTGCGGTGGATTCTGAACTTCGACGCGGTGACATGCGTGATTCCCGGCGCGAAACGCCCCTCACAGGCGGAAGACAATATCCGCGCGGCGGCGCTGCCCTCGCTGACCGCCGCGCAGATCGAAGCGGTGCGGGCAATCTATGACCGGTCCATTCGCGGGCTGGTGCATCACCGCTGGTAGGTTGGACGCTAATAAACACGACGGCGGCGGATCGGGAATCGGGCGGTGCAACCGTTTCCTAACCGCCGCTCCGTTAGAAATGGGTTCAAACAGGCTGAATGATTCAACCTTATGTGGGATACATTTAGGCTTAATTGGGATAATTTGGGGCGTGATTTATGCTAAATGGGGTGCGGATTTAGCATTAATCGAAGGGGATTCGGGTTAATTCTCAGCAGGGCATCCGAATTCGCCACGGGAAGAATTTGCAGCGCGGCGCTTATCGAAGGGCTACCGATTGTTGTGAGGAACCAATGACAAAAATCCTGCCAAGACGAGGTACCATCGCTGTTCTACTTCAATTGATGCTGGTGACTTTTGTGCTTTCGTCTCCCGTTTACGGGCAGCAAGATGGGGGAAAAAACATCATTACCAGCAGCAATGCCGCTGCGGTTGTACAGATTGATACGCTCGGTTATGGGAGTGCAACTGATCTGGCGTGGGCACCGAACGGTGAAGGGTTGTCCGTAGCAAGCACCATCGGCGTCTGGTTTCACCGGGCAGACGATTTTTCAGCCAAACCCACTTTGCTAGAAACACCTACGGCGTGGCCTACATCACTCATCTACAGTCCCGATGGTCGTTGGCTGGCTTATGCAGACCTGGATGGTACCATAAAAGTGTTTGATGGTGCGAGCCAAAAACGAATTCTTGAAATTGAAGATGATAACGTAGCAATCACTGATCTGGAATTTAGTCCACAAGCCCCTATCCTTGCTTCAGCAGGCAGCGATAGTGTTATAAAACTATGGAATCTACCGTCGGGTGAATTGCTGACAATACTGGAAGGGCATACCGAAAGGGTAAATAGTATTGCATTTAGCCCTGATGGAAGGTTTTTGGCCTCAGGCAGCAGCGACGACACCATTCGTCTATGGGATGTCGCTTCAAATACGACAGTGGCAATTTTGGAAGGTCATAGTGGAACTGTAGGGTGCGTCGCTTATAGTCCCACTGGCAGCGTCCTGGCATCGGGTGGTGCTGATGACAACAGCGTGCGCCTGTGGGATGTGCCATCGGGTGATCTCCTAACTGTGTTAGCAGGACATACCGAAGCCGTAACCGATGTGCAATTCAGTGTGGGTGGAAATGTGTTAGCTTCAGCCAGCGACGACCATACCGTGCGCCTGTGGGATATATCAAAAAAGACGACCCTGGCAATGTATGACAAACATTTTGGCGAGGTTGACCACATTGCATTTAGCCCCGACAACAATACAATGGCTTCACTGGGATCGGATGGTGTTCGAGTATGGCAGTGGGCCACACAAGACACGATTCAAATCCTCGGAGAGTATAACGATCTAGTGACTGACCTGTGCTTTAGCAATGATGGACAATTTATAGTTTCGGGAAGTGGGGCTGGTTTTTTGAAAATGTGGCAGATATCTACCTCTGAAGTTGTCACCCTTCCAGTCAGGCATGATGCTGAAGTAACAAGCCTGGCATTTGATCCAGGCGGGACAGTGCTTGCTTCAGGAAGTGGAGATGGCACCGTTCGGTTATGGGAGCCGGACACGAACGAGACAGCCCTGCTTGTTCGAGGAGGCGTAGCAACTTATGTTGACTATGCACCGGATGGTTCAGGTCTGGCCTATGCAGGAAGCGATTTCACGATAGGTGTGTTTCAGCACGAAACCTTGACACTCTTATTGGGACATACCTGGTTTGTGACCGATGTGACCTATAACGCTCAAAGTACGATGCTTGCTTCAGCCAGTTATGATAGGACCGTCCGGCTGTGGGATTTGTCGGCGGGCCGTGCATTGGCCGTTCTTGAGGGGCATACGGATGCTGTTACCAGTGTGGCCTTTAACCCTGAGAGTACTTTAGTGGCGTCGGGCAGCTTCGATGGGACCGTTCGGCTGTGGGATGTCGCCACGGGAAGTACGGTTGCGGTGCTGGAAGGGCATACCGATTGGGTAAATAGTGTTGCGTTTAACTTGGATGGATCAGTGTTGGCGTCGGGGAGCAATGATGGCTCGGTAAGACTATGGGATGTCGCTTCGGGAAAGATTCTCGCTGTATTACCCCATCCTGGTATGACTAGCGAATATCCTGATGGTGTAGCGAGTGTCGTATTTAGCCCGGATGGAGCCTTCTTTGCATCCGGGAATGCAGATGGCACCATCAGGCTGTGGACCACGCCTTAGTTGCTACTGTGTGTGCGACGGCAAAATCTCTGGGACATCAACAGAGCGAAAACGAACAGCGGCTTACGACAGCCGCACCACGTAACCGATCCACAGGCGGCGCGAAATTATTGTTACTGGTCCGTGATTCGGATGCACGCGCCATCAGTCGATAGTATATTATGCCTGATGATCAGCATGGGAGGGTAGCCGTAATGACTACAACACGCCAAGTCATTTTGCATCATGCAGAAGAAGGCGGCTATTGGATCAAAGTCCCCAGTTTGCCGGGATGTTTCAGCCAGGGTGAAACCAAAGACGAAGCGCTGGCGAATATCAAAGAAGCGATCACGCTGCATCTTGAATCAGCGAAGCGCGGGCGTGCGGATCGTGATTTCCAGCGAAAACCCTTCGCCTAATGCCAACACATAGCGCCGCAGCGTATTGAGCGTATAGGCATCGTAGCCGCGTTTTTCGATGCGGGCCACCTGCGCCTGCGATACCCCAAGCCGCTCCGCCATTTCCTGCTGCGTTAAGCCTGCTGCACGGCGCGCTTCGACCAATTGCAGCCACAATTCTTTTTTGGCGGATTCCTGTTCATAGATAGCGCGAAAGTCGGGATCAGCCATTTGTTGGGCGAGGTAATCCTCATAACGCCGTTGGCCTGCTGGTTTGAAATTTTCGCTCATGGGGTATCAGACAAATCGTTTTTACCAGTTTTCGCAAGCACGACCATCTCCATCGCCATCCAGGTGATCTTCATCGCCACATTGAGCCAGATGGGCATTGGCATTCATCCCTAGATGATTAAAGTCAACGCAGTCCAGGTCATTTATTCCGTTGCAGCCGAAGGGATCGCTTGCCTGGGGCGCTGTTTGCGGCTGGTATGGCGGACTCGTTGACTGCACGACTGGCCCAAAAGCGGGTTGCGCCTTGGTGAGCACCGAACTATGAACGTAAATCACTTGGCCGTCATAATTGGCCTGATACCAGAGGGCATTGCCTGAGATGGCGTCCCCTATAAGCTGGCCGATCACGGACAACCAATCTCCGGCGGCCAGTTCCCCGACGGGTGCGCAGGCGGTGGTCAGGTGTGGGCAGGATCGCAAATTGGCCCCCGTGACCGCATAATAGGTGGTGGGCGGCAGGACTGTAACCTGCGGCATTGGCGTAGCAGGCAGGGGCGTTGAGGATGGCTGCGGTGTGTCACTCGGCAGCGGTGTGTTCGTCGGGGTGAATGCCGGCGGATAGGTCGAAGCGGGTGTTAAGGCGAGAAGCACGGCGGTTTCAGCCGCCCATGCCGTTGATCGCTGATGTCTTGCCGCTTGTTCAGTGGCGGCGGCTTGTTTGTTCGCTGCTTCAACCGTTCGAGTCGCCTGGGAATCCGGCGCGGAGTCCCCTAACTGGCTCAGCACGATCAACAGGGAGCCGATCATCAGCAGGAATGCAGCGGCGGCCACCGCCAGACAGCCGGATGTATGACGCTGCCAGATACGAGTGAAATTCTGTAGCACAATCCCCTCCAGGTTATGAACGATTTTCAGCATAACATGGATTAGCTGTAAGTGAAAACTTACAGAGCAGCAGCGCGAAAACGGCGATTTGATCCTATACTACAAATAACTGATTCGCGAGGGGGAAGGGAATCATGTACGAGATCACAGCGGAAGGGACGACGTATCTTTATTTTCCCAGGGGTGATGTGTTGCCGGATGCAGCGGTTTTGGGCCGATCCATCTGGGGCTTCCCGTATAAACTCACCGATTTTATGCGGGCGGAACTCCAACGGAGTGAGGATGTACGGCTGGCGCTGATTCTATGGCGCGGGCCGCAACTGCTGCCCGCCGGGGCGGTGTATTTCCTGTATTACCTGTACTGGACGGACGGCACCGATCTGGGCGCGCTGGATGAAAGAGTGCAGCACGGGACGTTCACGGATGCCGATTTTGCCGGGGCGATCAAAACTGAAGAGCAGGTCACGACCTGTTTTCAATGCGGGTGGAAAGGGCATACCTTATGCTTTGCGGCCAGAGATGTCTACCAGGATAACCTCCGCCTGTACGCCCAAAAACACGCGCTTGCAGGGCAGCATTACCAAACCTGCCCCTCGTGCGCGGGGGATTTACGCCAGCCGATTGTCAAAATCTATCCGAATTAGCCGCAGGAGGAAAGCGGTACTGTAGCACAGCCGGCCCACGCGCCGCATAATTACAAGCGGGGGCAGGTGAAATAAGGAGAGGAACTGCAACATGATCCGTAAGCTATTTTTGATCGTGATGCTGCTGCTGAGCATGAGTCTCCCGGCGCGGGCGCAAAGCGGCGCGGACGGCTGGACCTTGTACCCGCTCAATCTGCGGACGGGGCCGGGGATGAATTATGCGGTGATCATACAGTTGCCGAGCAGCACCGGGCTGATCTTCGAGGCGCGTAACGCGGACGTGACGTGGCTGTTGGGGCACAGCGAAGATGGGGCGCTGCGAGGGTGGGTTAATGCGTTGTATATCCGCTACCGGGAAGGTTTCGCGGCGGTGAATCTGCCGGTGAGCGAGGAAACCATCGCCACCGCAGCGGATGTTCCCGCGCCACAAACGGATGCGCCGGTCAGTTCCGGCTCGGCGTTTGATGTGCTGATGTCGATTCCGGTGGTCCCGGCGATCAGCGGGCACGCGCGGGATATTTTCCAGGGCAGCGGCAACGATCCGCGCACGATCATCAGGATCGGGGACTGCAACAGCGAAGGCTGGGAATTTCTGGGGCCGTTCAACACGGGCGATTATGACCTGGGGGAATACGGCTATTTACAGCCGACGGTGGACTATTTTGGCGGATCGTTCGGGGTGAAAAATATCACGGCGCACGGCGGGTTTAATATCTTCGCCGTGACCGATCCGACCTGGGCGAATACGGGGCAGTGCCAGCCTAACGAAACGCCGCTCGCCTGCGAACTGCGGCGGCACCGCCCGGCGGTGGCGGTGATGATGTTCGGGCCGAACGATACGTCACACCTGACGGCGGCGCAGTTTGAAGCCTCGCTGCGGCAGGTGGTCGCGGCGACGATAGCCAACGGCACGATTCCGGTGCTGACCACCTTTACGTGGTGCGAATCCGGCAGCTACGGCGATCTGGGACTGCAATTCAATCTGATTACGGTGAATGTCGCGCGCGAGAATGACATCCCGCTGATCAACTTCTGGCGGGCGGCGCAGGGCTTACCGAACTGTGGGTTGTCCGACGCGACCCATCTCAGCAAGCCGGTGATGACCACCACCGGGAACTTCACCGATCTGCATGCGGGGTATACCATGCGCAATCTGGTGACGCTGCAAACGCTGGAGGCACTGCGCACGTCGGCGTTACAGTAGGAACACAATCAGGCGGGGCGATTCACCCCGAATCGCCCCGGTAGAATCAAATTACAGCGGGAAAGTTACTGCGCCGCGCCAAGCTGTTCCTGGCTCATCCAGCCCTGCATGCCCATACAATCGACCTGATACCAGTTCTGCACGCCGTCGCTGCCCGCCAACAGAATCGTCACGGCGGAGTTGGCGAAACAGGTGCCATCCGCAATGGCGGTGGTGGAGGGGGCATTATAAACCGGCTGCTGGAAGGGCGTCCCCGGTAGGGTAACTTCTTCGCCTTCGGCAAAAAACGGCTCGATTGGGGCGTCGAGAGCCAGCGACGGATCAAGCAGTTCGGCGGGCACCGGCCCCACGCCCAGGAAGGCGCGCCATTCGTTTTCCAGGTCGAGGAAGGTCAGCCCGGTCACGTTTTCGAGCGACTGTTCCAGCGTGATGCCGTGCGACATATTTTCGACGATACCCCGGTAGGTGTCGATGCCGCCGTGCGCCTCGACCAGCCAGCGCATAAATGACGCGCCCATATCGTAGATCAGGTGGGTGCAGCCGTCTTCGGAGGCAGTCAGCGCGCCGCCGCCCGGCCCATCACCCTGGAAACTGGGGAAGTCACCGCCGCGCAGTTCGGCCAGTTTGCGCAGCCGCGCATGGAAATCATATTCATCGAAGGTTTCAAAGAATGTGGCCTGACCTTCGACCCACCACAACGGACCCGATACACCGACTTCCTGCTGGTAGAGGTGCGCGATCTCGTGGGTGGTGGTCGAAGCGGCCTGCTTCATCTGAAATTCGACATCGGGATTTTCAGGATTCCAGATGCATTCCGCGCGGATTTCGGCGGGTTCGAGCGAGCGGACGCGCTGAATCGTGCCGCCTGCTTCAGGGATGATCGTCCCGGTGAAGCCGAAGCTGGTATCGTCAATTTCGGTGTCGCCCTGATACTCGTTCCAATCTTTGCCGGGCGGGAAGATCACCGAAACGGGGCGGTAAGGAATCTCTTCGCCAAAGCCATCGATATACATCTGGTGGCGCAGATTTTGCGCGTCGAGCACATGTTTGCCCAACTCTTCCGGCATCCCGTACCAGTAGACGATCACATACTGGTTTTCGGTGCGATACCATTCGCGGGTGGGATCATAATAGACGGCGTGAATGGGCGCACTTTCGATGCTGATGTCTGTGCCGCGCACGCCCCAATAGGCGTCGATCTCGTGCCAGGGGGGTAATCCGGCGGCATTATACGGCACAGCGATCCATTCGTTTTCCTGCTCGCCCGGTTCGGCATTGATGCGGCCCGTTTTGCCGGAATTGGTGAAGGCGTAAAACAGCGTCACACTGCTGTAGCTCACTCCGGCGGGTGGCACAATCGTCGCCTTAAATTCCAGGCCATATGGATAAAGCGAACGGTATGCCTGATCGGTGAACTGGAAGCCTTCGACTTCCTGATCGGGGTAGGTCTGCGGCTCGTCCTGGCCGCCGACGACGGTCACGGTGTAATCGTCCTGGGCTGTCGTGGGTGACAGCGGCAGCACGAGGGTGATGATCAGCACGATCCACACAAGGTTCAAATTTTTCATGTTTCCATCCTCGTTGAAATAGTCCCATTATACGCAGTCTGGACCGAAAACAGAAGACCCCCTGCGGCGAGGGGTGGTGCCGCAGAAGGTCTTGTGAAACGGCTCAACCGAGGAACAATTTTAGACGACGGAGATCGCATATCCGGCAGCCGCGCCGATGTTCCCCGTATAATCCAGTTCCAGCTTCCAATAATCGCCTTTAGCTGAATAGGTATTGCTGTACATCACCTTGCGCTGATCCGTGATCACCGGAGCTTGTTCGGCAAAACGCCGGAGCAGAGGGCTGAAGTTTAGCGGGGTGACGCCGACCAACCCGCCCAACACATGGCACAGGCGCTCAATCCGCGGCGAGTCCCAGCTATAGGTCAGGTAGATGCAGACTGTCTGCGAATTGAGCAGCAGTTCATCCGCCGGGGGCATCTTAAACCCCAGATCGCTGATCTGGGTGCCGATCATCTCCGGTGTAAATTTGCTGCGATCTGATGCCACAAAATAAAAATTGACGGTGCGGTTCCGGTAGTCGAAGGCCAACAGGCTGACCGTATGGAAACCGTATTTTTCGTGATAGTCGCGGTTGAGGCGCACACTGTCGGGCAGGCAGCGCAGCCGGTAGAGTTCCTCGATAGGGATACCGGCCTGGGGCAGCGCCCAGACTTTCTTAAAACCATGCCGGACGCCGACATCGATGCCGTAACCCGCAAACGCATATTTCGCCTGAAGTTCGGGGACCACATCCTCAATGGGGTGGCCCTCGGTGACGATAAACCGCTGCTTCACCGCCAGCGGATAGGGGTCATCGTTGGGCCGGGTATAGTCGAGATACCGGACATCAAGATCACGCTTGTCAACCGGGTGATCGGTGGTACGCATCCCCACGCCGAGTTGGGTAAAAAACGGGCTGTAAGCGCGCAGGACCGGCACGAACTTGTCCTCGTTGATAGGGGCGACCTCACAAATTGCAGCCGCCAGGGTGATGTCCTGATACAGCATCTTCAGTGTTCGCTCAGGGGCAGTTTTCATCGTCTTTCCTTTCCGTAGCGTCGTCCAGAAAAGTCGTCAGGAAATTTACACTTTTCACAGTATACAGACCTTAATTGATGAATGTCAATCTACTATAATCATACGAAAACAGCTTCTGTATAGTTTCCACAACTTTTCAGATAATACTTTTGATGATTATAATTTATATCTGAATAAAACAGTTTATGAAGAAAAAACTAAAGTTGCTTGATTAGCCCCTGTTTTGCCGTACAATAATGATGTATGTTAATTTGATGTCACTCCTCTTTACAATGGGAATTATTTAAATCATTTTTGCTGAGAGCACGCCAGGTTGGTAATACTCTTTGTCTTGCAATATCTAGTTGGAGGAGTGTTTATGACCATCGAAATTGAACGTTTCCCCGAAGCGCGCGCCATTGTGGTCATTTTTAAAGACCCACTTCATCTGGCTGATGACCCGCCTAAAGTAAAGCAGTCGGTTGTGGATTTTGAACACGAAATGAACGGGCCGATCTGCCGTATTCTGGACTTCAACCAATGTACGCTTGATTTTGGGGTGATCGTGCAGGGGTTGGGGCAAGACCTGGATGGTGAAGGGGGCTTCAAAGACCCCAACATTACCACCTATTTTGTGAGCACCAACCCGCTGACCAAGCTGGGCGTGGAGAGTATCAAAAAACAAGCCCAATATGGAAATGTGGCGGCAGTTGAATTATTTGAGACGCGCGAAGCCGCCATCGAAAGCGCCAAAAAGAAGAACGGTCGATAGTGCTTGAGCGGCCCTGCACACACAACGCCAGGGCCGCTTTTTTGTTACCTTACAACTGCTTTTCGTAGAAGACATCCTCAGCCGTCTGGCGAACCCGTTGATAGCCGAGCTTCTCATAAAAATGGTGGTTGCGCGTGGCCCAGGTGGGCGTTTCCAGTGTCCAGCGTTTCACCTGAGGGAACGCTGCTTCCAGGTGGCGCATTGCCAGCGTCCCGATGCCGCGATTCTGGCAGGCGGGGTCCAGGTAGATACGGCCCAGTTCATAATGCGCATTTCCCCGCGCGCGAAAAATAATCATACCGCCGATAATCCGCTCATCTTTGACGATTTTCAGATAGGCGGTGGCTTTGTGTAACATTTCAATTTGCCACTGCGCCGAATCGTAACCGGGCGGGCCGCCGCTCTCGGTGCCCTGAAAGCGCTGCGAATCGTCGTCAAAGCAGCGCGTCTGGACATCGACCAGGGCGGGCACATCGTTCAGGGTGGCTTGTTCAAAAGTAACGGCCATGTTCGTTTGCTCCTCTGTGTGATCTGAACAGGGCCGTTATTTTAGGCGTGCGCTGAGGGGAAAAATCCCCGAAATGTTGTGGCGTTGGGCGATGGCGCGGTATACTACGTTTATTCGCGAGCGCCCAAATTGTACCGGGCGTTTTTTGTTCACAACGCCTGACGGATTTCGTAGTGCTGCGAGCGCTCATCGAAGTCGGACAGCAGCAGGCGGGCGTTGGGCGGAACCACCGCGGCCTCATAGTCCTCCCCGGCGAAGGCGCGCACCGCGTCCAGGGACTCAAAGGTCATAATGGTGATAAATTCCACCTCATCCCCGATGTTGCGGCGCAAAAGCTGAATGCCCCGGTAGCCTTCGATTTTCCGATTCCCAATGTTGACGAAAATTTCATGCTGGAGCAGATTTTCGTAGGCGTCGGCGTTAGCCGGGGTCGTCCATCCGTGCTAGATACGGCTGATCATAGGTTTTCTCCTGGGGCGATTTTCGGATCGCCCCATAGTTTATCCATTTTACGGCAGCGGCGCATCCAAAAAGGCGGTGAGCACCGGCAGCAGCAGATCCGCACGCTCGATAATCCATACATGCGAGGTGCCAGGGAGGATGGCAAGCTGTGAAGCTGGCAGACCGGGGGGCATATCACCAAAGACGCCGCCGCCGAACAAGCGGAACATCTCCACGGCGTGCTCCGGGCGAACGAGGTCAGAATCACCGATGATGAGCAGCGTAGGAGCCTGGATCGCCCGGATGGTTGCGGCGGGTATATCCTTAATGCCCCGATCCATTTCCGTCTTTTTAGCGAATAGGGTGGCGAAATCTTCGGGGCGCGGCGCGATCTGCATATATTCATCGTGCCAGGGCGAACCGACCATCATTTCGGGTTTCATCTCTCCGAAACCGTCCATGAGGCCGGGGTGAACCCCATCCAGCGTATAAGTGGTTGACACCAGCACGAGTTTGCGCACCCCATCGGGGTGCCGGATCGCCGTGTGCAGGGCCACACTGCCGCCCATGCTGTACCCTAAAACATCGGCCCGATCAACCCCCAGCGACCGGATCGCGGCGCTGACATCATCCGCCATCTGTTCGAGCGACAGCGGGCGGTCAATATCCGCGGTGCGCCCATGCGCCTGTAAATCGAAGGCGATAACCTGACGAGTCTGGGCCAGGGAGGGCAGCAGCTTGCCGAATGAGGTGCCAATGGCTGAAAAAGCGCCGTGCAGGAGGACGAGCGGTTGGCCGGTGCCGTGGACCTCATAATACATATTGAGGCCGTTGACTGCCGCATAGCCGCTCTTGGTTGTGGTAATGGATGTCATAATGAGTCTCCTTCGTAGGCGGATTAAAAACCCTCGTAGAGACTAGCACACTCGGCGGCGCGCTGACCAATGCCCCGCTTGTCGTAATGGGCGGCTCCTAGTCGATGTTGGCGCGTTTGTTCAAGGCGGCCTGGGCGACGGTTTCCTGAATGCGCTTGGCGCGGGTTTCGGGGCGTTTGGCGCTGATGATCCACCATAAAAGCATTTTCCTGGACGAGGCGCTGAACGCCTCAAAATTCGCGCGGGCGGTGTCGTCCGCGTCGAGGGCGGTTTGCAGATCGTCGGGGATGATCAGCGCGTCCACCGCATCATAGGCAGTCCACGAGCCGTTCTGTTTGGCGATCTCGATTTTGGCGAGTCCGGCCTCGGTCATGAGTCCTTGCGCGATCAGCTTTTCGACGCGCTGCTTATTGGATTTCGCCCAGATGCTGGTGGGTTTGCGCGGCGTAAAAAGCTGGATGTTGCGATCTGCGTCCAGCGTTTTGAGCGTGCTGTCGATCCAGCCAAAACAGAGCGCTTCCTCCACCGCTTCTTCATAGGGGATGCTTGGCTGGCCGGTGTGCTTTTTGTAGGTGATCAACCAGATGCCAGGTGAGGTGGTGTGATTGGCCGCTAACCACTGGCGAAACGCGGCGCGATCCTGAGGATAGTAGTGTTCGTAGTCGGGCATAGCGTCCTATTCAGGAAAAATAGCCTGGACGGGCAGCGTAAAACCGGGGAGAACCGTGCCACCGTCCAGCGTACCGGACAGATCGAGAGTGTAGGCTTTGACGCCGGGTGTGTAGACTTCGACGGTTTTGGTTTCGGGGTCCACCAGCCAAACTGCCGTCCCTGCATCGAGATAGTTAACCACTTTGAGACGCAAGAAACGCGGCGTGTCGGTGGGCGAGATCACCTCGACGGCGAGATCGGGGGCATGGGGGATATAGGTATCGTGCGGCGGTTCGGGCTGTTTGGCTTTGGAGATAAAGCCGACATCAGGCAAATAGCGTTCATCACCGACCCGGTAGCCGCCCGCTTCGCCCGTTACATAACCGAGGCGGTGCTTGTTCACATAGATGGTTATTTGCGCACCGATTTGCATCGCAACTTGTGATGAATAGCTGTTTGTGACCACCTCGACCATCTCTCCCCCAATGAACTCGAAATTTTTGCCAGCGTTTTCGGGGCGCATGACAAAATGTTCAAATTCTTCGACGGTGTAGTTCTGGACAGCGACCATTTTTTCACCTGCTGAGTCTATGTGTCTCTTCTATTGTAGCAGGATTCACCCCACCGCATACTCGCCTTCGATGATGTCATCCAGCAGCGCGTCGAGGGTTTGCAGCGTGAGCAGGTTGCGCAGCGGCAGCCCGGTTTGCAGGTTTTTTTCGCTGCTCAGATCGCCTGCCATCGTGAGCGGGCCGTTGAGGTGGAAGCCGTCGTCCGCGATGCCATGATTGGGCAGCGGTTCGAGCGCCCGCCACAGGTTGATCAGCGGCAGGTTATAATCGAGCGCGATCTGTACCACAATCTGATTGTAGAGCAGCGAGCGGTCATCAAAGGAGAGATGGCGCGGGAAGGTGCTGAGGATGGGGATAATACCCTGGTGGATGGTAATATTCACCACGCGGCGCAGACCATAATCGAACATTTCGGGCGAGATCACCACCATGTCATTCGTGCCAAACATGATCAGCGCCACCGCCGGGTTATGCAGGCGGTAATCACAGGCCAGCGGGGATTCGCCGGTTTCGCAGACGGATGGATCGGACCACGTGGAATCGAGCACGGCGGTTACATTCATGCCATTGAAGGCCGCATAGGTGCGCTGGGTGAAGGCCTCAGTGTAATAGTTGATCACGTCCTGCAACTCGTCGTAGGTGCCCAGCTTGTACTGGCCCTCGCCAAACGGATGCAGATAGACCCAGCCGGTGGTGTTGCAGTCGCCCACTTTGGAGATTCCCGCAGCGCTGCGGCCCAGCGCCCGACCCCGCTCGAACACTTCCGGCGCGATTCCCCACGCTTCAGGCAGAATCGGGTAGGCGGTGAGATCAATCTGACCGGCGCGTGTCCGTATGAAGTCGGGATCATCCACAGCCAACTGCACCGCGTCAAAGGTGGACGAAGGCGGCCAATTGTCGGTGGGGGGCGGCTTCAGCACGCGGGTGCTGACATCCAGCCCGCTCGGATCGTACCCCTCGGTATAGGCGACAAACGCCACGCTGACCCAGCCGCGCGTGCCGTCTTCGGCATTAGCCAACAGCCAGGTGCCATCCTCGTTTTGCGCCTCGAACCATAAACTTGTGCCGGGTGGCAGCGCAGCCAGGGGGGCAAAGGTCAGCGCCGGGCCGGTGCGCACTTTCAGGCCATAGATCAGCCAGCCATCCGCCGGGGATGCAGCATCCGCCGGAGTTGAACGGAATACCAACAGAGTCAGCAGCAATGTGAGCAGTAAATGGCGCATACATCCTTCCACCATGTTTAAGCGCGGGCTAGTATGGCATTGGGGAAGGATTTGGGCAAGTTTTTAGCCCGACCTGTTACCATTCATGTTTCTTAATGAAATGGTGTATAAATAAGGTGGGTTCGGCCTCGCATTCCACTTCAGGAAGCCTAATGGATCACCTTCTGTTGTCGAATTACACTAATCAGGAATACCGGTTATTCGTCTGTTTACCGGCGAGTTATTCCCAAACCAACCAGCGCTATCCTGTGCTGTACTTGCTGGATGGCAACTTAACGATTTCGATGATCTGCGCGATCACCAAATTTTTACGCCTGGATATTCCTGAACTGATTGCGGTGGGGATCGGGTATCCCCGCCCAGCGTATGCAGAAACGCAGGTTCTTCGCGCGCGTGATTACACTCCTACCCCGATCACACCGGGCTTTGAGATGTTCGGGCATCCGTACCAGGAGACAGGCGGCGTGGAGCGTTTTTTGCAGTTCATCACTGCCGAACTGCTGCCGACCATCGATGCCACCTACCGCACTGATCCTACGGATCGAGCGCTGGTGGGGTGGTCGTTGGGCGGCTTGTTCGCCCTATACGCCATGTTGCAGCGCCCTCATCTTTTCCAGCGCATGATCACGATCAGTCCCTCGCTGGTCTGGGGCAACCGGGTGCTGTTCCAGATGGAACGCGACTACGCGGCGGCGCATACTGATCTGCCGCTGCGCCTGTTCGTTGGGCGCGAATATGAGGCGGGCTACGAGGCGTATGTTGAGGAAACGCGGAGTCTGGTCGAGACGCTGAAGCAGCGCCGCTACGCCGGGCTGGATGTGAAGCTGCATCTGTTTGAGGGCGAGAGTCATTTTTCGGTGGTCGCACCGGCGATGACGCACGGCCTACGACTGATCTACGAGACAATCTAGCGCCCGATCTCCCTGTATTTTTTGTGGTATATTTCTCATCAGCGTATTCACTTCAGGAGGGAGTATATACGATGCGGGCAAAACAAGTTTGCCTATTTATCCTTATCAGTCTGCTCGTCATCAGCGGCTGTTCCTCAGATAAAGACGATTCATCCCCCAAGAGTTCACTTCGCCCGGTTGATTCCAAACTGGCGGAGGAAACCGAATGGCTGGTGTATACCTCGTATGGAGAAAAAGGTGGCTCACTGCATAGTGTGGCCCTGAATGTTGGGAAAAATATACTCCTGGATGAAGGCGAAATTGATTCCGATAAAGCGCCCCAAATCAGCGCCGACGGCCAGAAGGTTGTGTATAAAAAAAGCGACCAACTGACCAGTGTGCCGATTCGCGGGGGCAAACCCCAGACTCTAGGAACCTGTGATGGGCTGGTCGATGTCACCGACGCCTATGCCTTATGTCTGAATTATGGTAGTTCAGGCGGTTACGACCTGTACAGCGTTCCACTTGACAAAGGCGATCCCATCAAGCTGAATCCCAAAGATTCATCGGTTTATGGGGATTACGATGTGTTTATCGAAACCAATGGGCAGTATGTGGTCTTTGCGACCTACAACCAGCGCAGCAGCATGGACTATGTCTATTCGGTTCCGATCACGGGCGGTGAAGCGCTTGAATTGGCCGGCCCCAATGATCCGTCAACACTGTCCTATTATCTGCGTTATCTGATCAGCCCGGACCGGCAGCATTTTCTGGTCGATTTTGCGGGAGATCGTATCTGGTATGGGAGTATTACAACCGCCAAAGGGAACGTCGTTGCCAGTCAGTCAGATTTGGTGGACTCGAATGACAAGTACATCACAACCGATATTGGCATCGACCCCACCGGCACATGGCTGGCCTTTATGGTGAGCGGTGACGGCGGCGTTTACAGCGTGAAGCTGGACGGCGGATCGCCCAAGCGGTTGGATACCGTGGGGACGATGGATTGGGGCAACCGTATCCTGGTCGCCCAGGAGTATGTCGCCTATAAGGACGATAATTCGGGTGCCTTCCGCACGGCTTCGTTGAGCGATGGAAAGCAAGGTTTACAGCTTAATGATGTCGGGTTGTGCAGTTTTAGCCCAGATGGGATTCTTTTGGCTTTCATCAAAAACGAGGGGCTTTTCAGCGCCTCCGCGTCTGGGGGAAGTCCAGCTCAACTGGCGGCGGGCGATGTTAAGGATTTTGGCTTCACCCCCGACTCAAGCCGGATTATCTATCTGATAGAGGAGCTAGACGGTTTCAATCTGTATTCCATTCCAGCGGCGGGCGGCGATCCGGTCAAACTCAATCAGGTGCCCGGTAGCAAAAATATCAGCTTTGTCGAGCGGTTTACCGTGACTGCCGACGGTGAATACGTGATCTACTCCCTTGATGAGGAAACGGTAGGGCAAATGGATATTTACAGCGTCCCGGTTGCGGGTGGAACCCCAACGCGCTTAACGCCGGAAACCGGCTATTCCCAGATGGTGATCTATCCACCGGGGAATGGGGGAGCTGCCCAATCCGATATGTATATCTACTAATCTTCTAAGCCGTTCAGCAGCAGGCCCGAAATGGGCCTGTCTTTTGTCAGGGTTCGTGTCGTAGAATAAAGGGTACAGTTACGGGTCGAAAGAGGTCATAATGTCAAGCGATGAACAGGTGTACGTCGAAATCATTCAAACACTGCGGACTGTCTGTGAACAATATCGTGCGCAGATCATAAGCTGGTCCACGTTCCGCGATACGGTGTTTGAAGCCAAAACATCGCTTGGTGATTTAGGCGGCAGCACGATGCGCCAATTCATGAATTGGGCGGCAAACAGCCTGGAACTGCTCGAATTCGCGCTCTCTGGCGACGAACTGTATGAAGAAACGCTCAACCTGATCGCGGAAATCGAAGCCGTGATCTGGGAGTAGGCCGGGTGGGGTCCACCCACCTATCCCAACGCCTGGAAATCAACCGCCTGGGTGGGAAGCAGTTCAATGCCGCCGCCGCTTAGTTTTTGGTTCCACTCCTGAATCATGGCCGCGGCCTGTTTGTGATAATTACTGTGCCCATCCTCGACTAGTATCACACGATACCCGTGTTTTTTCGCATCTTCGCAGGTCGCTTTGACACACCCGTGAGTCACCAGACCCGTTACCACCAGCGTCTGAATCCCACGTGCTTGAAGCTCAGCCTGAAGCGGCGTATCTTCGAGCGCGCTGCCATGCCGTTTATGGATCATCAGATCGCTGGCCTTCGGTTGGAGCGACGGGTGAAGCTGCCAGCCGGAAGAGCCTTCGGCCAGAAAACTGTCGTTCGCATGCTGGACAAAAATAACGGGGGTATCCGCTTGATAGGCGGAATCAATCAGCGACTGGATATTGTGCAGGAGTTCATCCGCATGGTAGATGGGCGTTGATTTTTCAAACAAGGCTTGCTGAACGTCAATAACCAGCAGTACCGCTGTGTTACTCATATTTTTCCTCCTCAAGATACGCAATGGAATCGATTATATGTTCTAAATTGGGAATGCACAAGCTGTTTTAGTCGGAGGCGAGCAATCCGGGGTTCTTGGGGATATTTTTAGAAATCAGTAGAGATAGACTCTCACGCCCAGCCGAGCAACCGTGCTACTGTCGCGGTGGTCACTGATGTTCAGCCGTCTCTGCCAACGGTTTTCGAATTTCTAAGGCGACAATTCGTTGATTCACGATCTCAGCATAGGCGTATCTCCCACCCTCCCACAGTGGACCAGGATTAATCACCTTTGTGCTGCCGATCTCGTCAATTCCTACACCTTCATGCACATGACCGGAAAAACAGATGAGAGGCTGATTTTCCTCGATAAATGTGCGAATCATTTTGCTGCCGATATGAAGATCAGACCACGTTTTGTCGACTTGCACCTGAAAGGGGGGCTGGTGACAGACCAGTATTTGAGGACATGTATCCTCCAGGCCGGCCACAGCATCCTCCAAAAACAACTTAAAATGGGCCTCGCTGATTTCATTCGGGGAACGATTGGGCGAATAAAGCGCCCCGCCCACACCGATAAAAGCAAGCCCTTCTATCAGAACATGGCGGCGATGCAGATTAATTCCTTCGGTGCTCAGGTAACGCTCGACTTCAGCCTTATCCCAATTGCCTGCGACAGCCAGAATCGACGAATTGTACTGGCGTATGGCCTGGATCACATAAGCGGCTTTCGCTGCCCGCCCCGAAAAGGTGATGTCTCCAACAAGCAGAACTAAATCTACTGCGGATAATTCGCCGGAAATACTCGTTAAATGAGTGATCGTCTCGTGTAAATCTGGCAGTGCAATAATTTTCATCATGCGCCCCCGTATCAGCGTAATTATATACCTGCTGCACCAATCACACGGCGCGGAAAATTTCGTTTGAGGATGGGATATTGGGGGATATTTTTAGAAATCGGTAGGGATAGGCAATCACGACCTACCCCTACCATTCACTTGATCACGCCCAGCCGAGCAGCCGCGCTACCGTCGCGGTGGTCAGTGTTACGAGGAAGGCCAGTGACAGCGGAAGGAGAGTCGCCACCGTCGTCCATTTGAGACTCTTCGTCTCATTATAGATCGTCAGGATCGTGGTGCTGCATGGGTTGTGCAGCAGGCTGAACAGCATCAGGTTGATCGCGGTGAGCGTCGTCCAGCCGCCCGCGTGCAGAATATCGCGCAGCACCGTATCCGAACTCGCATCGAACATCACCCCGGCCCCGCCGCCGACACCGATCATTTTTTCGGTCAGCACGGTCAGCATCAGGATGGTGGGGATGATGATCTCGTTGGCGGGAATGGCGACGATATAGGCCAGCAGAATCACCCCGTTGAGGCCCAGCAGCCAGCCGAAGCCATCCAGCCCATCCACGAGATGTTCGCCCAGGCTTGCCCCGCTGAGATCGATGTTGCCCACCAGCCAGATGATCATCCCGGCGGGCAGCGACATGGTGACGGCGCGCCATAACACGATCAGGGTGCGGTCAATCATCGAGGTGTAGAGTGTCTGCATGATACGCGGCGGGCGGTAAGGCGGCAGGTCCAGGCTGAAGCCCGACGTTTCGCCCTTCAACACCGTGCGCGACAGCAGCGCCGACACCAGGAACATCACCACAATGCCGATCAGCGCGATTCCGACCACCGCCGCCGCCGAGATGAATCCGGCCAGCGCCGCCGGAACCGATGAGCCGATGAAAATGGTAGCGACCATGATCAGCGTCGGCCAGCGCCCGTTACACACCGCGAAGTTGTTGGTGATGATCGCGATCAGGCGTTCGCGCGGGCTGTCGATCACACGGGTGGCGACGACACCCGCCGCGTTACAGCCGTAGCCCATCATCATCGAAAGCGCCTGCCGTCCGTGCGCGCCCGCCTTGTGGAACAGGCGATCCAGGTTGAAGGCCACGCGCGGCAGATACCCAAAATCTTCGAGCAGCGTGAACATCGGGAAGAAGATCGCCATCGGCGGCAGCATCACGCTGATCACCCAGGCCATCGACAAATACCCGCCGTCGATCAGAATCCCGCTCAACCACCAGGGCAGATGCAGCGCGGCGGCTCCATCTTTCAGCGCCGGGTGGATCGTATCCACCAGCAGATTCGCCAGCAGCGCCGACGGGACATTCGCGCCCTGAATCGTCAGCCAGAAGACCAGCGTGAACAGCAGGAACATGATCGGGAAGCCCCACACGCGGCTTGTCACCAGCCGGTCCAGCGTGCGATCCAGATCGAAGCGCGGGCGTTCGCCGGGGCGCGTCACCGCACGATCTGCGATCTGGGCGGCTTCAGTATACAGCGTCTCGACCAGCGGATCGTGCAGATCGGTGCCGAGATGGTCGCGCAGGGCGCGGGCGTTGAGAAGCAGATCGTTGGCGCTCATAGACTGCTCACCTGGATCAAGCGCTCACTTACCGACTGCGTGCGATCTCCTTTGGAGAGATCGCCCAGACTGCCATCGCGGATCGCCTGCTCAATCGAGGCGTCGCCATCCAGCAGCCGCAGCGCCACCCAGCGTCCATTCGGCAGGCCGGGGAACTGGTTTTCGAGTTGGGCGGCGAGTTCCAACACGGCGCGATCCAGAGCCGGATTCTGGGTGGACGAAATGCGGTGCGGGCGCGATTTGATTTCGCCGTGCGCCATATCGCTGATCACCTCGACCAGTTCGCGGATGCCTTCCTGGCGGCGGGCGACGGCGGGGATCACCGGGACGCCGAGATCACGCGCCAAGCGCCGGGCATCGACCTGTAAGCCGTGCCGCTTTGCTTCGTCCATCAGATTCAGGCACACGACCGCCTGATCGGTGATCTCCAGCACTTGCAGCACCAGGTTCAGATTACGTTCCAGGCGGGTCGCATCGGCTACGATCACCGTCACGTCCGGCTGGCCGAACAGGATAAAGTCGCGTGCGATCTCTTCATCGACGCTGGTCGCCAGCAGCGAATACGTCCCCGGCAGATCGACCAGTTTGAAGCGTTTCTCGCCAAACTGGAACCCACCTTCGGCGCGGGCGACGGTTTTACCCGGCCAGTTGCCGGTATGCTGGCGGAGGCCGGTCAGGGCATTAAACACGGTGCTTTTGCCCGTGTTGGGGTTGCCCGCCAGCGCGATCACATAATCCCACTGATCCATCTTGACGCCGAGGCGTTCCAGATGGCGGTTCATGGGGCAGGTGTTACAGGCAGACGCAAGGGGTGTGACGTTGGTTTCCATACTCGTTACTCCGATATGAGAATTTCGCGGGCCTGATCCGTGCGCAGCGCGCCCAGCGCGCCCCGCACCCGGTATGCGATGGGATCGCCCAGCGGACTGTTAAATTCAGCCGTCACCACCGTGCCGGGGACCAGCCCCAGGTCCATCAGGCGGCGGCGGTTGGGGCCGCTGCTGTGAAGCTGCACGACGGTTGCGGTTTGTCCAGGTTTCAGATCGGCCAGCGTTGCTTGGGTCATTGGGTTCATTGTCACGATTTTCGCTAGAGAAATAGAATTTACGTTACTGTAAATTTTATTTTAGGCAAGCCGAAATGTCAACTAACAAATACCTAAAAAATAATTTAGCCGTTTCCGGTCGTATGGAAACAGGTCAAGACGCGCTAAACTGAATGTCCATAACAATTACCTGAAGGAGGCTGGTTATGTATATCCCCTTGTCTGATAAATTAAAACTGCGTGCCGAACACAAAACCGTGTTAAAGAATCTGGTAATCGATGCTCACCAACCGGGCACTCTGCTCCACGACTTTGAAGCGCTGCTCCATTTCTTCCGCGAACGGGAACGAACGCTCACCGCCGCCTGCCAACTCCCGCTGCGGATACTCTCCGACATCAATGAACGACTGGCGAACCCGGTTCAACTCGCCCTAAAACGCCCTCAGCAAAAATCGTATCCTCCTATTCACGGGTTATATCTGCTGCTGCGCGCATCAGGCTTAACCTATGTGGACAACCGCCGCGCCAAACCTACCCTGATCATCGATCCTGCCGTCTACCAGTCGTGGATCGGCTTGAATCCCACTGAACAGTATGGGACCCTGCTTGAAGCGTGGCTGCTGCGCGGCAAGCCGGAAATTCTGAACGAACGGGGAAGCAGCCTGTGGATCATTCCCGATAATTTCACCCATATCGTCTGGTTCTATACGCATATTCCCCCGGAGGGACTGGTCGTGGCGGGGAACCGGGAGGTCGAATCCAATCTGCTGTATAGTCCGGGATGGTACAATCTTGGATTGATGGCTTTGTTCGGCCTGATCGACATCCAAACGGGCACGCCTGAACCGGGTCAGGGTTGGCGGATCGAACGCATTTCGCGAACGCCCATCGGTGACGCGCTGCTGGCCCTGCTCTACAGTGAATTTTTTGAAGCATCCGAACTCTTTTTTGAACTTGAAGATCAGGGCCGCGTCCCATCTGGCCTTTTCCAGCCGCTGCTCCAACCCTATAAACCCACCTGGAAAAACAATCTGGCGATCCCGGAATGGGCCTTTCGAGCGGGTGAGTATCGCTTTAAGGTCGCGCTGGGACCGTTCTGGAGCCGGATTGCCATCGGGGGTGAATCTCTCCTGGATTCGCTGTCAGCTTTAATCCTCAATGCGGTGCAGTTTGATCAGGATCATCTCTACCAGTTCAGCTTCTCGACCCGTTTTGGATTTACACAAAACGTGAACCATCCGGCGTTAGAAGAAGCACCCTTCACCGATGAAACCCGCGTCGGGGACCTGCCGCTGCGGGTTGGACAGTCCATGATCTACCTCTACGATTTTGGCGATCAATGGGAATTCGATGTCACGCTGGAAGCCGTCGATCCGGCCCAGCCCAACGCGCGGCCCCGTGTCCTGGAAACACACGGCGAGCCGCCCGAACAATATCCAGGAAGCGAAGACGGAGCCTTTCTGATGCTGGATGGCGACTCGCTGGTCTGGTTCGATGGCTACGACATGAACGAGGATTTCGACGAGGAAGAAGATTCCGAAGAATAGTCTGGACGGCGGATAATGAGCCGTGTTATAATACGCCATCGTACTATTTTAAAGAGGATGCGATGAACAGCGATGCACCCAAATGGGGCAAGCCCCCACCTGAAATTCGCGAACTGATGTCCGAACTCTACCACGTCGAGAACCTGCACGCCTTTGAACTCTTCCGCACACTCAAAGGCTGCTCACGGCTGCTGGAAGATTTGCGCCCCGATTATCGCCGGGGCGATGCGCCCTCATCCGCGCGGGTGCGGCTGCTGATGCACCTGCTGATCCATCACCGGATGGGCCGGACTGAAGGCTTGCAGCCCAGCGAACTTTCGGAACATCTGCGTGTCAGCCGCAATACGGTGAGTTCGCTGTTAAACGCGCTGGAAGAACAGGGCTACATCGAACGCCGCATCCATCCTACGGATCGCCGCCAGATGCTGGTGCGCATTACACCGGATGGTGAAGCGCTGCTGCGCGCCCATGCGCCCGAATTTGGCGCGTATCTGGTCGAATTGTTTTCGGCGCTGACCGAGGACGAGCAAAACACGCTGATGGTCCTGCTTACGAAACTGCTTCACAGCTTTATTGAGCGGGCCATCGAACAGGGGATAGCACACCTACCGCTACCAGAAAAAGAAGGAGAACCCATTGCAACCCAACCGCAACAAAATGAACCGCCAGGGTTTTAAAGACCTCCGGCGGGCGCTGCACTACCTGGGCCACTACCGCCGGATCGCCCTCTATGCCTATCTGGGGTTGTTTGTGGCTACCGGCGCGCAGTTGATGGTGCCCTGGCTGCTGCGCAACATCATCGATCACATCACAACGGGCACCGTTGCCCAGGCTGTGTTGGGCCTTCCGGCACAGGTTCAGACTCAAGTCGCCGCCCACCAGGGCACGACCCTCGCCCAGCTTCAATCCGACGCCGACGGGGCCGAACAAGCGATCATCGCTGCCTCGATTGCGATCATCGGCTTTGCCATTGCGCGCGGCCTGTTTTCGTTCGTCCAGGGCTACATGGGTGAAAAGCTGTCGCAGAGCATCGCCTTTGACCTGCGTAATGAACTCTTCGCCAAAATTCAACGCCTCTCGTTTAGCTACCACGACCAGAACCAGACCGGCCAGTTGATGATCCGCGCTACGGATGACGTGGAAAAAGTACGCATGTTCATCGGGCAGGGGTTGCTGCTGGGGCTGGGCGCGATTGTGCAGTTGGTCGGCACCCTGCTCATTCTGTTTACATCCAACGTCAAACTGACGTTGGTTGCTTTGCCGGTGGTGCCGCTGGCCGTTATCCTGTTTGCGATGTTCGGCGCGCTGTCGCAGGGACTGTTTATGAACTTGCAGATTCGGTTTTCAAAAATGAACACCATCCTGCAAGAAAATCTGGCCGGGATCCGCGTGGTGAAAGCCTTTGTGCGCGAGCCGCAGGAACAAAAACGCTTCGCCGTCGCCAACGATGAGGTGCTGGCCTCGAACCTGAATCTCAGCCGTGTCTTTGCGTTTATCTTCCCGCTGATGTTTCTAATCGCCAACCTGGGGCAGGCCGCCGTGCTGTATGCGGGCGGCTTCCAGATTGTCGATGGCGATCTGACGCTCGGTGAGTGGCAGCAGTTCAGCCTGTACCTGGTGTATGTTTTCATGCCGCTGGGCAATTTCGGCATGATCATCTCGCTCATGTCGCAGGCGTCCGCCTCGGCCACCCGCGTCTTTGAAATTCTGGACGCCAAAAACGAAGTCGATAACAAGCCCGGCGCGCCGGAACTCAACAGCGTTCAGGGCAGCGTGACGTTTGATAATGTGTCGTTCCGCTATTTCAAAAGCGGCGATTATGTGCTGAAAGATGTCTCGTTTGAGGCGCTGCCCGGTCAGACGGTTGCCCTGTTGGGTGCAACCGGCAGCGGCAAAACGACGATCATCAACCTGCTGCCCCGCTTTTATGATGCCAGCGAAGGCGCGGTGCTGATCGATGGGCGCGACGTGCGCGACGTGACGCTGAACAGCCTGCGCAGCCAGATCGGAATCGTGCTGCAAGAAACGACGCTGTTCACCGGATCGATCCGCGATAACATCGCCTTTGGCCGCCCCGATGCCACCCTGGATGAAGTGATCGCGGCGGCGACAGCGGCAGCGGCTCACGACTTCATTATGAGCTTCCCGCAGGGTTACGATACCCCGGTGGGCGAGCGCGGCACGACCTTAAGCGGGGGGCAAAAACAGCGCGTCGCCATTGCCCGCGCCCTGCTGCTCAACCCCAAGCTGCTTATTCTGGACGACTCGACCAGCAGTGTCGATCTGGCGACGGAATACCAGATTCAAAAGGCGCTCGATCACCTGATGGAAGGGCGCACCAGTTTTGTGATCGCCCAGCGTATCAGCACGGTGGTCAACGCCGATCTGATCCTGATTATGGACAAAGGGCGCATTGTTGCACGCGGCACCCACGAGGAACTGATGGAAGCAAGCCCCATTTATGTCGAAATTTACAACTCCCAACTGGTCGAAGATGTGCAGTTGGATGAAACGGAGGTGCTGCCATGATGCGCGGATCGCACCATATGCTCGAAGCCGAAACGCGCAAGCCCAAAAGCACCTGGACCACCATCCGGCGTTTGTGGACCTGGTTCCGCGGCTACCGGATTCTGCTGGCGTTGGTGGTGTTGTTTGCGGGCTTCGCGGCCTGGACCAACGTCAAAACGCCCGATCTGGTCGGGCAGAGTGTCGATTGTTATGTGACGCCCTACCTCCAGCGTGATCTGGGGGGAATGCAGAGCATGACGCAGGCCGGGGAAGACAACTGCTGGTACACCGACGATACCAACCTGAACCGCTCTGAAACGCTGTCCGGCTTCGGCGGGATCATCCTGCTGCTGGTCGCGCTGTTTATCGGCGGCGCGCTGGCAACCGGCTTGCAGTTCTACACCATCCGCCGCGCCGGGCTGAACGTGCTGCGCGATCTGCGCCAGGAGATTTTTGACCATGCGCACCGTCTCTCGTTGGGCTTCTACACGCGCAACGAGGCCGGCGACATCATGAGCCGCCTGACCAACGATATGGAAACCTTGCAGCAGGCGGTCAGTTTTGCGCTGGTGCAGGTGGTGCGTGGTTTTCTGATGCTGGCCTGGCTGATCTATGCCATGCTGAGCCGCAGTGTCCCCTTCGCGCTGATCAGCATGATCACGATGCCGTTTATGATCGTGACCACCGTCTGGTTTTCGCGGCAGGCGCGCAAAGCCTATCGCAAAGCGCGTAAGGAAATTGGCGATGTGAACGCCAACCTGGAAGAGAATATCGCCGGAGTGCGCGAAGCCCAGGCTTTTACCCGCGAAGACGAAAATATCGCCCGTTTCCGCGAAAGCAACGCTGCCAACCGTGACGCCAATGTGCGCGCCGTCGCCTTCACCAGCGCGCTGGCTCCCGCCCTCGAAGCGATGGGTTATGTCGGCATCGTAATCGTGGCCGGTCTGGGCGGTATTCTGATGCTGCGCGAACAGGATTTGTTCGGCAGTGTGATCTCGCTGGGGCTGGTCATCACATTTATCTCCTATGTCCAGCAGTTCAACTTCCCGATCCAGATGATCGCCACGCTCTGGACCAACATCCAGAACGCGATTGCGGGCGCGGAACGGATCTTCGAATTTCTGGACGAAGTGCCCGAAGTGCAGGACAAACCCGGCGCGATCACCATGCCGCCGATTGAAGGCCGCGTCGAATTTCGGAATGTGCGGATGAGCTACAAAGAAGATGAACCTGTGCTGTGCGGGGTCAATCTGACCGCCGAACCGGGCCAGACGATTGCTATTGTCGGGCCGACGGGCGCGGGCAAAACCTCGATCATCAACCTGATCCCGCGCTTCTGGGATGTGACAGAGGGCGCGGTGCTGATCGATGGGCACGACGTGCGCGACGTGACGCAGGCCAGCCTGCGCAGCCAGATCGGACTCGTGTTGCAGGATACCTTCCTGTTCAGCGACACGGTGATGAACAACATCCGCTATGGGCGGATCGACGCCAGCGACGACGACGTGATCGCAGCGGCGAAGTTAGCCCGCGCCCACGACTTCATCCAGGCGCTGCCGGATGGCTATAATACGATACTGGGTGAGCGCGGCAGCGGTCTGAGCCAGGGCCAGCGCCAACTGCTCTCGATTGCCCGCGCAGCACTGGCGAATCCGCGCCTGCTCATTCTGGACGAAGCGACCAGCAGCGTCGATACGCGCACGGAACGCCTGATCCAGAAGGCGCTCGAAGAACTGCTCAAGGGGCGCACCAGTTTTGTGATCGCGCACCGTCTGAGCACGATCCGCAACGCCGATCAGGTGTTTGTGATCGCGGACGGGGAGATCATCGAACAGGGCAAACACACGGAACTGCTCGAAAAGAAGGGCTTCTATCACGACCTGTATATGAGCCAGTTCCGCCGCGATGTGCCGGAGCCATCCTCAAATGGCAAGGGCGACAAGGAAGCGATTCCGGCTACCGGGAAATAAAACAATACCCCCTCTCCAATGCGTTTGAAGAGGGGGGGCTTTTTACATCGGGGTATCAGCAACCTTCATGATACGGAGAAACCATGCGCGGCGGTGGCCCATCTCTTTGATGAGATTAACCCCGATCCTTTTGGTTATATCATCAAACCGGCCCAGCCTGTCCTTTTCCTCTTCGGTCAGTTCATCGGCATGCACCAAGTGGATTTCGGTGATCATCACACGAACAGTGATCATCCGATCCCCGATTTCGTGGATGATCATCACTTTTCCAGGCGTACTGTTGCCTTCCGATTGCATCCAGTGATAAACCTCATGCACGGATTCACCGGGTTGCAGCTCATCAAGCGCGTGCCAGGCATCATCGGCAGTTTGTCGATAACAATCGTGGGTTGTAGCGGGAGCCAATACCGCTGTTACCTCCCCGGTCAGAATCTTATCTACCCCAAAACTAACTGGCATGATTCGCTCCTTTCAGTCATGGCGCATCTACTATACACAGGCCATTTCTGAAAGACTCACTCCCGCTCCCAGCGTGGGAAATACATCTGGGGGTCCTGACCGTACACCCGGAAGAAAATCACATCCCGATCCGAACCAAATATCACCTCAAATCCTTCGCGCGTCGGGGAATACGTCCACAGCACGAGTTTACAATCCTGGTTGGAGGAGTTGCACTCGTAAAACAACACTTCATAGGCTCCCCCCTCGGTGGATCGGGTCGCCACATGATAGTTATACCCGTGCGACTCATAAGACTCCGCGTTGGCCGGGATATTTTTCGATCCCCGGTAGCTCGCATACCCGGCCACCACCCCCGCCGCCACTAAAATCAGAATAACTTTCCAAGAGAACAGCACCACGTCGTTCTCATCGGGCATAAGAGGCCGTAAGCCCTGGGCGAGCCGCCGCGCGTTTTCCTCTTGCAGCGGGCGGATCTGTCTCTGGGACAGCACTTTTTGCACCACTACGCCCGTCCCAGGGAGCACAATGAATGCTATCCATGACGTGATCAATGCGATTCGCGGTAGTTGCACCAGGCGGTAATCGGTGAATTCTTTGGCGGGTATATGCCCCGGAGTTAATAACAATTCCACCACCGCGACCACCAGCGCGATGATGCCGACCAGCAGCGGCCCATACTGCCGCAGCCCTGCGCGTATCCGGTTGGATGAGGTTGTCTCGTTCATGGGATGAAGTATCGCCCGAATGGGCGCGGCGGGCAATTGTGGTCAAATTATCTCGCCCCGGTCCCAAAGGCCAGAGTCTGCTACAATAGGGGGCATTGAGATGAGGAACCGGATCATGACACAGAGTCAACCCCTGCTCAATCGAATTGTCGTTTCGCGGGATGTTTGTCATGGCAAACCACGGATTGATGGCACCCGTGTAATGGTTCATCACGTGCTGAGTTTGCTCGCGGCAGGCAAGTCGATTGAGGAGATCACGTCAGACGATTATTATCCCGATATCACCCCCGAAGATGTGTTGGCTTGTCTGGCCTATGCTAGTCGCATTGTCGAAAATGACACGGTTGTACCGACGGCATGAGCATCCTGCTGGATCACTGCGTGCCGCGAAAATATCTTCGACTGCTCCAGAGTTGGGGTTATAATGCCATGCTGTTGACCGAGCATGTAGCCCCAGATGCAGCCGATGTTGATGTGATCGCATTGGCGCAAACCCTGGATGCAGTTCTGCTGACCGTCGATTTGGACTTTGCCAACATCCTCAACTACCCTCCTGACGACTTTGCAGGAATTGTAGTGATGCGCTACGAGGCTTCTAATGAAGACTTTCTGGCCGCCTCATTGCAGCAGGCTCTAACGGATTTGTACCGCGATCCCCTGCGCGGTGTGCTGGTGATCATCGAACCATTACGTTACCGAATTCGTCGTCCGTAGGATCATGCAAACCGAATCCCCGCCACAAAGTCCCGCGCTGCGCCAGCGTGGCGGGATTTAGGGAGAGGTCCACACGCAGCGCCCGACAGCAGACCGTGTTTTCTTACTCCTGACTGCTTTATGGGGCGGTTCAAGTCTCCATTAGTTTTACATCTCGAAATGTCTCACTAATTCTGAACCCGAACAAGCTGCTCCTCATGTTTCACTTTTCAAACTATAGCTATTAAGTCAAATTCAGGGTCTTCCCATTGTACAAAACCATTCACATGAATGGGCACTTTGAATTCAGATTCGCTTGTAGCTACATATCCTAGTGGAGTTTCTACTAGAGTCACTGCTTTTCCTACCCACTCCTGGGGCAACCATCGATAAACTTGATTGGATATCGCCCAATGTCGGTTTATTATGATACCCTCCCATTGTTTATGAGGCAGATTAGAAGGTCGGGTTGGAAAATAGAGCAATTGTCGTGGAAGAGAGAGACTTATTAACAGGCTGTAGACGTTTCCAGGCAACACATCAGTACTGATTAACCAACGATCTATGATCTCAATTAATGTTTCGTCCCGAAGTCGAAGGGTTAGAAGACGTTCATAAACTTTATCTTCGTAAGCCGTATATACTTCATTTTTTTCTAATAATCCAGTTAGTAGTTCCATTTATTATCCTCCATATTTTTACTCGAATAACACAATATCCTCGAACTCGCGTATCGGATGAGCGGTAACAATATATCCGTTATCACCAACCAGAATCGCTAGATATTTCTCCTCCCCATTGACCATAACTGTAAAAGCAAATTGTATATCGCCGAAATCTTCGGGACACAAAGGGACGCTAAAATAAAGAACTCCTGAACGGTTCAAGAGCCTGAACGACGAGGTACGCTCCTCACCAATTGACACCCCGCCCGACCCTGGCGATAATGCAAGAGGACTCCGCGCCGGGTAGCCCAATCCCCCGCCGGGTGATCTATAAGAGTTGATTACGCAAAAATTTTGAGGATTCCCTATGCTAACCTTACCCGAAAAATTGCTGTTTATCCTTGCGGTTATCGCCTCGCTGGGGCTGGCCGCCTCTACGTTCCGCCGCGCCTTCCGCACGATTCGGCGCGGTGAAGGCAAGCTGTACTTCGACAAACTGCCCGAACGGATGATCCGCGCGCTGGATGTGCTGGTGACGCAGCGGACCGTCTTCCGCGCCCGCCGCCTGACCAGCCTGTTTCATGGATTCGTGGTGTGGGGCTTTTTGTACTACGCCCTGATCAATCTAGTCGATGTGACGCGCGGCTTTGTCGATTACACCTTTTTGGGGCACGGTCTGCCCGGCGACATTTACCGCCTGTTGGGCGATGTGCTGAGCGTGCTGGTGATCGTCGGCATGATCTATTTCGTGATCCGCCGCTTCGGGACCAAAGACCCCGCGCTGACCTTCCACGCGAACATCAAGCTGCACGAAAAAGTCCAATCCGGCATCCGTCGCGACTCGCTGATCGTCGCCTCCTTCATCCTGATCCACGTCGGCGGGCGTTTCATCGGGGAGAGCTTCAGCGCGGCGCGGTTCGGCGCGGATGCGCAGCCCTTCGCCGGGTTGATCGGGAATCTGTGGGAAGGGGTGGGCGACGGTACGCTGGAATTTTTCGAGCATATTTTCTGGTGGCTCGGCTTCGGCACGATTCTCGCCTTCATCCCCTATTTCCCCTACACCAAACACGCCCACCTGTTCATGGGGCCGCTCAACTATTTCAGCCGCCCGGATCGCCGCTCGTTGGGCGAACTGCCGCCCCTCGATTTTGAGGACGAAGCGCGCGAACAGTTCGGCGCGGCGAAGATCGAACATCTCAGCCAGAAGCAGATTTTCGACGCCTACGCCTGCATCATGTGCAACCGCTGCCAGGATGTCTGCCCCGCCTACGTGACAGGTAAGGAACTCTCGCCGTCTGCGCTGGAAGTCAACAAGCGCTACGAACTGCGCCAGATCATGCCGTCCTTCGCCAAAGGCGATGACTCCCCGCGCCCGCTGCTGGACTTCGCCATCACCGAACCGGCGGTCTGGGCCTGTACCGCGTGCGGCGCGTGCGTGGATATTTGTCCGGTGGGCAACGAGCCGATGTTCGACATCATGGACATCCGCCGCGATCTCGTCCTGACGCAGAGCAATTTCCCCTCCGCACTGCAAGGCGCGTTCAATGGGATGGAAAAGCGCGGCAATCCCTGGCAGATGGCGCAGAATCGGATGGCGTGGGCCGTAGGCTTAGAAGTGCCCACCGTAGACGAGTCGCCCGATTACGAGATTCTGTACTGGGTCGGCTGCGCGGGGGCCTTCGAGCCGAGCGCCCAGAAGATCGCCCGCACGCTGGTGCAGGTGCTCCAACACGCCGGGGTGAAATTCGCAGTGTTGGGCGACGCGGAATCCTGCACGGGCGACACCGCCCGCCGCGCCGGGAATGAGTATCTGTTCTTCGAGATGGCGAAGGCCAACATCGAGACGCTGAACGCCGCCAAACCGCCGCGTATCCTGGTGACGTGCCCGCACTGCTACCACACCATCGCCAAAGAGTATCCGCAGTTCGGCGGCAATTATGAGGTGGTCCACCACACCGCTTATCTGAACGAACTGATCCAGGCGGGCCGCCTCAAGCCGCAGACCGCCAGCGCTAACGTAACCTTCCACGATCCGTGTTACCTGGGCCGCCACAATGGGATCGTCGAGGCCCCGCGCGACACCCTGACCGCCACCGGCGCGACTCTCACGGAAATGGACCGCACCCGCGAAAAATCATTCTGCTGTGGGGCAGGGGGCGCGCAGTTCTGGAAGGAAGAGGAACATGGATCGGCCCGCGTGAATCTCACCCGCTATGCCGAAGCGAAAGCCACCGGCGCGGAGACGCTCGCCACCGGATGCCCGTTCTGTCTGCGTATGTTCACCGATGCCGGCCAGGACGAATCGATCCAGGGCGGTCCTGCCGTGAAAGACGTGGTGGAAATCGTCGCGGAGCGCTTGGGGTTGAGCGGATAATCTAAAGTAACCGGGGCGTATGCATTACGCCCCCAACTGTTTTTTTCTTTCGAATGTCAGATTGCGACTGAGGGTGATGGTTAGAAACCGCTGGAATAAACAACAATCAAAGTGACAGCGCAAAATGAGCGTTTGCCTGGTCAGCATCTCCCCCGCTATTGAGATTGCTTCTGTTGGTTAAAGTCTCAAGGACACTTATTACCAATAAAACGACAGCACCGCGCCCCATAAGGGTTGCGTCTGGATTCAGGAAAGCTGAGACCGCCTGACTGCTAATCGCAGCCTACCGCCCGATTGGCATAGGGCCGGAATTGTATTGACCCGGCCCTCAGTTGACAACCGTCACGCGCCGAGGAATTAACGTTTGCGCGCGTGAGCCAGCGCCTGGTCCAGCGTGTCGAAAAGGAGAATTCGCACGTTAAACGCCCCGCTTTCCATACTCGCAAGTACCTGCTTCATAACCGGGTCTTGCGTGACCGAGATGATCTCACCAATGTTCCGGTGATGAAAGGGCGCTTCCGAGCCGCGACTGGTGGCATTCGCACCGACCATGATGTCATCCCAATTGACCTTCATTGCCGACAGGTCCTGAATGAAAGTCACCGGCTCATTTAGTTGATCAAGCAAACGGTTCACCACTTGGACCGCCTCACCCACATCCTTAGTCGGATTGTAGTTTTCGCTAGCCGTGATCATGACGATTGGCTCGCCGGGCATTTTTTTGACGGTGTAGGTTGACATGGCCTTCTCCATAAAGTTGACACTTTTGATTACTTTTATTTTACGTGATGAATAATTAAGATCGAATTAAAAATTGTGAGAAATTTACGACAAGCTTAAGTAATACGAATTGGGGAACGACGGTTAGTCATCATTTATATAGGAGTGAGATTGGGAAGGATTGTTGCAATATAGAAAATTTCTGAATTTTCACGCTAATTCGACGTCGCAGCCAAAACCACTGGCTGCCCGTTCTGTCTGCGCATGTTCACCGACGCCCGCCAGGACGAATCGATCCAGGGCGGTCCTGCCGTGAAAGATGTGGTGGAGATCGTCGCGGACCGCATGGGGTTGAGCGTGTAACCGAGATCGACACTACAGGGGCGTTTGAGGTCAAACTTGAGCGCCCTTTTTAGATTGAAGTGCGGCTGTCTCCGAAGTTCTAACAGACGAATACACCAAGTCGAAAATAAGCATCTGTTTTTGTAGGGGCGCGATGTGTAATTGCCCCTACGAATACTCGTTGATCTGCGATCCCAAAAGATGAGGATAATAGGGGAGAGGAGATCATATGAATCGAACAGATCGCTTATTAGCGCTGGTTTTAGAACTCCGGCTGCGGGGCACCTGCCGCGCCGAGGATTTAGCGCAGTTCTTCGGGACCAGCAAACGCACGATTTACCGCGATATTCAGGCGCTCAGTGAAATGGGTGTCCCGGTGGTGTCGCTGATGGGGGAAGGGTACAGTCTGGCGGAAGGCTACTTTTTGCCGCCGCTGACGTTCACCGCCGATGAAGCAACGCTGATTCTGCTGGGGTTGTCGGCGGTGCAGAGCAGTTTTGATCGGGAGTACCAGGCGATTATCGACGATTCCCGGCGGAAGATTCGCGCGGTGCTGAGTGACGACACGCGCCAGCGCGCGGATATTTTATGCAACAGTTTGCTGCTGAGGAATATGCAGTCGATTTCCCCGGCGGAACTCCATTTGCTGCGGTTGCTGCGCCGGGCGATTTTCACCACCCAGACGATGAAATTCCGGTATTTCACGCGCCACTCGGATAAAGTGAGTCTGCGTGAGGCGGACCCGTATGGGCTGGCATGTCTGAATGGGACGTGGTATCTGACAGCATACTGCCATTTGCGCCAGGAACGCCGCATCTTCCGCTTATCGCGTATGCAGGATGCTCAACTGACCGCCCGGCATTTTGAGTATCCAGCCGACTATGTTATTGGCAGCGAATCGCGCCGCGATGATCGCCCGCTGCGTATTAAGCTGCTATTTGATGAAGATGTGGAACCGTGGATTATGGAAGATCATTTCTTCTACATCGACCAGCGCGAACCCCATCCCGACGGGGTGCTGGTCACGCTGCGCGCCCGCCAGATCGATGAAGTGCTGCAATGGATTCTGGGGTGGGGGCGGCATGTGCGCGTGTTGGAGCCGGACGAACTGCGGGATCGGATTCGGGACGAAGCGCGAGCTTTGCTCGAAAATCATGGCTGACATAATGGTGTCACGGCGGGGGTGGATAATGTGGGTATTGATCAGCTTCAACCCATAAGGAGTCCGTATGAACGCCGTAACCTGGTTTGAGATCCCCGCTCAGGACTTTGATCGTGCCGTGAAATTCTACGAAGCGCTGCTGCAAGTCTCGCTGCGGCGTGAGTTGTTCGATGGGGCAATGAACGGCATCTTTCCCTATGAAGCGGACAAGGAGATTGGTGGGGCAGTGGCGCAGATTCCGTATGCCAAACCGGGCGGTGAGGGTGCTATCGTTTATCTGAACGCGCGCAGTGTGACCATTTTGGATCAGGCATTGGCCCAGGTGGAGCAGCTTGGCGGCAGTGTGGTGATGCCTAAAACCGATCTCGGTCCGATTGGCTATGTCGCGCTGGTGACAGATACGGAAGGCAACCGGGTCGGGCTGCACGCGGTCAAATCGGAGTAGGCATTCAGGGGAAAAGCGGGCGCTGCTTGAAAATCATGGCTGACATCATGGTGTCACAGCGGGGGCGGATAATACAGCTATGGATTTAATCGCTTGTGAGGAGTAAGACCGATGATGAACGCCGTGACCTGGTTTGAAATCCCTTCGGAGGATTTTGAACGCGCTGTGAAATTCTATGAAACCCTGCTGCAAATCTCCATGCGCCGCGAGATACACGAGGCAGAACAGTGTGCTTTTTTCCCCTTCAACGAGGCGGAGAAGGCGGCGGGCGGCGTGGTGACCAAGGTTGCTCATGCCAAACCGGGCGGCCTGGGATCGATTGTCTACCTGAGCGTCCGCAACGTCGCTATTTTTGATCAGGCGCTGGCCCAGGTCGAACAACTCGGCGGTAATGTGGTGGTTCCCAAAACTGATCTGGGTCCGATTGGCTATGTCGCCGTGATCACGGACTGCGAGGGCAATCGGGTCGGGCTGAGTACTGACAAGTAAACCGGCCTAACAAAAACGTCTGCACCGTTCTCGATGCAGACGTTTTTTGTGTGCGGTTGGGTTAGGGAACGTGCAGGGTCATTTCGGAGTCAACAGGCGTGATCGCCACGCTGTAATCGCCGGAGGTGTTCCCCACGCGGGTGACGATCAACTGGTATACGCCTTGTTCGGTGGGCGTTACGCCTTCAATCGCGTAGACGCTTGCGCCAGCCGCTGCCGGGGTGTCTTCGGCGACGACGTTCCCCGCCGGATCGATCAGTGTGAGGTCCAGTTTCAGATCGCCCGCGCTGATCATGACCAGGACCGAAAACACCTGGCCTTCGTTGACTGGAATTTCATAGATCATGTCGGGGGTGCTGGCATCCAGGGAGCCGTCAACCCGATCTGGAATAGTGAGTGTCGCGGCGGCAAATTCCGCGTGGGTGATGATACCCCACAGACCAACGCCCATTAACACGGCGGCGAATGTGATAAAGGTCAGGTAGATGGTACGGTTGTTCATGGTTATTACCTCGTATTGCTTCATTTCGTTTAGGGCAGTTTGGGGCGTAAACCCCATATGGGCTGGCGGCTGGATTTGCCTTCCAGATCAAACGGGATCGTGGAGGATGAATCGCCCGCTTCACCCGCGCCGGACTGATCCAGGATGCCGCCAATGTCGGGTGTACTGCTTTCCGCGTCACTGTCTTCGACCGACTCGGCCACAAGATCGATGGGCAGGCTGACCACGAAGTTATCATAGTACACCGACAGCGGCAGGCCGTTGGCATCTTCGGTGGATGAGGCCAAAAACGCGACGCCACCTTCGGCGAAATGGGCGTCGGGGTCCGTCACCTGGCCGAGAAACTGCCCATTATAAAAGATGGTGAAGGTATAACCGTCGATCAGCACGCCGATGCGCGCGCCATTCGGATTCCCCACATCGATGATCGGGGAGGTTTGCAGCCGGGAGAGCGCGGTATAGGTCTGGTCCTTCACCAACCAGACGCCCCATTCGCCGCGCGGCGTAAAAGCAATGTCGTACCCGTGATAGATGGGACCAAAACCATCCATGCGCACGGCGAACCCATACCGGTAGTATTCGGCTCCCGTCTCCACGCGGATCGTGGCTTCGACATAGTAGCTCTCCGCCGTGAAGCCCAGCTTATCACTGTTCAGAATGCTGTAGTCCAGATCGGGGTCCTGAAGCTGGAGCAGATATTCGTCATTGACGACTCCGGCGAATAGGCCCGGTTCCTCAATATCCAACCAGTTGAGCGGGTAGGATTCCGCCCGGTCATCGAAATAATCCAGCACCACCGGGAAGCTGTAGCCGGGGATGATGATCAGCTCGAATACGACGGGCACCGGGCTGGATACGACAATTTCATAACTGCCCGTCTGCGCGGCGGTGATCGCTTCGATGGAATAGTACAGATCGGGCAGATTGACCGGGCGCGCCTGGGTCACGAGCGCCCCGGTGGGATCGAGAAGCTGGATATTCAATTCTTCGGAGCCTTCGGGCCAGGCCAGCACCGAAAAAATCTGCTGGTCATAGACGGGCAGGGTATAACGATGTTCGGGTGTGCTGCTGTCCAGCGTGCCTTCGACGACCTCCAATAACTGGAGCTGGCTGGTGGTTCGTTCCGGTTGGGCGTGAGCAGGCAGCGCACGGATGAGCAGCGCCGCGATCAGCGCGACGACGAGTGTCAGATGAGAGTGGCGGTACATGGCTGGATACTCCAAGTTCTGATTTTCGTGTTTCTTTAGATGTTATTCTGACTTATTAGCGTGACCGCAGCGTGACCAGCAACTTTGAGATCACGTGGTTAAGGGAAATTTTTATTTTTTTTTATTCTTCCGAGTACAATTGAGGCGTTTATGCTCAGCCTTTGACAAGGAAAATAATCATGAACGACCCAATCGATTATCGCATGGTTCGCCGCCGTGTAGAGGAACAGGTTAAGAAACAGAAACAACTTTCAAATTGGCTTTTATTTGGCCTGAATGTCTTTTTATATGTCCTTTTCGTACTGATAGCCTGTGGAATCTATTTGAGTGGGGATGGACACTCTTTAAGCACGCTCTTTGGATCAGAGGGCGGCGATTCGGCACAAAGCACTATCGCCTTATTCATCACGGGCTGGTTAATGTCACTTATTTTTCACGGTGTGTCGGTCTTTTTGAATACGAAAATGGGCGAACAGCAAATTCGTGACAAAGTTATCGCGCGTGAATTGGGGCGTGAACTGCTCCATTTGGGGCCAGACGAAGAACCCTACGAAAAGCGTAAGCGGATGATGCAATTGGCGGATGACGGCGAAATGCGCGAAGTAGATGCTGATGAAGAGGCCGCGTTTGTGCCTGATCCTCAGTCGCGTAACCGTTCTTCAAGCGGATCAGCATGATGAAATCATAGATTCACAGGACCACCCCCAGCAACTTTTGTACCTACCGCCGCGTATACACGATCAAACTGCGCCCCCCACTGCAAAGGTAAACCATGCGCCGTGTGATCTGGTATGTGCTGCTCGCCGGGATTGGAACGGTGTTCGCGGAAGGGCTGTCATGGAATACGCCCCTCGTCTGGATTTCGCCGCTGGTGCCGCTGATTTATGGGCTGCACTACGCCCTGATCGTGGATTTTCTGCTGCGCCGCTGCGCACTGACGATCCCCGCGCTGGCGGTGGGCGGGTTGGTCCTCGGATTGGGTACCGAAAGCCTGATGACCAAAGTGATCTGGAATCCCCCCTGGGACGGCGCGGACGATATGCCGAGCATTTTAGGCCTGCGCGTGTTTGCGGTGTTCTGGGTGTGCGCGACATGGCATGTCTGGATGAGCACGGCGATCCCACTGGCGCTGGCTTTTCGCTCGTTTGGACACGCCGATCTGCTCTCGGATCGTGCCGCCCGCCGGATTCTGCTGCTCCTCCCCCTGACGATGGGCGTGATGGTTGCGATCAATCAAACTTTCCCCTGGTGGATCATTCCGGCGATGGTCGCCAACGGGGCCGGGATTCTCGTGTTGGCGTGGCTGTACCAGCGGTGGGGGGCACCCAGCGAATTGACGATGACGCGCGCCGCCCGTGTGATGGTCGGGATCGTGCTGGTGGCGCTCTATGCGCTGCTGCTGAATGAGCGCCCGGAGGCGTGGCCGAGCGTCGGACCGTTCATTTTGGGGATGGCGCTGTTGGTGGGGAGTCTCGCGCTGTTCTGGCGCGTGGCCGAACGGGATGCCGGAGCCATGCCCGGCCCCGGCCCGGTGCGTTACGACGGGCGCGCCTTGGCTCGCTACCTCGTGTATTTTAGTGTGGTCGGTGCGCTGAGTATGGCTCTCGCCGCGCTGCTCAGTGTGGTGAGTCTGGTGATTGCGGTGCTGATCATAACGATCACTTCCCTGGTCAGCACGGCCTATCTGCTGCGGCTGGGGTGGCCCAACCGCCGTATTTTTCGGCTTAGTTGGCGCGGCGCAGGCGGGTGAGGTCTAGCGCGGCGGCGCGAAATTCGCTTTGACGCTATCCTAATTTCTATGAGGCCGTGTTTCGGATACATGCGCCGTCGTTCGGGCTAAGGTATCCCCCGCAGCAGAATAAGGAAAATTATGGATTTCAACCGTGATTTTGAGGAAGACTCTAATTTTATTTTTATAATGGGGCTTTTATCACTTATCAGCTATATAATTTTTCTTTTGGTATCAAATGGTCTTTATAACCCCTTGTTTAGGTCCCGTTTTTGGCTAACCGTTGACGCCTGGCAAAGCAACGATCACATTGTATTCAATGCATACCTGCCCTCTTGTGTCAGGTTTTCGACCACTGTTACCTCAGATAATCTCCACTTAGAGGGCGAATGTGCCCCCTATCTTCCGGCGTTTTCCGAATTGAATATGAATACAACACAGCTTCAGAAGCAATTTGGTAACATCCAGCAAATAATTGCATCCCCCGATGGAACAAGGCTCGCCCTAGTAACTCGAACAGTTCGGAATAAGCCCCCTTTACGTGATCAAAATTTATATGTTGTTGAGACATCAACCGGTCAAATTATTAATGAAGTAGAAGGAACAGAATTATTGAGACAAAATAACATACACATCCTATTTTTTACTACGACAATAGCCTATATGGAAAAAGTAGCATTTTTACTTCTATTTTTGCTGGTTTCATGTAGTGTATGGAGGATATCAAGGGATAAGGCAAGAATCTGGAAGGCTGTGTTACCTATTATATTTGTTCTTTTCGTTTTGACATCGTGTTACATAGTTAGCGTTATTCTTTATGGATTAAAATGGTCGAGTTCATAGGCTAATTATATAATACCCGTACATACCAGCCACGCTCCGTTCGGGGCGGCATATTCACCCCCATCGTATCGTCCAGCCCGGTCCGCTTTTGCCCTCATGAATGGGACCGCATACACTAGACATCCATCGTCACAGTCCAGGAGATAAGCATATGATTTCACGTCGGATCACGCTGTTCATCTTTTCGTGTATGTTCATCCTTCAAACGCTGGTGAACCAGGGCGTGAAATTGTCTCCGTTCCAGTGGGTTATGCTGGCCTTGTCCGCGAGTATGGTGGGCCGGGCGACAGCTTACCTTGCGATTTTGGAATGGTTCCGCGCGCCGTTTGTCGTCACGGTTCCGCACTCGTCCGGCGCAGGCGAAGACAACCTCCCCCGGTGGTCCACCGGCGCACGTTCGGCGGTGGCGGAACTGATCTGCTGTCCGGTCTGTTCCGGGACATGGGCAGCGGGCATTATCTTAGCCCTCTACAAGTACATCCCGGAATGGGGCGAAGCCATTATGATCATGTTATCGGCGGCGTCCCTGGCGTGGCTGCTGACCTATGTCACCCAGTTGGTAGAGTGGAAAACCCACGCGGAGCGGGAACAGGCGGGCCTGATGAATCGCCACAACGACTGAACCTCCCGTCTGGCTCCCAATGGTTCGCGGTGGTCTGGCAAATTTGGGGAATCTGAGTATCATGAGTTCAATCTTTTCGCGCAGCAAGGATATTTCGCATGACACTTCTACTCTACCAGACCGACAGTTATCTACAAGCCTTCGATGCAACCGTGACCGCCCACGATGCGGACAACAACGGCGTGATCCTGGATCGCAGCGCCTTTTATCCCGGCGGGGGCGGCCAACCCGCGGATCGCGGCACGCTCACGGCGGACGGTATCACGTATGTCGTCACGCGGGCCAAAAAGATCGGGCCGGACGTCGTGCATTTCATCGAGGGCGCGCTGCCGCCAGTTGGCGCGACGGTTCACGGCCAGATCGATTGGGAGCGCCGCTACCAACTGATGCGCACCCATACCGCCATGCATATTCTGTGCGGCGTGGTCTTCCGCGATTACGGCGCGTCGGTCACGGGCGGCGATATGGACCCGCTGGCCGGGCGGATGGATTTCGAATTCGAGACGATGCAAAAGGAACTCGTCAGCGCCATTCAGGAAGCGGTCAACCGTGAAGTGGCCGCCGCCCGCGACGTGCGAGTCGCCATTTTGCCGCGCGAAGAAGCGTTTCAAATCCCCGATCTGATCCGCACCAAAATCAACCTGCTGCCCGAAGGGATTCCCGACGTGCGCACGATTGAGATCGTCGGACTGGATTTGCAGGCCGACGGCGGCACGCATGTCGCCAATACCTCCGAAGTCGGCGCGATGCGGATCGTGGATTATAAGAGCAAGGGCAAGATCAATAAGCGGATTTATGTCGAGATTGGTGCTGGATAAGCGCGGCGAGGACCGCGCACCAAACGGGAGAGAAAATTATGTTAGTCAAAGATGTCATGAGTTTGAATCCTGTGACAGTCACGCCGGAGATGACGCATAAGCAGGCCTCCGAGTTGATGCACGAACACAGCATCCATCACCTGCCCGTGCTGGATAAAAATGGGGCGGTGATCGGGATCGTGGTGGAAGAAGACCTGCTCAAAGCGCAGCCGTCGCCCGCTACGACGCTCAGTATCTACGAGATTCATTCGCTGCTGTCCAGGTTGCAGATCAAGCAGTTGATGATTTCCCCGGCGCTGACCATCCAACCCGATTACCCGCTGGAAGAAGCGGCGGCGGTCATGCTGAAGCACGATATTGGCTGTCTGCCGGTGGTCGAGCATAATAAACTGGTGGGCATCATCACGGATACGGATATTTTCCGCGCGCTGACCCGGCTGTTGGGCGGCGGCAAAGAAGGCGCACGCTTTACGCTGCGCGTCCCCGATCAGCCCGGCATTCTGGCGCAGGTGGCCCAGGCGGTGGCGAACGCGGGCGGCAATATCGTCAGCGCGACCACGTGGTTTGACAAGGAAGGCCGGGGGTATATCAGCATCAAGGAACACGGCGCGACCTTCGAGCAGCTCAAAAAAGGGTTGAGCAGTGTGCCGGGCGAACTGATCGATCTGCGCGAAAAGCTGTAATGTTTTGGGGCGAGGTTTGTAAGGGCAATTGCCCCTGAAAAATCACCGTTCGCCTGCCGCCTGACCACCTCTCAACCTACGCGGGCGCAAAGGATCGTACAATAGAGGCTATGAAAAAATGGTGCTGGATTATAGTGGTGGTGGCGGCGCTGACGGGGTGCAGTCTGCAAGTCGATTCCCCGGAGACGCCGACGGTAGTGGCTTCGCCCACGCGCGACGAAACCGCGATTGCGCTTCAATGGACGAGCACGCCATCCCGCACGCCTACGGATCACCCTACCGCCACCGATACCCTCACGCGGACGCCCACGCCAACCAGCACCGCGAGTGCTACGCCGACTCCGACGGATACCGCCACCGGGACGGCTACCGATCAGCCCACCGCGACGGATACGCGAACGCCAACCGCGACCTATACGCCGACTGACACACCGACGCTCACGCGCACACCGAGCCATACCCCGACGGATCGCCCGACCGTCACGAGCACCTGGACGCGCACGCCGAGCCGCACCCCGACAGAACGTCCCACAATGACGAATACCTGGACGCGGACACCAACTCCGGCTCCGTCTGACACCGCGATCCCCACCGCCACGCCGTTCCCGACGCTGATCGCCAGCCCGACCTCCTCGATCACACCGTTTCCGACGCTGACGCCCAACCAGACGGCAACCTGGCAGGCGGACAATGGGATTGTCCCGACGCGCACGCCCGGCGGAATGTATACCCTCGCGCCCAGCAATACGCCGCCCGCCTTCCCAACGTTGACGCCGCCCGGCACGTTTTACGATCCGAACGCGCCGCCGCTTGACAGTGGAAACCTGCCGGTGATCCCCACGTCGGAGAGCGGCCCGGTGGGGGGTGCTGCCGCGCTGCCGGAACAGGGATCGGTTATTATCAGTTATGCGGGGCAGGTCGTGCCGCTGCTGAATTTTGTCCCCAACGCACAGCAGGCCCCGGCGGTCCCGATGGCGCAGGGCACGGTGTTTTCGGTCGGCCCCACCGGACAGGTCGCCGCCGCATCGGGCGCGGGCGGATTTATGTACGTGAACGGATCGCCGGTTGTCGTCTCACCCGCCAGCGTCTACGGCGTGAATCCTAACCTGACCTACGCCGATCTCGTCTGGTCGCCGGATGGCCGTTATCTGGCGTTCCGCATCGATGCCGCCAATACCGCCGACAGCAGCGCGATCAATTCGGGCATCTGGGTGTACGATACGGGCACGGGGCAGTCGTGGCAGGTGTTCCGCACCACCTATACAGGCCAGACCGCCCAACAGCATGAACAGCGTACCCCGCTGGCGATGCGCTGGTCGCCTAACAGCGTGGTGCTGCTGCTCACCGTCTCGACGCCAATGGGGATCGCGAACGTGCCCATTGATGCCCTGTCGGACATCAACCAGACCGGGAATCCGTATGTCAATAACCTGAATTATGCCGACGCGACGTTCGCCCCCGACGGGACGATCATCGTCAGCGGCCCGCAGTGGGGCGCGCTGAGCGTGATTGGCCGCGTCGATCTGAACCTGAACTGGGCCTATACCGAATACCAGAATCAGGCCGCCAACGGACTCACTATGCGCTTCGCCACGCAGTTGAACGACGGCTGGATCGCGTTTTTGGGCGGTCCCACGCCGGACGCTTTCGCGCTGTATCTGGTGCCCGCCGCGCAGGGCATGACTCCGTCGCCCGTCTCCACGTTTATCACCGGGCAGATTGCCGCCGCCGAGTGGAATACCGCGCGTTCGGCAGTGCTCGTTACCGTCCAGACGCCG
>CAYYNB010000021.1:0-50445 GCA_964472565.1 uncultured Anaerolineaceae bacterium
ATGTTAAAAGGCGAAAAACCCCTCGCCGCCGCTCTGCGCAGATCGGCGGCGGTGTTATAATAGGTTTGGAGCGGCCTGCTTGCATCAGGTCGCTCCTGGCCGTCACGGTGAACCTCGCACCGAGACGGCCCCCCAGTCCCCCAATTCTTCCTCCTGTCCAACGCGAGTGATATATCCCGCGAGAGGCACTCGGTTGAATTGATTGAGGTAACGCCGAATTTTGTCAATCACAGCATAGTTCGGGTTGGCAATTTCGGCGCGCATATACCACCTGACTGTTTGGTAGGGAGTGTTAGTCTCTTCGCTAACCTCACGGATAGTGACTTGTTCCCCCCCCGAAAGCATTCGCGCAGCGGACGCGAGGCGGATATGCTCAGCAATCCGAGTGGTATATTTAATTTCCTCTTCGCCGTTCTGCGGCGAGCGTTCGGCATTTGACATAACGCCTCCTTTCTTTATTAAAGATACCATCAAATCAATGGGATTGTCAACTCTGCTAATCCGGTTGACATATCAATCCGATTGCGCTACAATGATAATATATTAGCAATTCATAAGAAATCAGCCCTTTACCATCCTCAGAACCATGCCAAGCCGACAGTGCGAACCTGGAAAGAGTCAAGGACAACGAGGCCTGGATGTGGACGTTTTTTGTGTCGCCGAACAAACCAAATGGAACCAATTCAAAATTTGGAGCCTGATGGAAGCCCGTTCTACAATGTACCGTCAAAAAGGTTAGCCTATGAACATACAGATCATCGGCAGCGGCTTTCGAAATAACCCCGCTGCCCGGCGCACTACCTGGTTCTTTTTTCATGTAAATGGGTCCATCACGACCCAAACCGTTTATTGGCCCGACGCCGGACACGGCAACGGCACCCCCGGCAACCTTACAGTTTACAGCGGTGATCCGCAGCCTCTCGAAGCTGGGTGGGGTCGATGGCCCTCTGGCTGGAAAAATTCTCTCAATCGAAAGGAAAACTGATGACTTCTACCCGGTTTACCCTACCCCAAACCGATGGCCCGGCGCATCCAACGCCAGAGTCGGAACAGCCCTCCGTTCACGCCGAACCTACGTCGCCCGCTGCCGCCGAAAACCCGGCCAGCGTCGCAGGGGAAAATAACTCGACCAACCCTCCTGTTGTGCTCCCCGCGCTTGCTGTTGCCCGTGACTATGGGCAGGTGCACGTGGAGGCGGCTGTTACTCCCGAAATGCGAAGTGCCGCCCCGCCCAGCGACGTGCCGCAGGTGATCTCCGTCGCGCCGGTGCAGCTCGTCTCCGCTGAAACCATCGCGGCGAGCAACGCATTGGTGGCCGCGACCCAGCGCGATAATCAAGCACTTCGCACCCAGAATGCGGACCTGCGGGAACAGGTCGCCGGTAAGGAGGCCCGTATCCGCAGCCTGGAAACCGAACTGGCCCAGATGCAGCGCCGGTATGAAATCCAGCTTGAGATGACCCGCGAAATATCTAAAGTCACCTCTCGCATGCGTGACCGCCGCGCGCGCGCCCAAAAGCGTCACCGCCAGGTGCGACATGATCTGCACGCCGCCATGCTCGACGGCGCACCGTCGTCCATCGAAGTGGAGACCGCCAACCCAAAAGTTTAACGCGGCTGCCCCCCATGTGTTTTGGCCGCTACGATCCCCCGCGTTTCAGTTACCCGAAGCGGCAATCAGAACATACCGTCACGATCAACGGTGAAAAGCGCGGGCCGGAGTGGGGGAAAGGGAAAGCCGCCGCCATGTTCGCCGAATTCCGCAAGTTGTACGAGCACGATGGAATCCCCATCGGCCAGCGAACCCGCTACGACTTATTAGGCTTAGGAAGAAAGGAAGCTGCATGCCCACCGAAACAGTCCAGCAAGAAGCACAGCAAGAAGAAAAAGTAACCGAACTGATGGATGTCGAGCGCCGCGACGCCATGCGCGCCCAGGGATGGCGGATTGTCCGCATTGACAGCCGCCAAATCACCTGGCGGCGTGACAGTCAGGAGGTCCAGGCATGACCCCCATCCTCATCGGCGATCTGGTCATTACCTGCCGCGATCTGGTCTACCACCCCTCCGCCGCGCTCGGCGACCGGCGCGCCATCACCGCCGGTACCCTCGGTCTGGTCTTCAACCGTATTCAGGGCCAATCCAAAGTGCTGATCGACTTCGGCGCATTTCAGAAATATGTCGATGAACAGGACCTGGTGGTTCTGGACGGCCCGGCTGATCTGAAAACCTATCTGGAAACCCTGACGCAGCGCGCGGGGGAAAGTATTGTGGACCTCCTGTGGTCCCAACGCACAACGATTGTCGAGCGGCAGCGCCAGCTTGATGCTGCCCGTTATCAACTGCGCACCACCGGTCAGGCGCTGGATGAAACCGCCGAACGCACCAAAAAGCTCATTGACACGGAGCGCGCCCGCGCCGATGGCCTGCAGCAGCAGGTGACAGGCTTGCAGCAGCAGGTTAACAGCCTGGAAGCGCAGCTCACCCGCCTGATGAGCGCACTCGCCGAGAACCACCGCGCTCCGGATCGCCTGGCCGTGACCGCGAATCAATAGAGCGGTGTTATCAGCACCGCTCTAGACCCGGCGACATTTACCCGCAATTTAAAGGGGCGCTGACCTGGAACGCCGCGCCCCTTACTTTCGGAGATGATAATAATGTCAACCGTTATAGAAAGTATACCACACACCCTGAACAGGTGTCCATTTGAACCCCTGTCGTATTTTTATCTGCCCCTGCTGCCGGCTCCCCGGTCTATGCCCCGGCTGGCTCAACCGGCCCCCGTGCTGGCGCTGCCCAGTCGCGGCTCGTGCAACCTGGCGGAGCAGCGGGCCGAGCAGGAACTGTACCGGCATCTGATCAGCCTGAGCAAAGGTCCGGGGCAGATTACGCAGCGCCCCGGCGTCCCGGTTTGGGAAGTTGGCGCCGATCTGGCCTGGCTTGCCAAGTCACACATCATCCTGGATACAAACGAGGTCGTGATCAAACACGCCCGGCCTGTTCAGGAATGGCATTACCCGGTCACATTGAGCGAAGCTGATTTACACCAGCTCATTCACCAGGCGGCACGCGCCTACCATCAGCATGAGTTGATCGAGTTTAAGGTGGACCTGAACGCGCAGTTGAACCAGGTCCACAGCCCGGTTGAAGTTCAACACGGCTTTTACGAAACACACATCTCAAAGCGGGACATCGATGGGGCATGGGTACCGGTGCTTACTATCCTGGTGCAGCGGGGCGAATTGAAGCTGCATGAATACGTCGACTCGTCGCTGTTGGCGCGGGGTTATGCCCCCGCCTGGCTGAAAAAATACGACGTCCCCATCACACTCACCGCTTTAGAAACACTGGTCGATGAACTGGTCGCTCAACATAACGCCCGGGTCGATCCCACCTCCGACGCGGCGGTTAGCAACTGGGTAGAGGCTCAGCGCTTCGAGGACGACCTGCGGCGGCGGCTGGCCGTGATGGGTAAGGTCAACGCGATGTGCAGTTATGGCGATCACAACCTGCTCGATTTGTCTCAGCCGGGTCTTTCTCCCATTGCCATTGCCGAGTCGCACGGCGGTGATACGGTGATGTGCGAATTCATCCCGGCTCACCAGCGGTTTAAACGCCAGCCGTCCTGGCGCGAAACCTACCACTTCTATGCCCGCGCCCCTTTCTGGATGAAAACCCGGCTCAAAGCTCTCGTTCATGAACACAATGCCGCCCTCGCGTCACCGGCTGCGGTTGGAGGTTCTCATGCCCTGTAATGGCATCGCCGTAATGACGGCCTATGTTAATGTCAACCTGGAAGCCCACATGCGCGAGCCTGAACATCGGCAGGCGTTTGTGGAATGGCTGCGGATGCAGGATGTCCCGGCCCGTAACTGGTGGCAGGCGGGTAATCCCCGCCGTCCCATCTGGGCGCTGGGCATTGGTAGCGATTGGACCGGGTTGAAGTTCGTGGAGAACACCATCGAACTTTCTGATGAAGGCCAGTATCAGCAGCACAAGACGCACGTCGATACGGCGTTTGTCCTGGCGCAGCGGTATGCTGGGCAGCTTGCCCAGGCCGACATTCTGGAAGCGTTCACCGCCCTGGGGCTACCGCCGGAGAATCTGAACATGCAGCCGATGGGATTGGTGAAATTTATGATCAATGCCGGGCTGACGGTGCAGGTTACGATCTACCCGGATGGCACGCTGGACCTGGTAACGCAGGAGGGTGATTTCGCAGGTGGAAAAACCGCCCTCGAAGCGCTGCTGGCCGCGCTGCAAGCGCAGGGCGTGGGTATCCAGCAGTCCGGCCAGGTTGAAACCCACCGGCATGATCTCCAACTCACCTATACCAGCGAACACAGCGCCACCGTCCATATTCACGAGGCGATCCGCGAAGGCGGCGCGCCCCACACCCACTAACGATCATTCGCACCCATAGCACGGGTTATGTTCTGCTATGGGTGCTTCACTTGCTAAGGAGTATTCTGATGATACCGTCCTTCTGGACCAGAGTTAAAAAAGCCTACGATGGCACCATTGCGCACGCTTTCGCGCTGCACGGCCCTGGGGTCAATGATTATGCGGAGGGCGAAGTGGATGTCCTGCCCTGGCTGGATCAGGTACTGGTCGGCCTGAACTTCGACCTCGTGATTCATTACGACTTCGCTCAGGGGATTACCTTCCCTCTGCCTGCCATGAAAAAACAGTTCGCCGAACTGGTCGGGCTGCTCGGTGCTTCTTCCGCCGCACTGCCTGCCGCCTTGCAAAAGTTCGCGCCGCAGCCGCAGCCAGGCGCGCCGGTTGATGTCCCGCTGCCCGCCGATCCCAGCAAGGCTTTCCCGCTCATCGAAGCAGCTCTCAACCTGGGCAAAGACGGCAAAAAGGTCGCCCTCATTTTCTCCTATGCCAATGACCTCTTCCCCGCGTCGGGTGTTGGCGGGTTCAGCGCTCTGCCGGATCGGGTTAACCTGGAATTCGCGCTCAATTGGGCACACAACCCCCTCTGGCGCGGCAGCGCCTGCCCGCCCCTGATTTTTTTCGTGACGCCGAGTCTCACCGCCCTTGCTCAGACTTTGGTCGAGTCGATCTACCCCGTGGAAGTCGAAGCCCCGGACTACGAAACCCGTCTGGCCTTTATCCAGGACCGGCTCGCCATTAATGACAGCGTGGTGCTGGATGCCGACATGACGGCGCAGCGTTTTGCCGCGCTCACCGCCGGGCTGCTCAAGGTCCATATCATGGATGTTATCGTCCAGGCGCGGCTGAATAACACCCCGATCACCGCCGATGCCGTGAACAACCGCAAAAAGGAAATCATGAGCGCCGCGTATGCGGGCGTGCTCGAAACCGAAGAAGCCTCTGGCAGCCTGGACGATGTGGCCGGGCTGGATTACCTGGTCAACTTTTTAATTACCGAAGTGGTCCAGTTGATGAAGTCCGGCGACACAAGCGGCGTGCCGATGGGTATCCTGTTCGCCGGTCCTCCGGGCACCGGCAAAAGTTATCTCGCCAAAAAGCTCGCCGCCAGCGCCGGGATCAACTTCGTCAACTTCCGCATGGGTAATATTCTGGGCGGCATTGTGGGCGAATCCGAGCGCAACCTGGAACGCGCCCTGCAAGGCATTCGCAGTCTCACTCCGTGCATTGTTTTCGTCGATGAGGTAGATCAAGCCTTCCGCCGCAGTGAAGGCAACGACGGCAGCAGCGTCAATCGGAACATCTTCGGGCGGCTGCTCAACTTCATGGCCGACACGGCCAATCGCGGGAAAGTCGTCTGGCTGGCGGCCACCAACCGCCCCGATCTGCTCGATGCGGCCATGCTTCGCAGTGGGCGTTTCGATGCTATTGTTGCCGTCCTGCCGCCCGATGATGTCAATGATCGCTTGGTGATGTTCCAGGCGATGGCGAAGAAAAACGGTTTGACCTTCGCTGATGATCTGAGTCCGGCTCCCTTGTGGCAGTGCGCGGATCAAGTTGAAGGTTACACCGGGGCGGACATCGAGCGCGTGCTGCTTAAGGCCGGGGCCGTTGCCCGCAAAGCCGGCCATGCCGCCATCACACGCGCCGACCTGGACCACGCGATCCGGGCCGTGCGGATCAACAGTAAAGACCGCGACACGCAGATTCGCACGGCGCTCGCGGTGGTGAACGACCTGGACCTGCTGCCGCCGACCTACCGCGCTCTTGCCGAACAGCAAGCCGCCGAAGCGCTCAACCCCACTGAGGTTCCCGCCCCACCCGCCACCCGCCAGGCGCGCAGCCTGTAGTATAGGAGGGCATTATGTCTGATACGAAATGGCAAGCTCTGTGGAAGCTAACTGAAGGTGCCTATCAGTTCCAGGTTTGGCGCGACGATGTCACTTCTACCTGGACCATCAACCTCCTGCGATTGGATGACGGCTGGTGGAGCTGTATAGGGCATCGGTTTAACTATCGCACCTGTGGCGGGGCAAAACGAGGGGCCCGGATATGGTTGAAACAAATAAAGGCCGAAGCCCTGGCCGCAGACGATCTCACCATTACACCCGCCACTCGCTAGGCGCGCAGCCTGTAGTGCTTGAGAAGGGAAAATACGATGGTACGAACAAACGGCTCTCAATCCCCCGATACGACGGCTGAATGGGGCAAAATCCGTGAAGTGAGCGTGGAAGATATTCCGGTCCGCGCGGGAAAAACGAGTAAATGGCGGCTGTTGGCGGAAGACCTGCTGCTGCGCCTGGAAAAAACCGAGCGAAAGTTCGCGCTCGAAGTACCATTCCGGGATGAAAAGACGGCCAATAACGCTCGCATGGGGCTGCGAAAACTATTGAAGTCCCTGATCAATGACGACGTGTTAGAAATTACCCAACGTCACGCGCTGCTCTATGTACGACGCGGCAAAAACTGGAAGGCGAGCAATGACAGTTGAACCCCGCACGATCCGGCCTGAATGGTCGCTGGTGGTGGATCGGCTGCTGCTGGTCACGCTGCACGTCACCCGCTGGCGCGCTGCAACCCGCACCGAGTTTGATGAGTTCGGCCTGGATCATGCCGCGTTCCAGGCCTACACCGCCGGTGCGCGGCGGCTGCTCCCCCAGCGGCTGCACGACGAACTGCAAACCCTGGAACGTATGGCCCGCGATCTTCAGGAACGTTTCTCCTACAAAACGTTGTTTGGGTACCTCATGCCTAAAGCCCGCTACGAAGAGTTTAAGGCGTGGCTTGAGGAGAAACCCGCGGCTGAACTGCGGCAGTATCTGCACAGCAAAAATCATACGCCCGACTCCTGGAAAACCGCCAGCCTGAAAGCGCGCTGGTTCGCCCTGGCTGAAGAGATCGCCAGCCAGCGGAATGCCCTGGTTGATGAAATGGTCAATACCTACCGCCCCTCCGCAATTGTGCGTTGGCGCATATCCAACCATCTCCCCAAAGACAGCCCGGTTGATCCGCCGGATGAATGGCTCGATGAGGTGCTGATGGAGATGGTGCATCGCATCCCCAACGCCGACGAAATCCGGCGGCTGTTTACGCTGGATGTCATTCCAGCATTTGTCGAAGCACCGGATGAAGCAGTGAAGGCCGTCAAGCTCGAAGACATCCAGCGTGACCAGGAAGAAGTGACCCGCCGGCTGAATGAACTCGATCACATCTACATCGACGCCGAACGGGAAAAGAAGCGGCTGGAACTGGCAGCCGAGCGCGAACGGCTCCACCGCGAGCAGCGCATCACCGAGGAAGTGATCGCCCACGAAAAGCAGTTACGCCAGGAGCGCATCGACAACACCTTGAATGAGGTGGCCGGGCAGTTGCACCAGTTGGTGTATGGTGCGGTGGTGGATGGCCTGCAGATGGTCCGCGAAAAGGACCAGGTCCACCCGCGTTGGGTAGGCCGGGTGAAGAACCTGGTCGAGCAGGTTCGTCTGCTCAACTTCACCGATGACACCGAACTCGCGCGGGTGTGCGACGAGTTAGAGCAGCTTGCCGATGGCGCGGCCAGCAAAGCCAACACCGCGCGAGTGCGTGAGGCGCTGGTCGATGTCGGCATTTCGCTCAAGGCCGACCTGGTGGCCGCCAATGTCCGCAGCCGCAGCGCCCGCGATCTGGGCATCCCCGACAACCCCATGCCGGACCTGGTGCGCCGGGCGCGTCGCGAACAGCGGGACGCTCTATTCAGCGGCGGCGAGCAAACTTCTGCACCAAGCCTGGAACGCGCCGCCCGCACATTGGAAGCCGCCGTTACGGTTTAGTAAGCTGGGTGCGGGTTTCCGCACCCTAGACTATAAATAAAGAAAGGAATCAAGATGACTATTCGAGCCGGTGATACGGTGTTGCACCTCAAATCAGGTGAAAAATGGGTTGTCGCGGCGGTGGAGCCAAACGGCCAGCACTTGTGCCCGATGGGCTGGCCGGAAAGTATTGCCCTGACCGAAGACTGCCAGTTACTTGAGGCAGCTTCAGACGAACAGCACCAACAGACACTCTTGGAGGTGCTGAAACCCGGCGACGTATCAGGCATTCGAGATCAATGGGCCTTTGAGAACTTACTGGTCCTTCATGGTGTGTATGCCAACACTAATCTCAAAAGATTACAGCGGCACTGCTCACGAGCATATGAGGCCTACCAGAACAGCTTAAACGCCGTGCGCTTATTCAAACAGAAAATCCGCAGCGGCGAACTACTGCCCACCAAGAAAGAGGTGTAGCATGTTCGGCTTTGTGATCGGCTTCCTGATTGGCGGTCCATTTGGCGTGCTGCTGATGGCGCTGCTCGTCATTGCTCGCCGCAACGACCCTGCTGCTCGCGCAGACCGAGAATGAGCAATGGCTATAACCCGTCCCGCCCGAACAGCCTTAATCCTCACACTGGCTGAACATGGAAAAAGCGTTTTAGAGGCGACTGTGGCAGTTGATTCGATGCTCGAATTTGAGCCTCTATCTGTCGAAGAATTGGAAGATCAGCACACCAAAACCAAACAAGTATATGAAGACTACGAACGCCATTTGGAGAAGCTGGGTTTGATGCTTCTCACTCTGGAAGCCAAAATCGAAGCGAAGAAAAAGGAGAATAATTTGCAGCCATAACCGGCGCTGGCTCCGCCACCATCTACAGTCGGCAGAGAGCGGCAACTCTTGGCGGGGATGCGCTCTCTGCCTCTACCTTTGCGTGAAAGGCAGATTCATGATACCCACAGTCATACCAGAACACAACCTCCCGTTTATCGATTTGCGGGTGGGCCGAGCCGTAGTTTCCCGGTATCTTCAAACCTCTGAACGGTTTGTCTACACGTCGCAGCCCGCGCTCAATTGGGAAGCCCTCGAAGCTGATGCCATACGCCAGATCGGGGATATGGTGGGCAGCCCCGAAGATGGTCACTACCCGTGCCCGCCCGAACTGGCCGCGCGCGCCGAGTGGCCGCCCGCTGATAGATGAGTAGAAAGGTTAGACCATGCGTGCCGCCATGTTGAGCACGGAACGGCTGCTGGACGGCAGCAAAAGCGCATTACTCGTGCCGTCGATTTCGTTGGATCGTTACCGCGAAACAAACACCAACCCCTGGTGCAGCCGCGACGACGGTTTTGAGCACGGCAAGCAGGTGTTTGAGGCGGAGATTGCCCGGCGGTTCATCTGCACCGAGGGGGAAGTTTTCCCGGTCCTCTCACTTCAGACACGCCAATCTATTCAGGTCCAGGCGGTAGAAATTCGGATGGTCGAATGCTCACGCCTGACCGACGCTGAACTGATCGAGCTTGGTTATACCAACCGCACCAGCTATCAGATTGAGATTGGTAACTTTTTAGGGGGACAGCGCGCCTGGTTCGTCCGGCTTATTCCCCTGATCCATTCTACGCCCCACATCAACTAAATCTATATCTTCCTACCCTCCTATTCTCTGTCTTACGGAGAATAGGAGATGTCTCCTGTTGCTTCAAGACGGTACACATGGCACAATATGATTACCTTAACAATTGAATATGGAGTGCGGCAAAAATAACTTCCAAGCGGGGATCACCGCGCAAGCCCAAAGCCGCCGAAGGGACAACCCAACGAGCGCAGGAAAGAGTAAAGCCCCAGGACGACACCCCAGGGCTTCCACTCTCTATCGACCGAGTCAGTACGAAAGGAGTAAGGTAAGTATGGCATCGAATGACGATTTGGGCAAGCTCCACGAACTGGGCATCATCATTCCCTATATGGGAAAGGAAGATGACCAGTGGATCGAATTCGCGCGTGAACAGTTGTTCACACGCTACGATCTGGTGGATGTGGGAGGCGGTTTGGGGCGACGGGTGAAAGATGGCATCGCGTTGGAATTTCCCATCGTGGTCATCGCCGCCTACACGCCCACCCTCCGAGACTTCGATCTCACCTTCGTATGCGGGTTGGGGTTGCGAGTTTTCTGGGGGTTAGATGAACGGCCAGAAATCGCTATCTTCGCGGATAACGACATCCTGACGTTCTAAAACTGCCGGGGTCGCAGGCTGGTTCTGCGGCCCCCTTGCCCTTATCGTTTCGATGTACCCAATGAGTGAGACACAGGGAGAACAACCATGAATACCGTGCCCATCAAAGCAGTCTTAAGCGCCGATCAGGATGCGGCGCTGGATACCTACATTGATTGGTTTGCCAGGCAGTATGGAATAACCTTAACCAAAAGTCAGGTTTTTCGCACAGCACTCGGCAAACTGATTCAGGATGCCGGAATTACCTGGCCGCCCGATCCGCAGCATGGCGGGGATCGGCGGTCTGAGGATACTCGAAAAAAGGAGTAGAAGATGTTTGTTGGTACCGTATTTGAAGGATTGCCCGCTGAGCAGCGGCAGGCCGTCTTAAATCTGAATGGCAGCTTGCTCACCCGTCTGCACGAGATGGAAGTGGCTCTCTCAGCCGAGGGTAAGGCTGCCGGGCTGGAAAACGACCTGATCGCCGAAACGCTCGGCTGGCTCCAGGTGGCAATCAATGACGCCCAACGTTTGAATGTCTATCTGGAAAGTGAGGCGCGATGAACACAGAGGAACGTATACAACTGCTGCAAGACGCGCAAGGTCTGATCTACGAGGCGATTGAAGCCATCCGCACGGCGCTGCACGATACACGTGAGCTTCGTGGCGCAGAAAGTTATGTGCTGGCTGAACTGGCGATGTGCGCCGGCGAAGAACATCAGTACATCGGCCAGCAGCCCTACAATCTGGATGAACTGATCCGCGCCTTCAGCGGCGAGAATGAGGATAATGACGAGGAATAAAAAGAGCCGCCCATAGAGGGACGGCAGGTGGGGTCGGCGAGGGCTGACCTCACCATTATTAAGTAGATGAACATGCCCTACGCCACGAAATTCTGAAGTCCCTACCGGCCTGCCCGCTCCAAGTTCAATTCTAGTAGCAGCCGCAGAATCTCTTCCTCGTCACCCAGCACATCATATTCCCACCCATACGCATCACACACGGCGCGATCCAGCGCCTCATGCAGTTCCGCCAGGCGGGGCGCGAAGTCACCGGCTGCCGGGATGATCTTGGGATGGCTTTTGCCTTCGGCGGGCGGTTCGCCGCGAAAGACCAGCAGCGCGTTGTAGAGGTTGGTCAGCGTGCGCTGTTCCAGCGCCTTGCCAGAGACGCCGGGCGGATTAAGCCACGCTTCGCGCTCATCGTTTAGCTGTTGCGCGGCAGCGCTGATGGCACGATAGGCCGGGTGATCGTTGGGTTCCTGGCCGGGCGGCCAGGGAAACGGAAAGGTTTCAAAGGAATTGGACGGCGTGTATCGCGGACGATCTTCGAGCGAGGTCCCCGTGCGCAGCGCCCATAATTCGTGGAAGCGCGAGTGCAGTACGCCGAAGAAATAATCATCTTCGCGAGCAACTACCGTTAACAGGTGGGATGGAAGGATTTCATTCGTTAGCCAAACGATCAAACGATGCTTGGATACAATGGGTACTGCACACCAGCGGCTTAGATTTTTCACCGCCTGTTTCATTTCGGCTCTTGGACGCCAATGTCGCCACCAGGGGTACTCGTGAGGAATTGTATTGGTTTCGAGACGATATGTCTTTACGTGTTCCTCAGCAAAGGTATACGGCTCGATATATTCTTTGATCTCCTCAAGCGTTCTATCCCCAAAGTCAATAATCCAGTTTCTTTCACTTCGTCTGACAAGATCGCTGGCGTTGGCATATCTCTTGAGAACATCTCGGTTTGATAGGCGCGCAGCTAACCACTGTTCAGCAGTATTTTCATCGACTACAAACGGACCTAACTGAGCGACGCCGATAAATGCGATGCCCTGGTTTTGGGCTAGCTGCTTTGCTTGTGTTAGGTCAAAGGAACCGGATAGGTCTGCATTGATTTTATTAACAGGCTTACCATCGAGCGTTTTTTCTGACTCAGTGCCATTGTCGAAACCGATCATCGCTACGCGGACGGCAGCACCATCTAAAATCCAGTCCCGATCTGACCAGGCCATAAAAATATTGCCGCTTTCCTTGATGCGTTTTAGCACAGGAAGGTTTGCACCCATAGCTATCGAATTGGTGGCGAGTAGGCCAGCTCGCTCAGCTCGACCCTGCTCGATCATCTGCCGTGCCCTCTCGAACCAGTAAGTTACTAAGTCGGAAAAAGCAGGTAATCGCCCTTCGTAAACTTGGCGGACCTGGGCAACATACTTTTCTCCCATCTCGCCTATCATTTTCTTTGCACCTAAGAAGGGTGGGTTGCTGACGATCACATCCACGCTCGGCCACTCCGGTTCGACCGGATTCCCCGCCTCGTCAAACGCCAGAATCGCATCCATCTGCTGGATGTTGCGCAACGGTTCCAGGATCGGCTCCTTGAACGATAGATAACCGTTGTTCTGCTGCCACTGGATATACCCGATCCACACCACAATACTCGCCAGGTCATGCGCGATGGGGTTAATCTCGATCCCGTATAACTGCCGGGGATGAACTTCGGGCAGCGCCAGCGGCAGATCGATCCACAGCGGGTGCTGGATCACTTCCTTTTCCATATCCTTGAGCAGTTGCAGCGAGATATAGAGGAAGTTGCCCGATCCGCACGCCGGATCGAGTACCGTCACGCTGCGCAGTTGGTGCAGCATCTGCTCCCGCAGCGCCAGCAGCTTATCGCCGTAATCCTTAATCCGCCGCCGGTTGCCCTCGGCCAGCGCAGCCTCAAACCCTTCTCGGATCGGCGCGGCTTCGGCCTGGATGGTTTCCCATTCTCGGCGCAGCGGCTGCATCAGGACCGGCTCAACGATCAGCAGAATGTCATCACGGCTGGTGTAGTGCGCGCCAAGCTGGGCGCGTTTCGAAGGATCGAGGCTGCGTTCAAACATCGTGCCGAAGATCGCCGGTTCGACAGCGGACCAGTCGAGGTGGCAGGCCTGCTCCAGCGCGGCCAGCGCCTCCAAGCTTAATTCCTCCACCACCACATCCTCAAACAGCAGCCCATCAAAGTAGGGAATATCGCGAAAAAACGCTTTGCCGCCGTCGGCCATTGCCTGGAAAAGCTGCTCGGCGTAGTATTGAAAGTCCTTCGGTTTCTGGCGTGTCTGCTCAATAATCTCGGTGAACAAGCCGCGTCCATTCCCGCCGGCGGGCAGCAGTCCCACGTCCTCGGCAAACAGGCAGAAAACCAGCTTGGTCAGAAAGTGCGCGATCCGGTCCGGGCTGGCTTCCCAGGAACGCATGTTGTCGGCGACCTTCTTGAACACATCGGCGGCGCTCGCTGTGACCTGAGCCGACGTTCGATCCGGATGGAGTTGATCCGGATCGAAGAATAACGCACGCAGAATCCGCTGGAACCGAGGCCGGGTGATGTCGGCGTTGGTGAAGGTGGTGATTTTCTTTTCGGTGTTGGGCCAGTTGGTGTGAATCTCCCAGTGTTCGATGTCGCAGACGATCAGCAGGGGTGGGTTGTACAGGTTCTCGCGGTAGCGCAGAAGCTGCTGGTAGGCATCGTCCAGGGTTTTGTATTTCCCTTTGCCCTTGTACTCAATGGCAAAATGCCCCTTGTACCAGACATCGGCATAGCCCTGGCCGCCGGTGGTGGTTTTCATCCCGGCTTCGAAGCAGAAGAAGGTGCCGTCCGGGTCCAGTTCGGCGGGCGTTTGGTGGCCGACCAACCGGCAGACATCCATAAAATGTTCCTGGTAGCTGGCGCGCTCTTTGAGTTCAGTACGTTCCCACTTCTGGACAAAGTGATCAGGGGTAAAAGCGGACATGATAAGAATTCCTTTGGCCCGTCAAGGTTACTCTTGTGAGCGTCAGTATAGCACCGAAGACATCAGGTGAAAAAACAAAAAGGACCGCTGAGCACCGGTCCTTATTAATCGAATTGGTGAGTTGGGGAAAATGCTTCGGGAAAAGCAGGTATTCGAGGTAGGTGTAGGCCAATTTGATTGTCTATAAAAATAACACCGCCGCGTTACGATGAACATTACAAAGGGGCAGTTACGTTTTTTTACCCGTCTGTTTCTCTATTGAAAAACCGAGCCGACTACCCCCAGCAGGTAATCAATGTCGAACGGTTTGGTCAAGTATGATCTCGCCCCTAACGCCAGTCCTCGATGGTGTAAGCTTGGTTCAGTATCAGCCGTCAAAAAAATGACAGGGATCGAACGGGTTCGTTCATCTTCTTGTAACGCTTGCAACAGGTCCAAACCGCTTATATCGGGGAGACGTATATCGGCGAGGATCAGGTCTGGTGGGCTGGTTTGAACAATTTGAAGTGCCTCTTGGCCCTTCATTGCGACTGCGACTTGATACTCAGCCAGATCTAAAACGATCTGTAAAGCCTCGATCATATAATTATCGTCGTCAACGATCAGGATGACAGGCGAACGAGACGGTGTTTTCATGATGGCTCCCTTGAGCTGACATCAGACCTTATAAACACGCTGAGCTTAGTCAATCCTTTTATAAGCAGTATAACATATATTGACGAAGCATTTACAGTTTACTTATTTTTTATCTCGATAAGGTTGATAAATATACAATCTATTACAAGAATGCCGTAAATTCACTTCTATACGTCTTATATTTTAATCCTCTATCAAGTGCCGTTAGTCAGTAAGTTCTCTCTTACAGCTAATCCGTGCTATGCTGAAAATCGATAACATCACTGAAGGGGATCATGCTACAGAAATTTACTCGGATGTGGAAGCGTGGCGGCAAGTACACACGCGGCTGCATGGCGCTGTCCGCTGCCAGTGTATTGCTGATTATCTGCTCCATCTGTATCGTGTTCGGCCAGGCGGTTGGGATTGTGCCGGATTACCAAGCGACTCGAACCGTTGAAGCGGCTACCAAAGCAGCTAACAAACAAGCTGCTGCCACCGAACAAGTGGCAGGACATCAGACCTCAACGGCGTTCGCTGCCGAAACCGCTGTGATTCTGGCGCTGACACCATCTGCAACACCTACATCAACTTCTACTTCAACGATGACGTGGACGCCCAGCGCCACCCCGTCGCCAAGTAACACCCCTACAGCATCTCGAACCCCAATTCCCGCCACGCCCGCGCCACAGATTACCGAGCTGCCACGTACTACCTACTATGCAATCACCGGCGCAAACTTAAGAACCTGCCCACGTGTATCAGATACATGTGAGCCAGTCGCTCAACTGGCAGCCGGAGACAGGCTGGACGTGACTGGCGTGCTTGTGGGGGATGCTATATCTGGAAATGCCGTGTGGTATCAGGCACATTATAGCGGCCAGACGGTTTATGTTCACAGCTCGGTGCTCTCGAAAACGAAACCTGCCGCTCCTGCGCCGGTGGTGCAGTCGACCAGACCGCCGTCGCAGCCAGTGGTGCCCGCACCCGAGCAGCCGCAGTCTGGGGTTGCGTGCGGCGGAGCGTCGAGATGCACCGAGATGACATCCTGCGAGCAGGCGTATGCGTGTTTGCAGGCGGGGTACAGCGGGCTGGATCGGGATAAAGATGGGGTGCCGTGTGAGGATATTTGTCCAGGAGGATAACCATGTCAGAAGAAGAAAGCAATCTCCAAGCAGCCAGAGATGCCGTTAATGCAGCGGTGCCACCTATTGGTGGAATTCTTTTATTCGCAGGGGAAAACCTTCCTAAAGGCTGGCATTATTGCGATGGGGCTGTGCTTCGCCGAGAGAAGTATCCTCGGCTTTTTGAGGCGATTGGCACTAAATTCGGAGAGGGTGATGGCAGTACGACCTTCCCAATTCCACATCTCGCTGATCTGGCAGTGAATATTCGTTATATTATTCGCACAGATCCAGTGGAGTCGGATAAGCCCCAAGCGGGAAGCCGTATACTTGGCTTAGTCATGGGGGTACCAGGGCGTCGATGATGTAAATAGCCCGCCCCGGCGGTGCAGTAGACTAGGTCGTCATCCCAGCCAGTCGTTTCCTCACCCGTGCAGCCGTCGTCAGGAGGCGCGTGCGGTGGAGCATCGAAATGCAGCGAGATGACATCCTGCGAGCAGGCGTATGCGTGTTTGCAGGCGGGGTACAGCGGGCTGGATCGGGATAAAGATGGGGTGCCGTGCGAGGATATTTATCCAGGCGGGAACTAAAAGGATTTCTGCATGCCGATATCCTGGACTTCCAACGTAATTTAGCACCTGCATGGGTTCAAGTTGCGCTTCCCAATGTACGAAGGATAATCAAGTTTCAAGCTAATTGAATGCACAAAAGTCGTGCAGATTTTACACGACCTTTGACGGAGTTGTCTGGGAGGGTGATATGGCTGATAAGACGTTCCAACTTTCTATGTTTCCTAATCCAGCGGATGATCAGACTCCGCTACCGGAACTGATTATTAAGCAGTTGAATGGAACGATGGAATCCACCGATACGGTCGACGGGAAACGCCTTTACTGCATTCAAGATTGGGTCTTCTATGTATCTGGTTCACAGGCTAGAGACCGAAGTTCCGCTTGGCGCAATCTGAAAAGGGAATTGACCTCCAAGCGGATCAAGTATTCTTCAACTCCCATCCCCCGCCCGACATCACGTGGTTTTCAATCCGTGGAATTCACCGATGCCCAGGGCCTCTATCAAATCACGCAGCGGATGTCAGATCAGTCCGAAACAGTAATATGGGTAAAGAAATACCTCGCGAAGGCCGGCGTATTTGTCGATGAAGCAAGAATTAACCCTGAAGAAGCAATAACCGAACTTCAGGAATGGATGGATAAAAAAGAATACCGGCGGTTGATCGCGGAAGGATTCAGCGACAGCGAGGCTCGACAATGGTTAGAGCGTCGATCCCGTTCTAAGTCGTCTCGCAAACGACAGACAACTGAATGGAAGCGTCGCGGAGTTGATCGCGGCTGGGATTTCGGTCGTCTCACGAATGAGGTTAATACGATAGCCCTTGGTGATTCAGCGACTCAACAAAAACAAGATTACCAACTCAAAGATAAGGATACAGCCCGGAATTATTACAGTGCGGCTGAACTTGCGATGCTGGAAGTAACCGAGTCATTGTCAACAGGACTGCATGTGGCTCGTGACAGCCAGGGGGTAGATCAACTGTCTGAAGATATTCAGGATACAGAACCTATGATCAATCGAACAGTGGTGTATGCCAAATTTTCCCAAAAACGGCGAAGGTTACCGGCGGAAAAGAAGCCGTCACTGCCCGATAAGAAGATGTGATACGTTGCCCGCTTCGCGGGCTTTTTTATTGCAATCCCCGGCGGAATGCCTGCAAACACGACGTGACATCCGTCCACCGGGTGCCGCTTCCCACGGTTGTCCAGATGAAAAAGCCCTGCATCCAGGGCCGATCCTTATACACCTGCATTGTATAGTCCAATCCAGCAGCCATCTGCTCGCAGGTCCAGCGGTCCTCCCAACTCCCCGAATACCCATCGACATACCCCCATTCCGTGAGCCAGATGCCGCCTTTAAAGTCCGCCAGGCTAAAGCTGTGCGCCTGTCGAAGTAGGTTGTCAATCAGTACATCGCGCCCGGCCACCCATGAGTTGTTCACCCAGCTATCCGCCCTCAGCGGTACCCCCGGCGGCATATACCCCGGCTGGTGCAGCGCAATGCCGTGATAACGCGGCGTGCCGTCCGGCCAGGTGCCGCAGGGGTGGTCGTTGGACCAGCGCATGAAACGCAGAATATCACCCCAGTCGGCCAGGTCTGGGTTGCCCGGCGGAAAACTGTACGTCAGGATACATTTACCTTCCTGCCCGGCGCGTTCAGCCAGACCAATCATCATATCCGTAAACTGCGCGATTCCCCCTGGAGCGCCCACCTCATTGACCACTTCGTAATAATCAAACCCCTCCGGCCAGGAGGGGCGAATACAGTTATAGTACGCCTGGGGATCGGACCAGTGGGGGAGAATCGGGCCGTCACTCATACCTGTGCAGATGATCAGCGGGCGGTACACCGTAACCGTCTCCGTTTTGATGGATTTAAACTGCTGCGCCAGGTGCGCGGAATCCGTCAGTGTTTTGATCGCATCCCAGGCGCTGGCCGTATCGGCAATGGTGTCCCAGCGGCTGCCCACGAGCACATGCAACCCCACGAGCGGCGTCTTGACCACCGGCGACGGTGGTTCCAGTCCATCCGGCCAGCCGGTCACATCGACGCAGATCGCGGACTGCCCCTCAATGCCGTACGCCCACCAGGTTGTGCCCGACCGAATGGCTGACCAGCCGCGTGAATGATGCGCCCATAAATAACCCTCTGCTGTGTCCACCTCATCGATGTCGATCACCTCATTGGTGCTCAAATTACCTAAAATCGCACTTCCAATGGATGGGAGCGACCGAATGCGCACCGATTGTGCCGCTTTGACTGCGCAGGTTTTGGTCGGCCCATTGGTGACAGTCGGCAGAATAGTCACTTCCAGCGTCGGCGTCGGGCTTTCGGTTGGGATGGTAGTCGTGGTTGGGTGTGGCGTAGTGGTTGGAATTGCCGTCATAGTAACAGCAACTGTTGGTGTTGGAGTCGAGACCGGCGGGAGTGTCGCCGTGCGGGTGGGGTCAATCAGGTTAAAACGCACGGTGCGCCCGCCACCGATCTCGATCACAAACGTATCCGGTGTCACGGGAGTCCCGCCGCGCGGAATCACGTCGTATTCCTGGATGGGCACGTCGGCGAGCCGGGTGCCATTATCCCCTACCGTTGCGCAGCCGGTCAGAAAGGCGAGCAGCGCCACTATTATATAGAATAGTCGTCGCTTCATTTTGCGGTGACTCCAACCTCGCGCTGGCGAGTTGTGTCGCCATATCGCACTTTCCCCTGTTTTTTCTCCCCGACACACTTTTCAATGAGATAGATCAACAGTTTGGTATCCACGCGAATGCCCAAATCCTTCAGCCGCCGCGACGCCATATCTACCGCCGCCTTCAATTTTTCAGGGCCAACATCCTGAAGGTTGCTGTACAGCCATTCCGCCGTTTCAACCGCATCGATCACCGCATCCCAGATATGCTGCCACCGCTGGTTTACGGGCAGCTTGTCAATTTCCCGGCGCTTCAACTCCACCCGCAGCGCGCTTGCTGCCGTGAGTACCAGCAGCAGAATAACCATAAACCACACCACGAGTTGCAGCAGGATGTTAAACAGTTCCTTCATGTCCATCTTGGTTTCCCTCGGCGGCCACCGCCGCACTATCCTTCGTTTTAAGTTCTTCAGATTCAACCGCCGTTGCCAATTCACGCTCGCGCTGCACGGCCAGTAAACGGTCAAGCGTCTGAGAGAGTTCTTCCAGGCGCGCGGCCTGGGGAGCAAGTGCCGTTAACATCTCGTGGATTTCCGTTTGAATAAGCGGCATGAGTTTCAGGCGTGTTTCTTCCGGTACCGCCTGGATTTTGGCATTAAAGCGGTTCTCATAGTCGGCCAGTATTTGCTCAACCGCACTGCGGACAGTTTCCGGCAGCACCTGAATATCACGGTGGATGGTATCGATTTTTTTGTCGCGTTGTTCGGTGATGCGCTGCATCTCCGCCCGCGCCGCCCTAAAAAATTCGCCGTACTGCACCACAAACTGCTGGCCCAGGTCCGCGAACCCCAGCTTCATCTCTTTTTGCGTGTCGGTGATTGCTTTCTGCGCTTCGGTAATGGCTGCGAAGGTTTTGATCTGCTCCCCGCTCATCAACAGCATCTGCCGCATGAGTTCAATCATGACCCGGCGCTCATCGGCTGCCCGATCATCCTGTTGATCATCTCGTTCATCCTTGCGGACGAATCCGAGCACCAATGGTCGCAAAACAAACCAAACCAGAACCAGGGCGACCACTAGCGCCAGCGTAGCCACGCCATATTCAAAAACTTCCTTTGGTATTCCAAGATAGTCCACTTCCCCTGTCTCCTTCGGGGCCATATCGTTGTATACTGGAATTTAATCCACCTGCTGCGCGGCCCATGCGCAGCGGGTGGAGGTTCTACTGTGGTTGGAGATGTCCCCATCGCTCCGGGTACATGGCCCGCAGCGTGTTGATAATGTCCTGATAAATGCGCACGCTGTCCGTTTCCTCGGTGCAATAAAACGCCAGGTTGATCTGAAATTCCGTCGCCGGATCAACGAGGCGTATCCATTCCAGCGTGAAGCGGCTGATATAACTGATCGCGCTGGCCGCCCCGATAATGTCACTCGCCAGCACATCTTTGCTGGGGCCGATTACACCCCAGACAGAACACAGGTATTCGTCTGCCGCCTGTGCCTTTACCTTTATCACTGGTGTTGACCACATCATTAGCAGGATGACGATCAACAGCGCCGATACCCGTTTCATGTTCGACTCCTTTACCTGCTCAATAGCAGATCGCTCACGCGATCCATCGTATTAATAATCGCGGTCGCCAAATCTTCCTGGCCGCGCGGCACGTTTGAAATCTCCAGGCTGGTCTGTAAATCCCCCGTCCCCGATTCGGTCACACGGGTAATCCAAAATCCTTCGTTGCTCACGTTCAACCAGCTCACCTTATTACCATCGTCGTCCCAGACATAACCCTTGTAGGTCAGGTCAATGACCTGCCCCGGCAGCAGTGTCTGATACGCTTTGCGCAGCGTCAGACTGTAGGCCACCTGGCGCACGGCATAACGCGACAGGTAGGCCGCTGCTGCGTCATAAATGGCACTGGACGCGATAGCGATATCCCCCGCACTGTCACTCGCCGGGCGAATATTCACGCTGAATGTTCGTTCTTTTCGGCCATAACTGGCGATGCTGACATCGTCTTTGAGGTAATAAAGTGGAGCGCCATCCGGCCCCATCATGACATTGAGGTCGTATGGATCGCTGTGCCCGCTATCAAAGCAAAAAGCGAGCCAGCAGGCATCCGCTTGTTCTGCACTGTAAATGGTGGTTTCATCGCTGAGTAGCTGGAATCCGCCGTCCACCGCAAGGGATGACCAGGATGATCCATTGAAGGCTTTCATGTCTCCATTGGCATATCCTGCTCCCGAATCTTCATACCACGAGATGTAATTTTCTTCGGATGCGCTGCGGCTGGTACTGAGCCGCAGCGCATAATCTGTGCTGAGGTCAGGTGTCCAGGTGCCCGAAAAGGTTATTATTACCCATTCGTTCACGGTATCCACATCGGCTTCGCTGAATGTGGCCGTCATATTGGCATTGACCAGTGTCCCCGATGGATTTCCGCCGCTCACCGTCTCGATGCGCACCGTCCCCGTGCCCGCCGCGCTCCCCGTGCGCTTCAACGGGATACTGATACTTTTAACAGGTTCTGTGTCTGTCACCTGAAAAATCTGTGCGATCTCAGAATATCCGTCGTCATAGGTGGCGACTTCCATCATTTCCATTTCGCCAATGGCGATGTAGGTTGCATGCCCGTTGTTGGCAGTAATCACTAACCGATAGTAAGCGAATGAATAACTGTGCGCCGCAACATCATAGGTACGAGTTTCGCCTGAACTCCATCCGGTTTCGTTCGCGCGGGAGTCGAGCGTGACCTGTTCGCCGCCATATACCCCGGTAGCAGACCCTTGCAGTGTCCAGGTTTTCGGCATGCGCGTGCCGCCATCCGATGTTCGGCAGTAGAGTGTATAACGGCGAATGGTTTTATTGGCTGAAAATTGATATTGGAGCCACCCCGTCACGCTACCGCTCGCCGTAATCCAGGCTGTTGCGTTGTCATTGTCAAAAGCTTTAGCAGCCGTATAGGATGCGCCGTTGTCACTACTGGCACTGGCCGTGCCGCCGGTGCACTGGTCACTTCCATATGTGGCAATGGTTCGCCGCTTCAAATCTTTATAGGTATCCAGACCTGTGCTGAATTCAGCATCCACCAGATAGCCCAGATCACCGGTTTGTAACTCGAGTGGGCCGAAGCCGCCGCCATCGATGGCGACCAGAATGTAATTGTCATCATCCGGCGTTCCGTCGCCTTCCAGTTCGATCCACACCTTATCGGAATAGCTGATCAGATCATCGAAGATAAAAACAATCGGCGTATACGCGCTGTCACTGAGAATCGATCCGGGAATATCCTGCGAGACAGCCAGTTCGGTGCCGCCGGGGTTAGTGCCTTGTGTCGCCCGTGCGCGGTAGTTTTTGGTCGGGTTGCCCACCTTTTGGATGTACAACACAACATGTGAATACGGCGTCCCTAACACCCATCCAGAATTAATATTGACAGCCAGTTTTAAATGGGGGGTGAGTGGCGTGACGGTAACGGTGCATTGAATGTCACTGCTGGCATATTCCGTCCACTCACCATCCCCCACTCGAACCCAGCACGATCCACCGGAGTAGGTTGAACTGGCCGAGGCCTGCAAGCCATAGGCGTTGGTCTGTTCCTGCTCCTGCGTATCCCAGACAAGGGCATACTGGCCTGCAGGCAGCAGCGGGGCGTAATAGGTAAACGGCACGGTATTCGTCGCGCTGGCCGTGGGCATATAATTATTGGTGGTCACGTTAGCTTCTTGGATTACCCCGTCCGCAAAACGTTTGATTTGAACACTTGCCGCCCCCACCGGCGTGCCCGTATTCGCCGCGTGTCTGAAGGTCACATTATCCAGATAACCGGGGGTATTCAATGTGAATGTCTGGGCTACCTGAGTCCGCCGGTCCCCGCCAAACCCAAACACGCGCGTGTCTCCGCTGGCGGTAATCGTAATGGTTTCGCCCCCCATATCGGGACCCTCAAGCGGAATCCCGGTGTAAGCATTTTCGGGGCCGTAGATCGTATCAGCCAGGGATAACCCCCCGCGCTCGCCTTTTTCCATTCCTATTGGTGTGCCGCCCGAATTGGCTCCCACAGCCAGCAGCACATTGTATAAAGTTTCGCTGTCATAATTCAGCGTTAGCCGGTCCACCAGCGCAATATCGTCATTTTCCATCAGTTCGTCGGTGATCTGTGCGGGCGCTTGCAGCAGCCGTACCGGTGCCGCATCCCCCAGCGGCCCGAATTCAACAGCCTTGTCTCCCGTCCAGCGGAAGTGTAAATCGTAGCGTTTGCATAGCTCCTGGAGTGCCTTCAACACACTAGCGCCATCCATTCGCAGGAACACATCCACGGTAGGGACGGCGCTCGTATCCACCGTCCAGCCCTCAGCCAGACCCATCAGATCATTAATAACATTCGCCGCTGGAACGCCGTTGTAGGTTCGGTTCAGCCAGCAATTAACATCCTTTAACTCGCCAAGCTGATCCGGCCCATCGACCACCAACGTGGGCGGGGTCGTGGCGATGCTCAACCGCTGCTTTTGCTGAATGCCGATGCCCAGCAGCCGGATTGGGGATAGGGTGCGCCGCGTGACGATATAAATATAAAAGTCGCCGGTGAGCGCAGAGAAGGAGACTCCACTGTTGTTGCTGACCAAACGCGAGCCATCCAAATAGACGTCGTTGTTGGCATACCCCATCATCCAGTAGGCATTCAGCGACTGAGGTGTTGTTGGCCGCCAGGCTAAGCAGTACGGCCCCGGCTCAAAATCCACCGAGTCAGCCAGCGGCACCGCGTTCAGAGAGTTGTCTGCGGGGGTATACTCCCAGCTATCCAGCACCGCCCCCGCTACGCCACCGATGTACGGGCGCATTTCAATTGTTACCCCACCGCTGACCGCCCCTACATGTGCGCCGTGATATACGCCAATTTCAACCAGCTGCCGCGCACCCTCCAACACAAACGACTGCCCCAGCCAGTAATGCGTACCGCTGACGTTGCCGAGTGTGGTGAAATACCCACTGGAGGTCGCAAAATTGATGCGTTCGCCCGCCCGGCTAAACGGATGTTGCCCATAAACTTTGGTCCGTCGCTCGGCGGCAATGAGGTCATTCACCTGTTTGTCTCCCGGCGGCAGCCCCAGCGCCACCGATCCGGCCCCATCCAGCGCGCGAATCACCTGTACGCGCGAAATCTGGGTGATCGGCCCATCGCCCTGTAAAACCCCTGCCGGACTATAAACCTCGGCCCATACTCTCATGGATCGTCACCTACACATACGCCGGATAAAAAGCTAGCGTCACCGTCGCGGCGCTGCCCCCATTGCCAAAAATTACTTCGATGCTGTTATCACCCGCCGCCAGGCGGAACCAGGATGCATCGTCAAAATCAAAACTGCTGAGCGCCGACGCGCCATCATATAACACACGGTGCGCGCGAGTGTTGATCACCAGGCTCTTGTTGTTCGCAATCGTCCCCGTGTATCTGACCTCATCGACCACCACGCCGTTGACCTTGCGGCGGATGATGGGGTTGAGCGCCGTCTGCGCCGCGCCACAGGCAATCGTGATATTGCAGAGGGTCAGTGCAGTCCCGGCATTATTCACCGTCGCAGTGGTGAGTAATCCAGAGGCATTCACGGTGTCTGTATCTTCGGCTTCGTACCAAACCGGATTATTCACCTGGAAGGTGATGGTCAGCGGTTGCAGCATCAGGCCATTCTCTGCTCGCAGACTGCGCGGCAGCGCATTCAGGCGCGCCTTGCACCAGCGCGGGTTATAGGGTCCCAATGGCTGGTAGGTCAGCGTTTGTTTGCCAAGCGCGGCCAGCGCGGCCACCTCGTCAATCAAGCCCTGCATCTCCGCCATCGTGTTTGCTACCAGATTAAAGCCAAGCGACACGTTACCGATGGCTGCCGGGGCTGGGTCATTGCCGTAGGCATCATACCCACCCGACACGCCGAACATACGCTCCGTCTGGGGCACCAGGTCCGCGAAGTTCCACGAAATGGAATCAGGATTGGGAAACTCGTAGTCGTTAAACAGGACCGCAAAATCAGCCATCAACTTACCACTCCCCCGCCCTGGAACCGCTGCTGTAGGCTCAACTCGTCACGTAAAGATTCGCTCACCCCGCGCCCCCACTCGCGTCCATACTCGTGTGCGTTGGGGTTCTGGCGCATGGTTTCAGCATCAATCGGCACCGTCACATTGATATAATAGGTACCGCCGCCCATTCCACCGCCGCCCACTGGCACCGGCTGGGGCATCTCTGGGGTTAAGATGTTCAGCATCGAGTCGATAGAGGTGCGCAGCGGTCCCGTTTTTTCTAACCCTTGCTGCAAGCCCGCAATCAGCATCTCGCCGAAATAGGCATAGATGCGGGATGGTGAGCCAAGCCCAAGAAAATCTGCCACATCCCCGACAATTCCCCCGCTCAGTTTGTCTTCTAACCAGCCGGTGAAGCCGTCCCAGGCGTCATTAATCCCCTCTTTGATGCCATCAATTAAAGCGGTCCCGATGGATTTAATGCTGTCCCACACACCCGGAATCAGGGTGTTCGTGATGAAGTTGGCAATGGATGTGATCAACCCCTCCATTGCGCCAGGCACTTTATCGATGGTGTCGGCGGCGAACGAAATCAGCGCATCCACCACCCCAGGGATTTCAGCCGTAATCGCCGGGATAAAATCCGCGAGTATCCAGTTGATTAAATCCGCCGACAGGCCCGCCAGTGCCACCAGCAAGTCCACTGCCGCCGGGCCAACCCAATCCACAAACAGCGCCGCCCATTCCAAAAGCTGCACGGTAATATCGGGGATGACGCTGAGCACCCATTCCAGCATATCCGCCGATAAGCCCGGCAATGCCAGGAGCAGATCGGCGGCGGCGGGTGCAACCCAGTTAACAAATTCCTTGCCCCACTCGGTCAGTTTTTCGATGATGCCCGGAATCTGACCGATCACCCAGGTGATCAGGTCTGCCGCCAATTGCCCCAATTTTTCCAGCAGCGGTGGAATCTGCGGGGCAACCCATTCGACAAACGCCTTGCCCCATTCGAGCAGCTTGGCGATAACTTGTGGAACAGCCGCAGCAATCCATTCCAGGAGTGAACCCGCCAATTGCCCTAACTTGTCCAGCAGGGGCGGAATCTGCGGCCCGATCCAGTCAACAAATGTCTTGCCCCATTCGAGTAGCTGCGCGGCCACTTTAGGCGCGGTAGCGACAATCCAGGCGAATAAGGCTGCACCCAGCGTTTCCAGGGCGGTCAGCACACCTGGTGCAATCTCAATCAATTTGTCCACAATAGACCGGCTGAGATCCGCGAATCCGTTCACCAGTCCATCTAATGCGCCGCGCCAGTCCCCGTTTGCCAGCGGGATAAACACATTACGCAGACCATCCCCAATGGCCGTCGCCAGGGTGCCGTCCATCCCAAACGCGGTCAAAATTTGTTCGACCATACTGCCGCCGAACAAGGTGCGAACAACCTGTTCCAGACCGCCCTTTTCAAACTGGCTTTTCAGGACATTAAACGTGCGGCCAATCTGCGTAAATCCGCTGGTCAGCCGGTTGACCACCGGGGCCACAATATTCTGAATGCCTAAAAAGTTATTTTTCCAGGCCATGTACAGCCCGGTTCCGATAGTTATCAACAGTCCAATAGGGCTGGTCAATGCCCCGGCGAGGGCCATGACGACCTTCATAGCCGTGCCCGCGGCTACCATACCGCTGCTGAGTCCGGCCAATGCGCCGACGGCACTCCCTAGCTGTACGATCAACTCCGGGTTTTTAGCGACCCATTCTGTCATCGTCGTAATGACCGGGCGCGCATGGGATACCAGACTGGTCACAGCAGGCAGCAGCGCGGTTCCGACTTCGATCCGCAAGGCACTTAAGGACGATTTGAGCAGGTCCGTTTGAGCAGCTACGCTGCCCAACTGAATCTGCTGCGCCGCATCTGTTGCTCCATCCAGCGCACTGGTGTATTGAGTGCTAAATGCATCAAAGCCGCCGCCGGTCAGGGCAATGACACCATTCAGCGCTTCCACGCTGCCAATGGCCCCGGCCATGTTATTCTGGAATGTCGGGGATTTATCGATCAGCGCCTGGTACGCCCCCACGAGGCCCAACTGCTCAATCGCCGCTGTGCCGCTGGCGAACCCCACTTCCTGAAAGGCTTTTTTCAGTGCGACATTGGGGTTGAGTAGGGCGGTCATCATCGCCCGCAGTTGAGTTGCGGCTTGGCTTGCGCTGAAGCCTTTGGTGGTCAGAAAAGCCGTTGCCGCGCCCAGGTCCTCGAAGTCGATCTTGAGGCTGGACGCTAATCCGGCAACCTGGGGCAGCGCGGTGGCAAAATCCTCCATCGAACCCACGCCCATACCCACCGTGCGCGTGAGCACGTCACTGGCGTAACTCGCATCATCCGCTGCGAATGAATAGGAGTTCATGATGCTGATCAGCGCGCTGGTCGTGGTGCCCAGCGCCGCCGCGCCCGCCTCGGAGGTTTTAATTGAGGCTTGTAGAATAGCCATGTGCGAGTTGGCGTCTGCCACCCCGCCCACAATATCATAAAACGCTTCGGCGGCGGCCTGGGGTCCGGCGCGTGAATTGGCCCCGATAAGCAAAATATCATCCGACAGCGTTGTTACCTGGTCATCCGTCGCGCCCAGCACCGCCTGGACGTTCGTCATCGACTCCTGGAAGACTGACGCCTCGTTCGTCGCGCTGGTGAGCGCCGCCGTGACCGGAGCCAGGGCCAGGCCGAGCATGGCCCCGCCGCGGAGCAGGCCGCCCGCCACCTTATCAAAGGTCCCGGTAATTTTGCCGAGCACGCCCTCGACTACGCTGGACGCGTTATCGGTTCCCTTGATGATCAGTTCGATGACGTTGGTGTTCACGTTGTGCGCCTTTGCGCTTCCCTTTTTTAGGTTTTCGGCTGCCCTTGCGCAGCTCATCAACTTCGATTTCGACATTTCGCAGCGCCAGATGCAGGTTCACTGTGGCTGCGTCTTCCTGATCAAGCTCACTCGGACGGCAGTGATAAATGTCGCGGCATAAGATTAGATCGACCCACTCCTGCGGTGGCCCATCCCCGCCGCCCGTCCAGAGATAGGCGCGGAGCCGATCCTCTATTTTTTTTGGTCTGCCGGGCTGCCGTTCATCGCGTTGCCCAAAAAATTAATTTCCTGGGCTGTCAGCCGGTTCAGTACATCCGGGTCATCTTTGGGCAGTGGGAGCGGATTCCCGTCATCATCCACCCAATCCCAATCAAAGACGTGTTCGATCAGAAGTTGGTCGTTTTTGGCAACCTTCTCTTCTTCACTCATGCCATTCATTGACTTGCGCAGCAGCTTCGCTTCCCCATACAGCACGGCGCGCACTTTGACGAAGCTGCCCTCGCCCTGCACCTCATCCGACTTAACTGTGAAAATGGCCTGTCGTTTAGCCATTCGGCGTCCCTTTCTCCACACCAACCACACAATCCATACGAATAACAGAAGGAGCCATCCAACGGCGGATCGGTCCGTTATGATGATCAGCAAACCCGCCGTCATATGGGCTTGTTAAACCGAAATCGTGGCGTGGCTGACGGCCCCATTCGGCTTCAGCGTGGCCGTGCCCATCACCACCTCGTCCGCACCCGCATCAAATGGCATATTGAGGTCCGCCAGGACAAATTCTCCGGTGAACCGGTCACTGCCGACACTGGAGTCGGGCACGTCAAACTGGCAGCTGCGCGGGCTGTCATTGCCGCCGTGGTACCAGTCCTTCAACAGGTCGTAGGTTTCATCGGCGGTGGTGGAGCAGACAAACGTCAGGGCGATTTCGCAGTCCTTGCCGATCACCAGGCGGCCCTTCCACTGCGATCCGAAGGTGCGATATTCCCCCACGCCGTGCGGGAATTTGATTTCAAACTTATTGGCCGATCCGCTGATGTCGGTCAGCGTACCAGCGGCGTTGTCCGCTTTGATCACGCAATCAATAGCCGAAAAGGCAGTCGTCGTTTGCGTCATGAGATGTGCTCCTTATAGCCTAAATTCCAACGTGAACCGGACCCCGGCATATTTCGTTGCGTTTTCACCCTGTCCATATTCGAAGGTGACGCGCCGCCAGGTCCAGCGAAAGGTCTGAATGGCCTCTACCCCGAAAAAGGGCTTTTTCTGTTGTTCCTTCAGCATCCGGCGGATGCTGTCCAGCCCGCGTGTGAGCTGGGCCATATCCTCTCCCATGTGCGAGCGCTGGCGCGCGTAATAGTCGATGTGCAGCGATACCCCTTCCTGCTGCACGCCCATGCCAAAGGTTGTGCGGTCCGTCTGTGTTTTGGCGTCCGCGACGCCTTCTTCCGGGTAGACTTCCAGCACCCGGTCATCGTTGATCTCTTCCAGCAGGCTCTCGTTACCCGTCGCCCGCAGCACCTCTGGCGACTGCGCCAGGGTCGCCCGCACCGCTTCCACCAGGTCGTAAATCTCAAGCATTTTCGAGCCTCCATCCCTGCGGCGTCGGCCACAATACGCCCGGCGGATCGTCAGTGATATGCCCGCAGACCACGCTCAGATCAGCTTTCCGGCTGAAACCCAGCCGGTCACAATCCTGATCAAAATACCAATCGGCGCAGTGCCGCCCCCGCCGCTCGAAAACGACCTGCTCGAGCACGTGCCGCCGGAACAGCGTGCAGAAAAAGCCGCAGCCATGTACGTCGATCACCTGACCCCATAGTTGAGCCGTCAGCCCGGCCATATCTACCGTCGTGATATGGTCGTCCCCGTCGGCGGCCAGCACCGCGCTCCAGGCGTGCGGGGCATTACGCCACACCGTCAGGCCGTAGGCCACATCCACGTTGAGCGCTGCCAGTCGTTGGTAGGCATCCAGCGGCACCACCTGGTCGTCATCCACGAACATCAGCGCATCATACGACTCTGCCAGCGCGATCCGGCGTGCCTGTTCATACTTGCGCGTGCAGTTGTCATAACGGTGCGCCTGGGGATCATCCCCATCACGCAGGTACAGCACTTCGAGTCCGCTGAAAACGGCCATCCCCTCGATGCTGTTCAGCGCGGCAGGAAGCTGCTTGGAGTGCGCCACAGCGACCAGCGTTTTCATTTTTTGGCAATCCTCCCCACCACGTCTCCCAATTTGCGCTTAATGACCTCTTGATTCTTTTCGAAGGCCCGCTGCAAATAGCGGCGGCCCCGAATACCCCGCCGGGCAATCGCTCGCGCCACCACAAAGGCCGTTGTGCCATGCCGCCGCGCCCACGTTTCAAGCGCGGCAATCGGCGGCCAGAAGGGTTTGGTACCTGTTTCCATCGCCGCCGCCTGGCGCTTGTTGCTGCCCACCACACCGAGCACGCTGTTGCCATCCTGACGGAGATCGGGCGTGATACTGGCGCGCAGCCCGCCCATATCCACCGGGGCGTTCACCTTTGCGTCACGGGTGACAATCATCGTCGCGTCTCGCATCCCCTGCGCGAATTCCTCCCCGCGCAGGTCCGTAATAACCTGCTGCATCTTCTGCTTGGCTTCCGCCAGGCCGCGCACATCCATATCAACCGGCATGCCCTTGTCCTCTACACATCCTGCCTGCGCGCGCGCGCCGCCCGGCGCTGTTTGGACAGCATATCGGTATGCAGATCGTGAATGGCGCGCACCCATTCCTCGCCGTAGTTAAAACGGACAGCTTCGCCATGCCGATACGAAAACACAGCCTGTCCGTTCCAGAACGCCCGGCGACTGTGGAACTCAGATTCTTCCAAGCTCAAACGGGATGCGGATTCTTCTAGGTGTAGGTCGCTATCCTCATAGCGGTAGCCGTATTCAGCTGGTGTGGGTGGAAGCCACTCGCGCCCATTTGCGGACCTTTTGGTCTTTTGCGCTGGTACGAGTTCCCCATATTCACCCAATTCATGCGTGATATGCCCGATCCAGTCCGCAATAACGCCAGGCTGCGCCTTATACCACCGTTTGAACAACCAACGAGATAAACGACTGCGACTCATATTGCCTGCTTCACCCAATCGTGGGCCGTACCAAACGGCCACTCACCAGCATCATCTGCAAATCCGGGTCGAGCGCCTTTCGGTACAACAGCGTACCCCCCATTTCGGCACTGCCTGACGAATCAGCCCAGGCCGACTGGCCGCGCTTGAACCAGCGTGCTGCCTGGGTAATACATGCCTGTTTGATAACTGCCGGACACGTCGCGGCATAGCCCCATTTGGCCGTGATCCGTGCCGTCGGCACCCGCCCGTGCGGGATCACCGCATAACCACCGGTAGGATTAACCATAATCGCCTGATAGGGCAGCCGGTTGTAATTCGGGCGGTTGGGATCGCCGCTGAAGGCCAGCCAGTCATCCGTTGTCCAGGTTACATACGCGCTGTCGGTTGGGCTGGATTTGACTTCCACAAGCGTGATCTCCACGCATTCGTCAATCCACAGCACCGTAGAACCGTCCCCCGCAAACAGGCGCGCAGTGGCAGACGTGACCGCTACAAAACCGTCTGGCCGGTTGCAGAAGTTGTCAAGCGCTTCACTGGCTGCTTCCAACGCCATCGACAGCAGGGCATCGGACTCGGTGCTCTGCTTGTTCATCTGGCTGCGCAGTTCGGCAACTTCGGCGTAGGTCGTCATGCTAAGTCCTCGACGCGATATAACTTCTCGGTTTCCGGATCCGGCCAGAACACGTTGGGGCGCGGCGTCAGGCTCATATGCCCACACACGACACTCAGATCGCACACCTGCCGGAATCCCTGTTCCTGGGCATCCAGCGCCATCCACCAGTCCGCACATGCGGCACCGTCGCGGTAGAAATGTATGCGTTCCAGCACGTGCCGCTGCACCAGCGTGCAGCCGTGTCCTACACCCGCGACATCCACTACCGTGCCCCACGCCGCTCGCGCGACTTCAGGAATGTGACAGATGGAATACCCCGTGTTTTTCCAGAGCACCTTGTAGGCGCTCCACAGATGCGGTTGCCGTCGCCAGACATACAACCCATACGAGATGTCAGAGTCCGCTATGCTTAGTTTGCGTAAGGCATCCGGCGGCATCAGCATGTCGTATTCGGCAAACCAGATGGCGTCATACCCGCCATCAAGGGCAAACTGCCGTGCCGCCTCATACTTCACCGTGACCCGGTCATAACGCGTCTGGCCGCGCAGCTTCTCTCCCCCCGACTGCACAAAATGATCCAGTTGGCCGTCCCAATCCTGATTAAGAATCGACTGGAAGGCTTGTGGAAACCATTGGGTTTGCCCCAGCAGCCGGGGCATAGGCGTCACGACCAGCACGCGCATATGGGTTGCTCCTGCGGCTCTATGTGCCGCTGTTTTTGATTTCGTCCACCGAGGCGAGATCGAAGTCCGACGCCGGGTGGTAACGGCCCTTGCCCAGTGCAACAACGGCCACGTCACAGGCCGCTGCGCCAACGGTCAGTTTGCCGCGCACATAGCGGTAGCCCGACTTGGACAGTTCAGCATCACGCACGGTGATAATCACCTGTTTGTCATCATCCGTGCCCGCTTTGGTGAGCTGCGTGATACTGCGGATGGTCGCCGGGCTGCTCATGTTCGAGGCAGCGGAGGCTTCAATACTGAAATCCACGGTCGCGCTCGCGCCGAGTTCGCCTGCCTGCACCAGGAACGCCACTTCCGTCCAGTAGTGCATATCGATGATGTCGGTGCCGTCGGTCCCCGTGCCCATCGCGTCCGGGTCAATCGTGCCCAACACCGCCCATTCTTCGGAAAAACGCTCAGTCATCGTTAACTCACTTTCTCTCTACTGCTGCCGATCCGGGGCGGGAGATCTGTTGCCCGCGCCCGGATCATCATGGTTTAAGCGACGGCCTTACGCGGCCACCACAACGAACGGTGAAACCTGGGTGCTGCCATCCTGCAAGGTCAGCGGTGCTTCCAGCCAGGGCTGCCCGGCCACGCGGTGACGAAGCTTCCAGGACGTTTTATCCTCGGCCCACTTTTCGTAGTTGGTCGATTCGACGGTGGGAGCCTGACGATCCCCGACAAGATAGTAACTGAAGTCGTACAGCCCGATGTCGCCCTTCGTGCCCAGGGCCGGAACCTTCTCCGTAAAGACGATGGGGCGTCCAAGCAGGGTATCCGGCACACCTGCAGTAGCATTGCCCCACAGGTACACTGGATGGCCGCTGGGGCCTTCCATTAGCATCAATTCGGACAGTACGCCCGTGTTGGCAACCCAAATCAGGTTGTCCGACATCAGCGCGGCGGCCAGCATATTGACCAGATCGGTGTATTTGACATGGGAGGTGGTAGCACGACTCACGGCCTTCGTGCAGGGCGACCCAATCACGCCCAGGGGTTTACCCACGCCGTTGCCGTTCAAAAATGCGTAGTCTTCCATCCACACCGCCCCGCCGGCGAACCCGCGCGGGCTTTGCAGGAAGGCCTCAAGCGACACCGCCGCGTCGTCCATCAGTTCCTCGGAACTGCGAGTCAATGCGGTCAGCTTGCGAGCGGTCAGTTCCACTTCTTTGAACTTCAAGTCTGAGGAAGTGATTTCACTCGCCTCGTCTTCCCAGTAGAAAACCATGCCCCCGAACCAGTGTGGCTGTCCGGCGGTTGTGCTGGTCTGATCCACTACTGGCACCTTGATCGAGCGGCGGCGCATGGGGAGAAGCGTGGGGCGGTGGCTGCGCACGATACCCGTTTCAGCCAGTACACCGTAAATTTCGGTCACGAATTCTTCAGGAATGAGATATCCCCCGGCTTCCCCGCTATTACCACTCATGTCCTTGGTGCGCGTGAAATTCTGCGATTCCTCATGATCCACAAACCGCTGGAGCCGCGGATCGCGTTCCTTGCGGTTGGTGGCCTCGACGGCAGTTAAAAACTCGCCCCAGAATTTCCAGCGTTGGCCTGGAGTGAGCGGCGAACCCGACTTTTGTTCAACACGGGTCAGTTCATCCAACTGCCCTTGAGCCGTCTTGAGCAGTTCCGCGCCCTGCTCAACTTGTTTTTTCAGGTCCGAGGCTTCCGCCAGCAGGCCTTCGGCGATCTGTACCTCGCCCTTACCCAGGGCGTCTTTTGCCTGTTCAAATAGCAGCTTGGCCTTTTGCTGTTTCTCAAGCTGCGTCATTGGCATTCCCATGTGAGAGTTCCTCCAATTCGGCTAATCCAAGTTCGATGGCAACCTTCAATGCGCGTGGATCGGTGGGTGTCTCACTCGCCTGCGGCCCGGCCTCCTCCATTGTGGAGGCGGTGGGTGCAGTCTCAGCGGGGAGCGACCCGGCCTGGGGCTGTTCCGGTTGCGCGGGTTCGGACGCGGCCTTGTCCTCTTCTGAGGTATCCGCCGGTCTCGCTTCTTTCAAAACGTCATCCAGGGCGTCTTTCGCCTCCTGGATACGGGTGTAGTTACGTTCAGACAGGACGCGACCGGCCTTCATCTGGTCAGGCGCGTCTTTGCCGAAGAAAAACCAATCATCAAAGGAGACAATGGGGCGCAGGCTGACATCTTCCGGCATCCCCGTGCGAATCGTCTCACACGCGCTGTCGCACACGCCGAGCATCTGCTTGTATTCGTCGCCACTCAGATAGCCGTCCGCCAGGTACCCGTCCAGCTTACGATGCACGGTCTTTAGAATTTCAGCCATGAGCTGATCACCCAGGCGCTTCTGCGGGCCGTCCGGCGTGTATTCCTTCTGTTGCTCAGCCGGTAGATCGGCGGCGGGTTCGATAGAGGGTTCCGCGCTCACGTCGTCAGCGCTTTTAGCGTCCACCGTCCCCGTGACTGGGTTCATCCCCCACGCAACAACGGAGTATTCCCACAGCCGGATTTCGCGGATGTTGCGAACCGTGCGCGGTTTCCCATCTCCACCTGTGGCTTTCGAATAATCACTCTGGATGATGTCAAATCCGATGGAATATTCATCCACAAACCCGGCAGCAATCCGATCAAACACCCCCTTCGAAGTGGGATCGGTTAGTAAAAACTGTGTTTCGGTCAATAAGCCGCCTGTCGCTTCAGGGCTTCTCGTTTTTACCTTTTCAGGTAATTCGTCACGGCCCACTTCCCGCATGGACAGCGGCTTGCCAATCACATTCAGGACATCGCCGTTCCGATGTGAATTCAGAACGCGAATCCGCCCGAATCGCTCGTTCAGGGTTTTGACGCACGAACCGGGGTGAATAATGTCATCTCCATCGTCAATGTTGCCGAAGACAGAAACAATGGCCTTAACAATGCCCTGCGCTTCGTCCACAGAGACGACATCAAGTGGAAATGACTTATGGAGAATGCCGTCGGAAGTAGGTAATTGTCTGCTCATAATATCGCCTCTGTATGAATCTTTAGGACGTATACGCCAGCCCGGACTTGACAATCTTCACATGGAAGATGGTGGTGGACTTGGCATACCCCAGCAGAGTGCTGTAATCGCCGTTGCCCAGATCGCTGGCCAGCATCATGTCCCCGGCGCTGCTGTCACTGAGCACATACCACATGCCCTTCACCAGGCCGCTGGCAACCTCAATATCGCCATCAGTGACGATAACCAGTTCCTGCCCATCCCCGCTGGCGGTGACGGCGACTCCTTGCACATCGGCGTGGGCTGCCGTATCACCCTGCGCCTTCAGGTGCTTTTTGGTGGTGGTATCCTGGTAAACCCACTCCCCGATCACAATGGCTGCGCCGCCTTTTACCGTCTTTTTGGTGGCGTCAGCGTTCACGGTCAGCGTGGTGGGCAATGATACGTTTCCCATCCCGACTTACTCCTTTTGCTTGCGAGGGGATTTCCCTTGCGCGGTCTCTGGGGTGATCGCCGCATCCGGTTGGGGCGGCGCTAATTCCTCTTTGAGTTCATCCGGCCCGGTTATCGGGGTTACAGATGGACCAACGGTAGGTATTTCGGCTGGCGCGCTGGTCGGCACATACAGCCGCCGCGCCAGATACACAACAGCTTCATCCGCCGTCATGGCCTGGCCTGTGACGAAGTACATCAAAACGCGACCATCCCGCACAATACGGTGTGGCAGTCCGAGACGGGTATTTCCGTCCACCGCCAGCGCCACCGCCTCGGTATATTCCCCGCGCGCTGTGACGATCTCGAAATTTCCATCCACAAACTTCTGAACGTTGTACTGAGGCATAACTCACTCCTTCTCATCCACCGAGGGCGCGAAGGCACATCGGCAGTTCATGGCTTCATCGGCTGGCGCGCCGTTGCTCATATCCAGTGGATAGAGCATGTTGTAGCCGCCCACAATGAAAAATTCGTCAATCGGAATAGGACCCGGCGTGCCGCCCTGCCGGTACTGGAATCCGGCTGTTTTATGGCTGTCGCGCACCCGGTTATCCGGGGTGTGCAGCCACTCTTTTTTTTCGACGCCCCACCCTTTGCTTAGGTTGTAAATACCCGCATTTTCGGCGCGCATGGATTCCACGCGGGCAATGAGTTCCCGGCGGTATGGTGGCAGCCGGTCTTTGAACCAGGCGAAATCTTCCGGGCTGAGGTTGCCCTGCATCCACTGTTTGAACAGCGTGTCCAGGCGGTCCTCGTACTCCTTAATGGACCAGCCTTCGGCCAGCGCCTGCTCCACCATCGTATGGATCGCGTCACTGGTCGTGTCGTTGATCGGCTGAGCGAATACGAGGGTGTAATCCTGAAACCAGAGTTCACCTTGCAGATTGCGGACATCAAACTGAATGCCCAGTGCGGCGGCCCACTCCTCGCCGCCATCCACTATCACGCCCTCGATCAAGGGCACGAAGGCCTCGCGCCAGCGGTCCTCACCCTGCTTTTTCAGATAATCCCGCACATCCTGCTCAAACTTGCGCCAGTCGATACTGGCCTTGTTCTGCCGGGAAGCCTTCTGGTTTTCGTTCAGCAGCGCCAGAATCTCGCGCTGATCTAATTCAAATTGGTGTTCCGCCTCGGCCCCAAAGTCGTCTTCCCAACTCGTCGCGATGGAGTCCATCTTGGTCGCCATCTGGTCCGGGTCGTAACTCTTGAAGCGACGTGGACCGGCTGCGGCGCGTTGATCGGCGGTCGCATCGGCATTGTCTCCGACCTGGCTGCTGTCGGCGGCTGGCGCTTGGCCCACCGGCTGCCCGCTGATGTAACTAACAAGGGAGCCGGGGAAGGCCATCATGGGCAGCCCTACGGTTTTGCAGGCAATTTCAATCGGCACACCGGCGTTCCACAGGTCCAGCGCGGCGCGCGTGAGTTTGGGTATATCCTTGCGCAGCGCCGGAACGCGGCTGAGATCAAACATCACAAACGCGCCGTCATCCGACACGAGGTAATACTGGTATTCGTGTTCGAAGATCAGGAGGTCCGGCCAGAAGGTGTCTTCCCAAAACAGCTTCCGCGCCGCCTCAAAATTGGCGTAAGTGGCATGTTTCAGGCCAACGCGTGCTCCGATGAGAATCGGCGGCACACCGAGCGGCCCCAAGGTGCGGGTCTCATTCCGCTCATCGATGGACTCGAAGCCCATCTCATCGAACGTGGGCGAAATCCGTTGGTATTCCCCGAACTGGTCCAATATGCCGATCTCGTCCCAGTTTTCGACGCCGCCGTACTGCTGCTTCCACCGTTCTTTCAGCCGGGCAATCTGGGCATCGTCCAGCGGCATGTTGAGCTTCAAAATGCCCTGGAACATCGTGCCGCGTTCGAAAAACCGTTTCAGATACGCCGTGACGCTGTTATCAACGTCGATGGACTGCGCACTCGCTTTGAGCGGGGACAGTCCATCTCCCAATCCGCCGAGTTTGTCCCCCGGATTGGGGTTTTTCACGTGCATCATATCCGCCGGCAGAATCGGGATCGCGTCCTGGATATTGCCGCCTTCGGGGATATAAACATACCCCTTGATGCGGTTGCCTTTATCGGGGATGATCCGCATCCGGTCCGGGCGGAAGGTGTACATTGCCGTCGGCAACGCGTTTTCGTTCGGACGCTCCAAATAGATATAAACACTGCCCGCCAGGTTAAAAAAGACGGTATTCAGATCATGGAATTCATCCGCGCTCATGTCGGGGTTGGGACGCGCACAGAGCATCGCAAGCGGGTGGTCCCGCGGGGCTAGTTCCGGCGTATCAAGCGTGCCCACATACGCCCGCAGGGGAGCCGTGCGCGCCGCACGCACCTTGTACATGACGGCGCTGTTGACAATGGAATTTTGCTGGAAACCTTTGTTGATGTAGCTGTCCAGCCCGATCATGGACCACTGCGGCAGGCCATCATACCGATCCGGCCATAAACGCTGGCCGTTGCCCCCACGTGCCTTTGCCGTCGGCGTTTTGCCCCGCAGCCCGTTCCAGGCGGACGATAAGCGTGCTCGCACACTCATGCGAAGCCAACCCCCTTCGGCGTGGCCGCCGCTTCCAGCATCAGCATGTAACTGTCGGACAGGTCATCCATTTCCCCCTCCGGCGCGCTGAGCGTACTTTTTTCGATACTGGCAATTTGCAGCCGTGTTTCAAAACGATGAAGAATGGTGCCGCCGTGCATAAAAACCGATGCCCCATCATCGTATAACCGTACCTTGCCCTGGGGTGTGGTATGCCAGCCGGTTTTCCGGTCAAAGCCATCCAGCAGCCGCAGCCGGGATTGATTCTGCAAATACCCAATGACGGCATGGCCGTGATTGTTACGCTCCACCATCACCGCCGCCCGGTTATAGAACATCCCAAGCGCATCAATGTGCCTGGGGAAAGTCACTTTTGGCTCGAATTTCCCGGCCAGCGATGCAACCTCTTCTCCCGTATCCACCTCGCCCACCGTCAAGGCCGAGTCGTTGCTGGTGGGCAGCCCTTCCGCCGGGTCCACGCCAATGACATAACGTTTGCCAGGCTCCGGCAGTTTATAGATAATCAGGCCGGGGATAGCGGGCACATTTTCGGGAACCTCGGCGGATTCGCCCACCACCCACAGCGGAATCAGGGGGGCATAACACTGTTCCAGCCACAGCGGGGGAATTCGTTTATCCAGAGTGCGCGCGGCCAGCGCCTCGGTATCAGTTGCCGGGTACTGCTCATACAGTTCGTCCAGCGAGCCGGTGCTGCTTTGAATATCCGCCTTTTGTCGCTCGTACCAATCCAAGCTTCGGTCTGGATGAGCAAACCAGGGCAAAAAGACCGCTCGCCAGCCACTCTGTTTGAGTTTGCCTGCCTGATAGATTTTTTTGAAGCGTGTCTGGGGACGGCTTTTGTCAGGTCGCGACAAGAGGATCATACGCCCGCCGTTGTCGATGGTGGGTTTAATCGACCCCATCAGGCGATCCTGGTCCTGCACCAGGTCGAATTCATCCCCAATCACGAGGGTTGCCGTGTAGGAGTCTCCGGCATTCGACGGAAAGGCCATCGCTCGTGAGCCGTTGGATAACACCCATTCGTGTTCATTATCGACCAGCACCGCCCGTGTTTTCATCCAGTCGGGCAGCCGGGCATACATTCCCTTCAACCGGAAATCCAGCAGATCAACGGCTTCATCGTCGCGTTTGGAGAACAGTAGAATGGTGGCCGCCGGGAAAAACAACATGAGCCACAGGGCAAACGCCAGCGCCAGCCAGGTCATGCCGATCTGACGCGCTTTGAGCAGCGCCAGCAGCCGGAACAGCACCATGAGTTTTAGCACCCGCGCCTGCGCCGGCCACAGCTTAAACGGCACCCAGTCCCGCACCTGGGCATCGTAAATGGACACGTAGTGATAGATGAAATACAGCGCTGATTCGCTGCATGTCAGCCACTCATGTTTCTGCTGCACCTCATCCAGTGAGGTCGTCGCTGTCGGGGTCAAACTCGCTGCCAAGTAATTCCTGCTCCAAGTTTTGGGCGGCATCCCGCGCCGCTGCAAAATCGTCGGCTGTGACCTGAATGCTGCCGGTGTGTTCGATCTTCTGGGTGGACATGCCCGCGGCCTGCCGCTGCAAGTCGCTGGCGATTTTGGACGCGTTGATCGCCTCCTGAACTTTCGGCACTAGGACGGTGATTTCCCGAATAGGGTCTCCGTCTTTGCCTTGAATCACCCGCCGTTTACCGTCATAGAGCGGCGCTTTGTCTAAAATATCACTGGCGATTTGGCGCAGCCGCTGCCCTTGTGTCCAATCCGCCTCACGGACTTCCATCTGCCGTGCCAGCCATAACGCCTCGTAAGCGTCACGTTCCTTTTTCGCCAGGTACTCGTCATACGCCTTCGCCCGTGCATCCCAGGATACCGCTCCTGGTATGGGGTTTCCCTGGCTGTCCTGCCCGCGTGACCACGTGCGCCACACGCCAGGTGCCCGCTTCGATGTAACCGGTATGCCATCCTTTTGTAACCTGTAGCGCCGGTAGGCTTCGTCCACTGAACGCGGCGCGGCCTGTGCCAGGTAATAGGTGACAAAACGGTCCCAACTCGCGGATGTATCCCAGGGTTGGCGTTCCCATAAGGCCACATCACACTCCCAAAATCCGCTCGCGGAGGTGCCGGGCAATCGCCCGCATCAACAGCGGTGGCACGCTGTTCCCAATCCGCGCCACTGCATCCGCCCATTCGCCTTCGAAGACAAACGCATCCGGGAAGGATTGGAATCGTTGGTATTCCCCAACGGTGAAGCGGCGGCGTTCTGCCCAATGCATCAGCCCGTGCATCGACACGTGTGAATCATTTTTGACCAATGTGCGGGCGGGTTTGTGAGGCGCGAGTTTGGCCGCCGTGAATCCGCCACCCTTCGGAAAATAGTTGCTGCGTTTTTTGCCCGGCCCGATGATCTGCCACTCACGGTAGGCGGCATATTTGCGCCCCGCGTCGAGCAGCATCTGCCGCTCGGCCTCATTGATGATCACACCTTCCAGCGCCTGTTCCGCTGTAAAGGGACGGGTCTGGGCTGGCGGATGGCTGGGGGGGAGACCCAAATCATTCCGCACGCCGATGAAGATCAGGCGTTCGCGGGCCTGGGGCACACCAAAATAAGCGGCGTTCAACCGCGCGGCTTTGACCTGGTAGCCACATCCTTTGAGATCCGCCAGGATGTCAGCAAAAACCAGCTTCATTTTGCCCTTCACCAGGCCATAGACATTTTCCATGACAAACATTTTGGGTCGAAAGCCGCGCAGCAGTCGCACATATTCCCGGAACAATTGGTTGCGCGGATCATCGATCTGCCGTTTGCCCAAGGTGCTGAACCCCTGGCACGGCGGCGAGCCATCGAAGACATCCAGTTCACCCGGCTGCACCCCCACCATCTCCAGCGCATCGTCCACCGCTAACTGGGCAATATCGCCGTGAAAAACAGGCACGCCGGGGAAGTTGCGCCGGAAGGTTCGCACTGCGTTATCGTCCCACTCAATGGCGAGTATTTCCCGGTAGCCGGCCATGCTGTACCCAAGCGATGATCCCCCTGCGCCCGCGAAGGAACTGATCACCGTTGGCGCATCTGCCGCACGGGGAGCCAGGTGCTCAGCCCAGGCGTTTTCTAACAGCGCCAGGTAGTTATTTCGGCCAGCGATGCCCACAGTTGGGACACTCATTCCATGCCACCTCGTCTGCCGTGCTTTCGTCATATTCATCCCAGGTGGACGGCAGTTTCGCCAGGTCCAGGAGCGTCTGCATATTTTCTGCCGAAACCGAGACCGGCAGTTCATCGGCCTGCTGGAGTCGTTCCAGCAGGGTCAGGTAGTCCTCCGTTCGCCACAGCCGCGCGACTTCCTCCGCGCTAAACCCGACCACCGTCAGGTTGTTGTGGTCAATGCCAAAGCGCTGTGCGGCCAGTTGAGACGTCGCATCCGCTCCGAAGATGAGCGGCACATGCCAAACCCCGGCCCCATCCAGGCCAACCCCACGCGGCGCGCTTTCGCCTTGTTCTCGCAGATGCGCCAACGCTTCCAGGCGGCCATTGCCTGCCGGGATCGCATCAAGGGTGCTGTCATAAATCGAGGGGTCGCGGAAGCCGTGTGTACGAATACTGGCGGTCAGGCCGTCCAGGTCGTGTTTTTTCGGGTTACCCGCCCAGACCCAGGCAAGAGCCTGATCTAACGTCACATAGCGGATGGTTAGTAAATCGCCCGTCAAGGCGTCGGTCATGGTGTACGCTCCCAAAAAACAAAAACGGCCCAAGCAAACGCTCGCGCCGTTTGAATCCGTTGCAGCCCGCGCAAGGGGCTGCCTCTAACTTGTTTCCCTCCCAAGTGGCCTTGTTGGGAAGGGGGTACTGCGTGAGAGGAGGGGGGGCACGCAGTACCGCGATTGTCATATCACGACGAGAAGGACTTACCGAGAGTTGACTCCGCCTTTCTCGAAACTACATATCTGATGAGATACTTCTGATAGTAGCACAGAAGTTCTCAGAAATTTTTCCTAATTTTTCCTGTTTCGCATTTGGGGGCTACCACAAGACGATACTGGTGATATTTGCCTTTCTGTTCGGTTACAACCACCTTACTCGCCACCAGCTTGCGCAGTTGTTTGTGAGCCGCAGACGGTGTATACACCGACTCGCGTCCCCATAATGAAACCCCAACGGTATGCCCCATAAGAAAGGCGAGCGGGGAGAATTTGAGAAAGAGACGCGACTCGCCCAACAGGGCTTTTACATCGGGATGCTCCATGAGTTCTTTGAGCAGATGATCTCGATCTATCTCCCCCGTTGTTTGTTTGAAGTGATGCCCGCAGCGCGGGCAGGTCGCTTCAAATGTGGTTAGCTCGAAAAGTTCCAACTGCGTGCCGCCCATGTGACTCCTAACTCGGCTTCCAAGCGCTCTCGAATACTGGCTCGCACCGCTTCATCATCAGTATACACAATCCCCGATAGGTTGGGATCGCACCGCTGCTCCCCGCCCGCCAGCGAGCGCGGGGCTTTCTGTGTGCGCCAGGCAGCAATCGCGCGGTGCAACTCACGCACGGTGCGCTGTTCGGGGTCAATCCAGGTAATCCCCGCCAGATTGAAGTAAGCCCGCTCCTCGCGCACCGGTACAACCACGCCGGTATCCTTGCGCACCAGGCTTCCCTCCTGCTGGCGATACGGCGTGTAATATTTGATGTGCGTCACCAGGGCCGTGCTGAACGCGCTCGGCCCGGTCCGGATGGTATAGATCGCCCCCCACGAGTCGGGAGACGTGATCCAGAGATCGACCTTCATATCTCCATGTCGGTTGTTGGTCAGCAGCCAGAATTTTTTATAGCGATCTCCCCAGGCTCGACGCAGGTCTGATTGTTTGGGGATATTCCAAATCCAGCCCTGTTCCAGAAGCTCCTCCAGTTTTTCATCCAGCAGATTGACTGGCTGCGGTTCGCTTGGTATCGGCTTGCCTTGACCCGCAAATGCAAGCTGCTCAGTCGGTTGGCGATATTCGATTTTGGGAATGGCGATCAGCTCAATGTCGCCCACAAACGACAGCTTCCGCCGGATGCTGCCACCGATAGCGATTCGCTCACAGTAGGGTGCCAGGCGGTCACACACCTTGACCGCCACCTGCGCCGCAAACTCAATCGGAAAACGAGACCCTTCACTCATGCGCCACCCCGTTCGGCTTGGTCTAACCCATCGGCAATCGAATGAAGCATGTTTCCCACGTTCCACACCTGGAGTGCCAGTTCGTGCAGCACCGTCGGCGCGATTCCCTGCCAGGCGTCAGCGGTGGTAGGCAGCCCATGCAGCAGCACCGCCACGTGCGCGAGATTGGCCTGCACATAGACGGGATTGGTCTTCGGCTTTGCATACGGCTGTTCATGCTCTGGTATGTTCGGCCCATCCAACGGCGCGCTGTCTTCGTCGCCATAGTCCACATATGGCTCCTCGTAGCCGGGATCAGCGTCAAGGTCGGTTTTATAGTGGATCGACGGCTTAGCGGGTTTCTCACGCTTGGGCGTTGTTTGGGCACGACGCTGATTAGATTTGCGAATCCCAGAAGTGTCTCGGAATTTGCCGTCTGCGCCTCGTGTTTTTTCCTCAACTGGAAAGAATTTACCAGTTGAGGAAATTTCCCCACCTGGCTCGACTGGTAAGAATTTACCAGTCAGGCTTCTGCGCCATGCGGCAATCGTAGGATGAGATACCCCCAACTGCCGCGCAATTTCCCGATCTGACGATGTGGCCCATGCATGGCCGCGCCGCAGCCGCCGCTCAAAAATATATTGCTTATCTGCGTTCGACAGCGCCTTTCCATGCTGAAGGTTGTCCTCTTCGGCATAATCGTAGGCCGCCTCATATCCCCCCGGACGAATTTCCGCTTTGAGGGGTTTGATACTCTGTGGATCGTCGGCGCGTTCCAGGGCCTGGATCGTTGATTCATAACGATGATAGCCCGCCGAAAGAATCAGTTCGCCGCGTTCCTCATCCAGGTAGACGATAATCGGGTCACTGAACTCGCCCCCATTGAGCAGAATCTGAACATACTTCTCAACAGTTTCCGGGTCCAACCCTCCCACGCGCACCTGAATCTCTGGGTAGAGCGTGATCTCGCCCACTGAGACTGGACGCACAATCACCCGCTGGCGGTCAATCTTCTCCAGCGCACTGATATCCCCATAGAGCAGGTTGGCCGCTTCTTCGGGGGTATAGTCGGGGCGATCAAACGCCCCCTGTCGGGCTTTCCCTCTACGACGGCTTCCCATTGGACAATCCCTCGATTCGATCTACCAATTCCCAGGCGGCTAATGCCGCATCATGATTCGGCGCGTGTACAAAAACGGGCAGTGCATACGACACCGCTTCAGACCAGACAATCGACTGCGAAATCGGCGGCCAGACCAGGTCGCCAAATTCTCGCCGCAGCACATCCAGGTTTTCCTGGTGCTCAAGCGTGCTGGCGCGAAACTTGTTCGGTATAATGCCGGCGATCTGGACCTGGGTATTATTCAGCCGCCGCGACGCTTGCAGGCGGTTCAGGCTCTCCGTCAGTCCGTCAAAACTCAGGTGCTCACATTCCGTCGGATAGAGGATGTAGTTGGTCGCCAGATAAATCGCGCCATGCAGCAATGAAGGCGTGGGCGCAGTGTCGATCAGGACGTACTCGAACATCGTTTCGAGTTCCGCCAGGCGGTCCGCCAAAACCCAGGCGTTGGAGATTGAGTTGGCAATGTTCCGTGTCTCCACGTTCGAGCCGATCAAATAGAGATTGGAGAGATTGGATTGTCCCGTACCGCCGTACTTGGCCGGGTCAATCGCAGTAATGACGTTTGCAAAAGCCGCATCCCGCACAAGCAGGTCATAGATGCCAGGGTATTTTTTAATTCCCAGCGAGAGCGTGGCATGGCCTTGCTCTTCGGCATCAACCAGCAGTACTTTTTTTCCACGCGCGGCCAGACCGGCGGCAATATTCACGGCAGTGGTCGTTTTCCCGACGCCGCCTTTTTCATTGGCACTTGTGATTACGGTAGTCATGTGTTACATTCTCCTTGGTTTGGAGGGGCTGACACCGCCACGCGGGGGTGTTCGGCCCCTTGGCATTTAAAAGGGACTTATTCGCCGTCTTCAATCACGGCGACAATCGTAAAATGCGGCACCAACTCGTTTGAGTTCTCGGTCACGATTTGAAACTGAACGCAGCGTTTCTCGGCATACCCACGCACACCCGGCTGCTTATTTGGTACAAGTAGCTGTTGCAGCCAAGCGGCGCAGTCTGCCGGTGTGAGATGATTGGTACTGAACAGTACGTTTTGCATCGATCCCTCTTCTAATTGGTCCAGGTTAACCCGCTCCAGATCAGCAGCTTGACCTGACCGAGCAACCGCGCGAGTTTTTCATCATCAACGGCTTCGCCCTGGAAAAAGAACTCTACCGAACGCCCTGTCGACGGACACGTAAACCGAAGCCGACTCTGAAAAACGTCCGGCTTGCCCGTCTTCACATAGAGGTTGGTGTCATCCGCGGTATTCACGATGGTGAACGTCAGATGTTCACTCCATTCGGGCCAATCCCAGATGCTGATTTTGGTCTCGTCCATCTAACGCACCGCTCCGCTCGGTAATCCGGGCAGCAGCGCAGGCATCGTGCCCGTGAGATACGCCTGCTGGACCTGCGGCTCCATCCAGTCGCCCACCGTCTGCCCATCCGGTAGCAGGGTGTGCGCCAGAAACTCTTGCTCAAAGGTGACAATGCCACTGTCCACGGCTTCGAGTTTGGCTTTGATGATCAGCGCCAGGGCGCGCCAGCGCTGGCGGCAGGCCTGCTCCCAAGCAACGATCTGTTCATCTGCTCGCAGTTGCTTGTGTGTCGTGCGGGTGACGTACTGGTTACTGCGCGTCACTTCCCGTTGTTTGAACTGTGGATCATCCCGATCCGGCATCCGGATCACGAAGCGGATCATGCGCCCGTTCAGCCGGAAGGCGAGCATGGCCTGGGTACCGTCCCGGCCATACATAAAGCCGGTTGCCCCATAACGCTCCAATGTGCGCTCGATTTCAGCGCGCGAGCGATCTACGTTGACGGTGGTGTTTTCTGCATATTTCCCCATAAATTTCCTATCCTCCCTTATACGGCAGCAGCCCAGCCATGCCGCGCATCACCTGCAGCGTCGCCAGGCAGTCGCACAGCGCATCGTGCGCCCGGTACTCGTAGCCGTAACGACCAGCGGCCACGGATAGCTTCTGCCACTTGAAGCTGCCGAAGTAATCCGACCAGTCGCCGTAATACGCGGCATAGGCCAGCATCGCGCAGTGCGAAACCTCGACGGGCATTGGCGGCAGCCCCCACACCGCGCAGCACCGGTGGAGAATCCCGGTGTCATACGACGCGTTGTAGATCACGACTTGCCGCTGAAAAAGCGCCTTTATCTGGGGGTACAGGTCCAGGAATGTCGGTGCATCTGCCACATCCCGGTTCATAATCCCGTGAATGTCGGTTGCCTCACCGGGGATCGAGCAGGTGGGTTTAACGCGCGTGTTCAGAAGGGGATTACCCTCCCGATCTACTGCGGCAATGCTGACTGCTTCACTCCACCCGTCCAGCCCGGTGGTTTCGGTGTCGAGAATCACCAGATCGGGCTGGTACAGCATCCAGCGCGCCCAGGCTCGCGCCCCCGTGTGGCTGTCGTAGAAACCAACCGGCTCCTCAGGAATGAAGCGCATCGCCTTGACTTCCCTCATCTGCTTGTGGCGCAGCGCTGGGCACCGTGCCCGGCTCGTCGCGTTTGAATGCCTCCAGGTTGATAGTTGCCTGTCCCGGTTCCACCTTCTCCGCCGGGCCATGTTTCCAGACATGAACCGCCTGCTTCTCAAATGCATCCTTTGCAGCGTTCCAATCCCGCATGGCGTCCTCATGCGCTGCATCGATGTCTACACCCGCCTGCCAGCGCTGCTGGGCAAGCCGGTGATCGTCCATCGCCCGTGTGACTTCCATCTGAAGCGCTTCCAGGTGGCGCAGCGGCAGCAGCACCTGCGTCACGTGCTCGCCCAGAACAATCGTCAATTCCGTCACCGGCTGGTCCGAACGATGCTGACGATCACTCAGGATCAGCCAGATGCCACCCTGTCCCATGTGCTGCACCAATCCGGCGGGCATGGGTTCGATCTTTTCCGGCTTGGCGGCCTTTTGGGGCTGCGGGTTGAGGCGTCTGAATTCCTCACCTGCTTCGCGCTCCACATCCCATTCACTGCGTCCATCACGTCGTGCTTTAGCCACTGTTCCCTTCCTTTTGGTTCATCCTGATACTCGTACGGTGTTGTGTGGTTGATTCATGGTGTCCCTCTCATAGCAGGGTTTGAATGCTCGTATGCTGGCGGCGTGACCGTGTCCCACCCGGCCAGCAGCGACAAGGTATCGAACGTTTCGGGACGATCTGAATCCTGAAGCTCGCTGATCCATCGCACCCGCAGGGTTGTGCCCGTGATTTTTGCCAGGAATCTTTCCGCCAGATGCGACAGATGGCTTTTCAGCCAACTGGGTCCATACGCATGCCGGACCCAGACGGTGATCACCCCGTCCGTACAACTTTTGGCTTTTGACTGCTGTAACCAGAGGTCGAAGTCTGTCTGATTAACGTGAAAGCGCAGTTGATTCAGCACGGCAAGCCATGCCGTGTGGGGGGTATACTCGTTTCCCAACGGTTGATCCACGCTGGGATCGTCTGCCGGTTCGAGATTTTCAGGTTGGATATAGGCGGGTCGGCGTGAGTCTTCCGAAACGATGGGCAGCGGCGGCGTAGGTAGAACGCGAGCTAGTTTCTGACGCGCCTGCTGTAGATACTCAGCCGCCGGCGCGCTCCCATCCTGAAGCAAGACCCTCAACAGCCCGGCTTTTTGCCGCCCCTTTTGCGCCTGGAGCGCAAAAGCTAAGGCGACTTCCGGCTTTTGGGTATACAACTTGGCCCGCAGGGCCTTCGACACCCCCCAGCCGTTAATCGCTGCGCCGATGATTTCCAGGTCCGCCGAGGTCCACACCGACTTTGATGATGACTCTTCTCCGATCAGGATATCTGTTATTGATTCATCATCATCAAAGGGCTTAATGCGCTGTAGCAGCGTATTAGGGGGCAAAACGCGCTGTGGCAGCGTGTTTTGTGGCTTAATGTGCTGTGGCAGCGCATTATCGGCAGCGGCTGGAAACCATACGGCAGGGGTGTCGGCCCCAAATAATACGCTGTAGCAGCGCGTTTGGAGGGCTGAAATACGCTGTGACAGCGCGTTATTCTCCAAAACTTTGATTCGGTAGCTGGTCGCCTTCCGCGCACCAGGTTGCTCTGGGGCGATAATCCCCGCCGCTTCCAACGGCCCGATCAGTCGCTCGCGACTCGCGCGAGTCAACCCAATCGCCTTGCCTAAAGTTAATCCGGTCCAGTGCTGTTTGGTAACGCCATCCTGGCCTGCATCGACCAGCAGGTGAATAAATGCCTGCTGAGCAGCGCCTGGACATTGATTAAGCGCGGGGGCAGCCGTCTGCCAGGTGCGCATGGGAATGATCAGGTTGTCACGGACAATCTCGGTTAACAGCGCACCTTGCGCCTGGCTGATGCTTGCCAAAACGTCCCGCTGTTCACTGACACGGCGAAGCTCTTCGGTTAATCTCAGGTTTTCGGCTTTGAGTGTCTCCAATGGGTCGGTGTTAACTGCTGGTGCCGCCATATAAAACTACTCCTTTTGCGAATGGGGCACGCGGTGAGGGCTTCCGGGGTGGCTTTTAAGACAATTTGGTGTTAAAGTTCGCACCAGCTTATAGTTGTCTCAGCCAACATCGGAGGCCTTTTCCGTATGCTGGTTAGCCCGCCAGTGTTCGTTTGTCCCGAACCTGACGGGCGTCGTTTTTATATGTTTGGTAAATGTCAGACTTGTGTCTGATAAGCGATTCCTCTTTCCAGAATAAATAGTGCTATGATGTCTGAAGAGAGGAGGACTCATGAAATTAAGAGAGGCCCTAGATTATTTTCTGAACGTCAATCGCGCTGATTCAACGCGCGAAACTTACGCCAAACTGCTGCGTAAGTTTGTTGCCGACATCGGTCCCGAACGCCCCCTGGAACTGATCAACGAAAATGACCTCAATGCGTACATCGCTGCGATGCGTCATCGCTCGACCAAGTATGAGCAGCATCCGTACCGTCCCACCGAGGAAGCGAAGCTGAGCAGTTCCACCGTCTATAAAAACATCAAAACGCTCAAAACCTTTTTTAGATGGTGTGTCCAGAAGGGGCACCTCGCTGTATCGCCCGCCAAGGACATTACCAATCCCAAACCGCAGCGCCCGATAGGTCTTGGTAAGGCTGCCACTGATGACGAGGCCGATCTGCTGCTCGCGGGGACCCAGTTCAAGCCGCGAGATCGCGCGCTCGTCTTTTTGCTGGCACAGTCCGGGTGCCGTGCTGGTGAGGCCGCCGGGTTACTCCTGGATGACTTAAACCTGGATAACCTCAGCGCGATGGTAGACGGGAAGGGGGACAAACGGCGGGTGATTTATTTTGGTGCTGAAACGGGAGCGGCCTTGCGTGCCTGGCTGGTGTTGCGCCCCAGGGTCAAACATCGTTACGTTTTCACCTCGATGCGCGACGGCGGCAAACCACTGACTGCGGATGCCGTATCGCGTGTGGTGCGCCGCCTATGCAAAAAGGTGGGGTTAGAGCGATCTCTTGGCTCACACAGCTTGCGCCATCGCGTCGGTACCAAATTCGCGCATGCGCACGTTCCCGTTCGTGTGGCTCAGGCCTACCTCGGTCACGCGCGGCCCGAAATCACCTTTGGGTATTACCAGGATGTCAGCGATCAGGACCTGCGAAACGCGAGCCGCTTGTTAAGCACAGACTTGCCCCCGTCTAATCCCGAAGAACTGCGCGAAAAACAAAAAGCCGACGAAATCATTACCCGATTTCGTCGGCTGGGAGCACAATAGTAGGGTGCCCTTTTGAGGACAACTGGCTAGAAAATGTGTCGGGGCGCCCGGATTTGAACCGGGGACCTCATCGACCCGAACGATGCGCGCTA
>CAYYNB010000022.1:0-49378 GCA_964472565.1 uncultured Anaerolineaceae bacterium
CTTTGCGCAGGTCTGAGGGGAAAACTCGCGTCGGGAAAGGGTGTTTGGCGACGCGAGACGGGAAAAATTGATTAAAGGTGCGGTGTTGTCTGAGATACAGAATAGCACGGATGTTCGAAGATGTATAGTCATTCGATGGTGAACTTGGATGGTGAACTCGGATGGCTAATAAAAAATGTATTACAGAGATTCAACGGCCCCGCGGTAAGCTGACGCTCCTACGATGAGCCGTTGATCTGTGATCGGGGATTAGCAGGAACGGGGAAAAACGTGGCGGAGCGCTCCTGCAAAACCGTGGACACGGGGCCACAGTTTGACAACGGTGTAGGCCGCCAGGATGAAAACAAAGGGATCGGCGGGGGCACGGTAGCGCGTCGAGGGGTGGAAAACCAGATAGGCGAGGGTGATGGTGATGATGACCGCCACCAGCGGCCCGATCAGGCGTTTGTCGCGCCAGGCCAACCCTAACCCCGCGATGCCTAACAGCAGCAGCGGGCCGAAATAGAGCAGATGTACGGCGCGGGCGACTTTAAAGGCGGTGGTGTGATATTGCAACACGGCATCATCGACCAGATAGGGATCGGGTGGGAGATCGTAGGGCATGATCGAGGGACTCCACAGCACCCAAAACTTGGTCCAGAAGAGATGGGGCCAGTCGCCAGGGTGGTCGCGCAGATAATTGATCGCCTGATCGCGGTGCCAGTTGGCGGTTTCGACCTCGCTCAGGCCAGCGGGCGGCACTTCCAGGCAGTTGACCCACTGGGCATCCCAGCCGCGCGCGAGATAGTCCGCGACACAGGCGTTATTGCCCTGGTGTAAATTGCTGCCGTCGTTGGTGCTGATCAACACAAAGGCATCGTGCAGGCGGATATTACGGATGATCCAGGGCGAGATCACCGCGAGCAGGGCGAGGGCGCTGATCAGGCCGAGGCGGAACGCGGCACGAAAACCTAAATGTTTCCACCACCAGAGCGCCAATAAGGGCAGAATCAGCAGCACGAGGGTTTTGGTCAGGGCGGCGAGGCCGAACATCAGACCGAGGCCGAGCGCAGCGCGCCAGTTTTGGGCGTCTAATACGCGGTACGAAAGGGCAATTCCAGCGGTGAGGAACAGGATAAAAATGCCGGTATCGTTGAGGGACACATTCTGAAACAGCAGATAGGGGTAAAGGCCGTAAAAAGCGGACGACAACAACCCGACCCAATCGCCGCCGACGCGCCGCCCGATCCAGAAGAGGAGCAGCACGACGATCACATCCAGGGCGATCTGAACGACAGCGACGGAGAGCGGATCGCGCCCGAACAGCTTATAGACGCCGACCAGGAAATAGGGATAGAGTGGGGGAAGATCGGAGTCGCCGGTGCGATCCTCAAAGCGGGTATAACCGTGTCCCTCCATGATATTGACGGCATAGGTATCGTAGCCGGAGGTTTGCAGGGACAGGGTATGACTGAAAAACAGTAAAAAGGCGACCCGTCCGAGAACAGTCGCCAGTACAATCAGGGTTAGAAGGCGGCGTACAGTCATCATTTGTCTGGAATCAGGTGGCGAAAAATAAAAAATGTCGAGTTCGCATTGTACCGTGAAATCGCTACAATCGCAGGAAACGGACAGGTGGCTATGATACGACGATGGCTGGTAGTAGTGGGCGTAGGGCTGACACTGGTGGCCGGATGTACGCTGCAAACCGGGGAAAAGGCCGATCCTGAGACGATCTCACGCGACGATGTGGCGGGGATGCTGGCCGAGGTCCGGGCGGATCAGGCGTCGGCGTTAGCCTTTTGGGACCGGATTATTTTGGGGGAAAGTGTGAGCTGCCAGGAGTATATGGTGGTTCCAGGCGAGTTTGGGCTGTCCAGCGAAGACCGGGCGGCGCACCCCGAAGCGGAGGCGGTGGTGGATCAGATCAACCTGGCGGCGCAGGCGCTGCAAATGTCGGCGGCGTATTGGGATGCGGAATGCGCGGATGGGCGAAGCGCCGTACCACTGGAGACCGCGCGGGCGGGCCGTGTTCATGCATTGGCAGCGGGAAAATCTTTGGACGAGGCGGCGCGGCTGTTGGCCGAGTGGCCGCAAGAATAAGGGGCGGAAATGGCAAAACATATTGGTATTTTGACAGCAGGAGGAGACAGCCCTGGTTTGAACGCGGCAATTCGCGGCGTGGGCAAAGCGGCGCTGCGGTCGTATCGGATGACTGTCACGGGTGTGCGGGCCGGGTTGCGCGGGGTGATGGAAAACCGGACCGAACCGCTGGACAGCTCGGCATTGTCGGGGATTCTGACGCTGGGGGGGACGATTCTGGGGACCAGCCGCGACAAACCGCATAAAATGCCGATGGGCGATGAACTGCTGGATATGACGGATGTGATCATCGCCAACTATCACAAGCATAACCTGGATGCGCTGGTGTGTCTGGGCGGCGGGGGTACGCAAAAAAGCGCTTACCGGCTGATGCAAAAAGGACTAAATATCGTCACGCTGCCCAAAACGATTGATAATGATGTGGCGATGACAGATGTGACTTTTGGCTTCGATACGGCGCTGGGCATTGCGACGGAAGCGATTGACCGCCTGCACAGCACCGCCCACAGCCATCACCGAATTATTGTGGTGGAGATTATGGGGCATAACGCGGGATGGCTGGCCCTGGGCGCAGGGATTGCCGGGGGCGCGGATGTGATTCTGATCCCTGAGATTCCGTATGATGTCAATAAAGTGGCCGATTCGATTCTGGAACGGAGCCGGGGCGGGCGCGGATTTAGTATCGTGGCAGTGTCGGAAGGCGCAATGGCAAAAGAAGACGCAGAAGCTATTGATGCAGTCAGACAAAAAATTCAAACGGCGGAACATAAACAGGAACGGCGTGCGGCTGAAGCTGAACTGGCGACCCTGCAAGCGGCGCAAGTGGATCATACCGTACGGCTGGCGCGTCAGTTGGAAGCGCTGACCCGGTTGGAGTCACGCGTGACCATTCTGGGGTATCTTCAGCGGGGCGGGGCACCCTCATCGGCGGATCGACTGCTGGCGACCCGGTTGGGCACGACGGCGGCTCAATTGGTTAACGAGGGCGTTTTTGGGGTGATGGTGGCGTCGCGCGGGGATGGATGCGTCCCGGTGCCATTGGAACAAGTAGCCGGGAACCTGAAAAAAGTGCCGCTGGATCATCCCTGGATTACGAGCGCACAGCAAATTGGAACGAATATGGGAGATTAACAGAGTATGCGACGAATAGCCCTGAGACGAACCTCACCCCCTCGATGCGTAAGGCGCAATCACTGGGTGTATTGTGTCATTTTGGCGGTTTTGCTGGCGGCGTGTGGTTCGAGCGAAAAAAGTGATACGGGCAAAAAGCAGGCGACGCTTCAACCGACACTGAACGCGGTTGTCGCGACGCCCCGGCCTACGTTCTGGCCGACGGCGGACGCCACCGGAACCGCCAGCGTATCAGGCATTACAGAAACTCCAATCGTCCCTACCGAAGCGCCCACCCTGGACCTGTCAGCGGCGATCACGCTGGAGGGGTATGCACTCGGACCGGAAAACGCGAGTCTGACGGTGGTGATGTATGGGGATTTTCAGTGCGAACTGTGCGCCCGGTATGCGCGCGATCTGGAAGTGCTGCGCAACCGCTACCCGGATCGCGTGCGGTTGATCTGGCGGCATCTGCCCGATACGCGGGCGTATGATAAATCGGCGCTGGCGCTGCAAGCCAGCGAAGCTGCTGCCGCGCAGAATAAATTCTGGGAGATGCACGATCAACTGTTCACGCATCAAAGCGAATGGCTGGCGCAAACCCCGGATCAGTTCCGCGTGACGCTCAGCCAATACGCGATCCTGGTGGGGCTGGACCTGACGCGGTTTGACGAGGAAATGTACAGCAAGCAGTACGAGCCGATCATTACCACCGCGCAGCAGGATGCCGCGATTCTGGGCATTGCTGCGCCGCCAGTGCTGTTGTTCAACGGGATTCCCTATACGGGGAGCGACGATCTGAACGGGTTTGATGAGGCGGCACAGTTGGCGTTTCTGGAAGCTCGATTCTTCGATCATGCGCCGGATATCACGATTGATCCTGAGAAAAATTACCGGGCGACGATTGTTACTGAAAAGGGGAATATCGTAATCGATCTATTCCCGCGCGATGCGGTGGTGGCGGTGAATAACTTCATCTTTTTGGCGCAGAATGGATGGTATGACAATATCACGTTCCATTATGTGCTGCCGGGATTCATCGCGCAGACGGGCGATCCGAGCGGGACCGGGCGCGGTATGCCGGGCTATACGATTCCTGATGAGAATTTTAACGGCCTGACTTTTGACCGGGCCGGACTGGTGGCGATGGCCCGGACGCAAGGTGTCGCTAACAGCGCGGGGAGCCAATTTTTTATCACGCTGGCACCGCTGCATCCTGAGGAAGAATGGAACGGAAAATACACGATCTTCGGCGTGGTGGTCGAAGGAATGGACGTGGTCCAAAGCCTGACGCCGCGCAATGCCTATGATCCGATCCGGTTCCCGAACCCGGCACCGGGGGACAAGGTGATCACCATTACGATTGAGGAGTCTTAGGTATGGTGCTGGCGGGGGTGGTGTGGCTGGTCAGCGTGGCGCTGATCGTGGCATTGGCACTCGGATTCGCGGCGACAGTCCCGATGATGCGGCGGCGGATACCGGACGAGCCGGATCACCCCACGCTGCACGGGATGTCGTGCAATGCGGCGGAATTTTTCAGCCGGGAAGACCAGACCAAACTCGGAGGGTGGTGGATTCCGGCACCCACAGGCACAGTACACGGCACGATTATCGTGTGTCCAGGGCAGAACGGCAGCCTGGATAAAGATATTCCGCAGGTCAAACCGCTGCATGATGCCGGATTCAATGTGTTGATGTTTGATTTTCGGGCACATGGGAAGTCCGCTGGGCAGTTGGTGTCGTTGGGGGTGCTGGAACAATTCGATCTGCTGGGCGCGCTGGATTATGTGCAGCAGATACACGGCGCGGAGCAGGTGGGCGTGATGGGATTCAGTATGGGCGCAGGGGTGGCCTTGATGACTGCGGCGCAGGACGCGCGGATCGCGGCGCTGGTCGTGGACGGCGCGTATCCCAGGCTGGCGGGACTGCTAACGGCCTGGGGGCGGATGCGCGGTATTCCGCTGGTGGCGGCGCGAGGATTGGCATGGGTGATGCTGCTGATCGGGTCGCTGCGGGTACGCTACCAGCTTTATCGCGCGAATCCGGCGGATGTGATTGCCAAAGTCAAGGTGCCGACGCTGTTTATTCACGGCGAGGCGGATCCGTTTGTCAGCACAGAGGAAGTTCAAAAACTAGTCAAGGCTGCCGCCGGACCAACCGAATTGTGGTGTGTGGCGGGGGCCGAACACCGCGAAGCGTACACGCTGCACAGGGACGACTATAACCAGCGAATCACGGCGTGGTTTGCACGGTTCCTATGAAATTTCTTTACGGCGCATCCAGGCGAAAATATCGGCGAGGGTGTAGGACAGGTGGTAGTGTGTTAACAACGAAAGCCACATCTGAAAATGGGGCGTGGCGACGGGGTGGGTCAGGCGCAGAATTTGAAACGCCTGCTGAAGATCGTAATTGCGCTCCAGCATATAAGCCAGCACAAAGGTCGAGGAGCGGCTGATGCCTGCGCCGCACATTACCAGCACTTTGTTCCCGGCATCCACCTGTTTCACAATAAAGTCAACCCCGCGCCGCAGCACCGACAAGGGGATAAATTCGCCGTCGTTCAATGAATTTTCCAGAGTGATAAAATCGGGGGGGAAGTAGGGCTGGTCCATATATAACTTCAACACCCACAGCAGATGATCAGCGCGCAGTTGATCGGCGTAGAGCGTGGCACGCCAACCCGAAATATACACGCCATCCACCACATGATCGACCGGTGGATCGGATTCCGCATCGGTCATGGAGACCCCCTTTCGTCACGACGCATCCAGACCAGCGCATCGTCTACGGTATAGTTTAAATTGAAATAACGGATAAGGGACTCCCATAAAATAGGGTGAGGGGTGGCCTGATAGTGCCGTTCGCGCAGCAGGCGGAAGGCATCGGGGAGGGGGTAGCCACGTGATACCAGATAGGCCAGCACAAAGGTGGCCGAACGGTTCACACCGCGCGCGCACATGACCAACACGGGTTGGGGCGGATGTGCCTGAACGTGACTGCGAATAAAATCGAGGCCGCGCTCAATTGTTGCATGGTGCAGGGAATCGGCGTCGGTGATGGGCAGATCGAGCGTGTTAAAATCGGGGGGGAAGTGACGCGGTAGCTCGCCGTAAAGTTTTAAGACGTTGACAATTCCCGCCTGGCGCAAATAACCAGCAAACTGGGTCGCCTGCCAGCCGGAAATGTACACGCCGTCCAGTACGTGATCGATGTGCAGCGCTTTGGGTAATTCAAGCGCCATCTGGTACTGCCCCCTGAACTATTGTAATCCGCGGGTGAGTGACCATTCCTTATTGAATACCCAGGCCGCTAATCCAACGCTGGCCGCTGCGTACAGGATGCCGGTGGAGACGTTGATCAGCAAGCCGCCCGTAGACAGGGTATTACTAAACAGATCGCGGATACATACTATTGTACCAAAAAATGGGATTCCGTAAACCAAGCTGGGAACAGACGCCGGCAAACTGAAAATGGTCAGCAGGATGCTGGCGGGAAGACCTAATTGGGTCAGGACCATAAACAGGTTGGCTTCGCGGTAATTGGCGGCGCGGGCACACCAGGCCATCACCAGCCCGTTGAGCGCGATAATAAACGGTACGACCAGAATAACCAGGGCGGCGACCAATCCCAACACCCCGCTGCCATTTTTCAACAACAGGTCGAGCATATCGCCGGTGCCCATTGATTCCGATTCGAGCAGTTTGGGAGCCGTTGCACTAAAGGCATTGAGCACAATGCCCTCGGTCAGCCACAGACTCATGACGGCCAGCGACGCGATAAACACGACGGTCAGCTTCCCCAATACAATCCCGATGCGGCTGGCGGGCGTGACGAGCAGGTTTTCAATCGTCTGACGCTCTTTTTCGCCCACTGTTGTATCGAGGATCAGGCCCATGCCGCCGCCAATCAGCCAGGAGGTGACGGCCAGCGGGAGAAAGATGGTCGCCAGGATGTTACCGTCCTCATCTTCGTCGTCGGCCACAACGGAACCCGTCGCGCGGCGTTCTTCGTTGATGGTGATCGGATTCAGCCAGTCGCGGGTCAGCCCTTGATCGGATAAGCGCTGATCAAGCAGGGTGTCCCGATAGTCATCCAGTACACTGCGCACGGCCCCTTTGGCAAGGAAGGAGATCACCGAATTGTCGTGGGTGGTCATCTGGATGGAAGCGGTTTCGCCACTGGTGAGCTTGGCCTGAAAATCGTCCGGGATGGTGATCACGATCATGGCATCGCCAAAGGGATCGGCGTACGGGTCGGAGGGTGGATCAACCAGATAGGTGCCCTCGTCGTTTTCGAACTGCTGCACGAGATCGGGGGCCGCACTGCCGTTTTCGATCCAGACCGGGAAGCCTTCTTCGGCGATACGGATCGCCTGGGTGCCCACAAATAACCCGGCACACACCGCGAGGCCGGGCAGGATGATCGGCGGGGCGAACAGCCAGAACAAGGAGCGTTTGTCGCGCAGGAGTTCGCGCAGTTCTTTTCGCAGAACGATCCGGTATACTTTGCGCCAGTTCACTGTCGTTTGCCCCTTCGTTTTTCCAGCGCTTCACGTTCGGCCTCTTCGAGCAGCGCTTTGGCCCCGATGATCTCGATAAAAGCGGTTTCCAGGCTGTCCGCCTGATATTTTTCGGTTAATTCCTGCGGGGTGCCCTCTTCGAGAATCGTACCGCGATGCACCACCGCGACCCGGTCGCACAGACGCTCCACTTCATCCATGTGATGGGTACTCATCAGCACACAGCGCCCCTGTGACTGGAAGCGGCGGATGATCTCGCGCACGGCCCGCGTGCTGACGACATCCAGGCCCTGCGTCGGCTCGTCCAGGATGACGTTGGGCGGGTTGTGGATGAGGGCCATCGCCATCACGACTTTGCGGATCATGCCGCGCGAAAAACCCTGCGCTCGGCGGTCTGCAAAATCGCGCATATCCAGCGCTTCGATCAGCTCATTGATCTGCTGTTCCAGTCCGGCACCATCCAACCCGTGCAGGTTGCCGACATAACGCAGGTGTTCGCGGGTGGTGGAATGGGCATACAGCCCTGCGCTCTCGACCAGAATCCCCAGGTTGGTACGTACCAAGTCTTTGTGGGTGTGGATGTCGTAGCCGTTGATACGTGCGGTTCCAGATGAGGGTTGGATGACGGTGGAGAGCATGCGGAGGGTGGTGGTTTTGCCCGCGCCGTTGGGACCCAACAGCCCAAAAACTTCACCTTCACGGGCGGTGAAAGTGACATCGCGGACGGCTTCGAATTTTTTGAACGACTTGGCGAGATGGATGGCTTCGATCATAAGTGGACGCAAACCAGTTTTACAAAATAACCCAGGGCGCAGCACGCTACGCCCTGACCGTTGTCAGATGTTAAAGCGGATCACCAGCATATCGCCGTCCTGCACGATATAGTCACGCCCTTCGAGGCGCATTTTGCCGCGTGCCTTGACTTCGGCCAGACTGCCGTTGGCGTCGATAAAGGCCTGATAGGGCACGACTTCGGCGCGAATGAAGCCGCGCGCCAGATCGGTGTGGATTACGCCTGCCGCTTCGACGGAGGTCGCTCCTTTGTGCAGACTCCACGCGCGGACTTCGTCTTCGCCATAGGTCAGGAAGGAATGGATGTCGAGCAGTTGGTAGGAGAGGTGGATCACCCGCTCGCGGCTGAGTTCCTTGATGCCGTATTCATCCATGAACATCGCGCGATCAGCGGGATCGTCTAACTGGGCGAGTTCCGCTTCGAGCTTGCCGTTGAGGGATACCACAATGGTCCGTTTGTGGGTGTAGTCCAGCCCCTGCGCCGGATCTGCATCGCTGTCGCCTACGTTGAAGATCACCAGGATCGGCTTGAGAGTCAGCAGGCCGTAGCCGCGCACAAGTTTATGCTCATCGGGCGTCAGGTCCAGATTGCGGAGAGGCTGTTCCGCCTCAAGCTGGGTGTGCATGCGCTCCAGCAGTTCGGTTTCGGTGGCGAGCACCTGCTTGTTTTCGACCTTGCCTTTTTTGCGCTCTTCTTCGAGGCGCGTCAGGCGATTTTCAACCGTGATGAGATCGACCAGTAAAAATTCGCTATCAATGGTCTGCAAATCGCGGATCGCGTTAACCGTTTCCTGGGGGTGCGGGACGGTGGGATCGGTGAAGGCGCGCACAACATGGACAAAACCATCGACCTGCTGCAATTCGTTGCGCATCTGGCCGCTGAGTCCGCCTTGACCGATGCCTTTGTCCAGCCCGCCGATGTCGGTGTAGGTGATGGTGGTGTAGGTCGTTTTCTTGGGCTTGTAAATTTCGACCAGTCGATCCACGCGCTCATCGGGCACGGGCACCACTGCCGTATGAACTTCGAGTTGGCCGGACGAAAACGGCTCAACGGGAATCGTTGCCCCCGTCAAGGCATTAAAAATCGTTGTCTTGCCGCTGTTGGGCAGACCGATAATCCCCAGTCGCATGAGAATCCTCAAATCCAAAATAGAGATGGTAGACAGGCACAGTATAACGTGACGGCACGCATAACGCGAGACTTTTTCTATGGCGGGCGAAACGAAACGCCGGGTGGATGCGTAATAATGATTGTATGGAGGGGTGAGACATGAATGATCAATGGGGGATGGTTTTCGCTGCCGCCGTTCTGGCGTTTGTCATTCTGTGGTTCTACTGGTACGTCGAACGAGCCAACCGTCTGCTGGCGGAGTGGGCTGCCAAGAACCATTTTATTATTCTGAACAAACAGCATCGATTTTTACGGCGCGGCCCGTATCTTCTGCGCGCGTCGGATGATCAGGCTGTGTTTCGCGTGGAAGTGCAGGACCCACGCGGGATTGTGCGAACGGCATGGATCCGCATTGGCAGCTTTTGGACGGGACTTTTTAACAAAAAAGTTTCCGTTCGCTGGGATGACTGATTCTCAAGAACTGATTTTCCCCAAAAAAAGAGACACCTCAAAGGTGCCTCTTTCCCCCGCTTTTGTGACGTAAGGCTGCGCCAATATTTTCCTTACCCCAAACCGGATGAATGGGTTTCTTGGGGCGGCCTAAATCAGCTTAAATAAGTTTGTTGCTCCCCGCCGCCCAGTTTGCGGATCAGGCGTAAAATGGCATTAAACGGTTTACTGGGTTGGTCTACCGAACGAGTAACGACCATCCAATCGGGATGCCGTCCCTCGATGCGCAGGACCCCTTTTTCGAGCAACCGCATTACTGTGCCGCGCGGGATGTGGACCGGGGCATCGGCTCCCCAACGAAAGACCAATGTTTTATCAGTCCAGCGAATAAATTCTACTTCTCCATCGTTCCACCAGACACGTGTTTTCAGGGTTTTGGCGTCAGCATTCATGATAACTCCCTCTGCTGATGTCCCCCTGACAACATTTCCTTTGTGAAAAATGTATATTTCATTGCAGGTATCATAGGATGAATTGGCGGCGACGTGAATAAGACGATATTCCTACTCCGGCAGGTCCAACAGCGCAAAACTTTGTTCCATGTCGGATACCCGGTCCACTTCAAGGGCAAGGGTTGGCGAATGCGGCAACCGGCGGATCTGGGCCAGAATTTCGGGGTAGTTCAGTACGCCGTCACTCAGCGCATGATGTTCATCCACCGCGCCGCTGTTGTTGTTGATATGAACATGAACGACATAACTGTTCAGACTCTGTAACCAGCACGTAAAGGGCACATCTGAAAACAGGTGGGCATGCCCCACATCGACACAGGCGCGCAAACCAGGGAGATTCAGCTTGCGCAGGACATCTCCGATAATGTCGGGTGTGAACTCCCACATATTTTCGAGGGCGATCATCAAGCCTTTGTCCCAGGCTTCTTCCGCCAGGGAGGACCAGAACTCGATCTGGCGTTGGGTCCAGTCGATTCGGTATTCGGGGTTGTGGATGCTGGCGATAAAATTGGCGTGGAAAACGACTTTGTGCGCGCCAAGTTCAGCGGCAATCAGCAGGGCCTGTTGAACGCGATGACGCACCACCTGATTGATCAGCGGGTCCGGGCTGCCGGAGGCCATATCCAGAAAGGGGCCGTGCATGGCAATTTCGCCGGAAAGGGGACGGAGCGCAATCCGGTACTCGTCCAGCAGACTTTTCCAGTCGCCCTCTAGTGCCTGGGGATAGGCAAAAGTTTGTACTTCAACGCCTAACTTATAACGGTGAGCCAGCGCTACGACATCCTGAAAGTTATGCTGTTTGGCACACAATAACACCTGATCAGCCACTTGATTCCCCTAATACATACCAACATCTCACTTTAAAATCAGTTTACACATTTCTAGATTCAAAGGCTATCGATAATTGTTATAATTTGTGTCTCGTGGATATGAAAAAACAAACCTGACGCCCAAATAGCCATCAGGCTGCGCCACTATGTTCTTTACCCTATCCCCCTTGCCCCTTCCTTTAGGGAAGGGGAGTCAAACCCACAGGCGGTGGGGAATTGTTTTCTTGGATTGGCCTTACACGGTAGAATCGCGCCAGCGTTTTCCACAGCTAAAGGCCACGATGTATGCTTGCTTCCACTCATGTTTCTCGTCTGGTACTGCTCACCCTCATCCTGCTGCTCGGTTGGACCGTGCGCATCCACGCGCTGGAAGAGCGCAGTCTATGGGAGGATGAGGGATGGACGATGCTGTTGAGTGACGGGCCGGGATTGGATGACGTGACCCGCACGCTGGCCGCCGACCAACACCCCCCGCTCTACTTTATGATCTTCCGACTGTGGCGGGATGGGGCGGGGGATACGGAATTTGCAGGGCGGTATCTGGGCGTGCTGATCGGAATGGTGGCGGTAGCCGGGATGATGCAGCTTGGGCGCAGCCTGTACGGTCCGGCGGTGGGCGTGCTGGCGGCGCTGCTGCTGGCGGTGGCCGATCTGCATATCGATTTGTCGCAGGAAATCCGGCATTATGCTGCGCTGGCGACCTTATCCATCCTCTCCAGTTTGTTTTATGTGCGGTGGTGGAGAAAGTCTACCAGGGCGAACCGAATCGGGTATGTGCTGTCGTCAATCGCGCTGCTGTATACGCATTACCTGGGCGGGTTTGTGCTCTTTACCCAAGTAATTCATATGCTGATCATGGCGCGCCCGTGGAAACGACTGGCCGAGGGACTCTTTTTGTTCGGCGCAGTTTGTCTGGCATTTTTGCCCTGGTTCCTGGTGGTGATTGATCAAAACAGCGTGCGCTGGGACAACCCGCTTTATTATCAAAACTCGCTGCCGAATAATGAGGCGACTTATCGCGCCGTGCGGGATGCGGTGCTGGGCAACCAGTTTGGTGTGGTGCTGGGGCTGGCGCTGCTGGGGCTGGTGTATGTGCTGTACCAGCCGGAGCGGATGCGGTTCCGGCTGCGCCCGGTGTGGCCCGCGCTGTATCTGTTGATCTGGATTGGGCTGGTGGCCGGACTGACCTTTTTCATCAATTCTCAAAAACCGTTTTTGACGGTGCGCAACTTTCTGTTGGTGCTGCCGCCGCTGGCTGTATTGGTGGGGCATGGGTTGGCGAACCTCAAGCGCGCGCCACAGATTTTTCTGGTCAGCGTGCTGCTGGTGGTGAGCCTGACGACCGTGGATGCCCGGCGATTTTATCCTGACTGGCGCAGCGTCACCCAGCATGTCACAGATTATCACCTGGACAACGAACCAGTGCTGATGGATGTGTGGGTGGGCGATTTCCCCGTGCGCTACTATATCGAACAGCAGATGGGCGAAGATACGCCGTGGGTATCGCTACGCGAGTGGCGCGATACCTATAAGGGCGAGTTTGTGCCACATGTGCAGGAATATCTCGCCAGTATTGATGCGTTCTGGCTGATTTATTGGGGCGATAAGCCGATGGATGATTACGGCCCCGCGCTGGACCTGGCGGGCTTCCAGCGGACGGCGACCTTGAGCGTGGATCACCTGGGCACGCCGCTCTACAGCTACCGTTATGATAAACTGACGGACAGCCAAATTGCTGAATTGGGGAATCTGTTCGCGCTGCGCAAGTTCAACGCCCCCCAACAGGCCGCGCCGGGCAAGCGTATCCGGGTGTCGCTGTGGTGGACGGCTGAACAAAAACCACCGCTGGATTACAGCGTGTCGGTGGTGATAGTGGATGCCGCCGGGCAAAAAGTGGCGCAGCACGACGGCCCGCCGCTGGAAGGTGTTTCGCCGACGAGCACATGGGGGCCAGGTGAGTTGAAATACGATATTCACACACTGGCTATCCCAGATGGAACACCACCAGGGGATTACCAACTGGTGGTGAAAGTTTACTGGTATGGGGATCAGATACCACTCCCCGTGAAAGTGAACGGAGAGCTAGCGGGCGAAAGTGTCCGTTTAGGTGAGATACATATCCAACCCTGATCGAACTTTCTCTATTGCAAAGTGTCGTTCACGACAGGCGGCACTAACGTATAATCCATGCCTACTGTGTGTTCACTGCTTGTCGCTGTGACGGACAGGGGCACCGTCAACTGGGCGCGTTTCACAAAACATAGGGTTTCATTCACCGCCTCGCACCAGTAGATCGCCAATTCGACGGTGAGATCGGTCTGTCCGGCACTGAACGTAACCGGGACATCCAGCGGCATCTCAGGATGGACAATCCGAATCGAGCGCGACTCTTCGGGAATCTGGGCAATGGCGTTGTTCGGCCAGACGGCGGTGAAGGGTGCCTGGTCGTTAAATTTATAGCCTTCCGGTATCGCTATGTTGATCTGAATCGTGCCTTCGCCCGGCGCGACCATTTGCGGGGCTAACGTCACAGTCTCGAGGCCAAATCCACTCCCCGCTGTAGGTAGTTCTACTTCCGGTGCGGCGGACAGCAGTTCGACATTCGGGAAGCTCACTGTGGTTACGGTTCCCGCTGCGATGTCAATAACACGGATCGCATTGTTATTCGTGTCGGCGATGTAGAGCTTGCCGTTGGCATAATCCAGCCCTCCTGGTTCGTAGAACTGAGCGGACGCTAAGTCGCCATCCGCTGAGCCTTCCACGCCGGTCCCCGCGAATGTGATACTCTCGCGTGTCGCGGGGTCGATGCGCTTGATTTTATTGTTGTAGGTGTCAGCAATGTAGAGATACCCATCATCCGCTACGGTCACGCCAAGCGCGTGTTGCAGCCGGACTTCATCACCCGTACCATCCACATCACCAAAATCGAACAGCCCCGTGCCAACAATCGTTTTAACTTCGCCATTCGGATCAAGGTCCGCTGTGCGTATTGCGCTGGCTTCCGGGTCGGTGAAGTACAGCACGGTGCCATCGGTATCGATGCCGCTGGGCTGCGCCATGCCTGCCTCAAGCAGTTTGCCATCGGTTAACGATTCGCTGCCAGACCCCGCATATGGCCCCACTTCGCCCAATGCCAGATCATAGACCCAGAGCTGGTGTGGACCAGCCATCGCAATATACAGTTGGCCGTTGGCGACAACGACATCCCAGGGCGAATTCAATTCCATCTCAAGACCAGGGCCGGACGCTTCACGGTTGAAGCCCTGCGCACCGGTTCCGGCTATGGTTACAACTGAACGATCTTCCAGATCAATCTGACGGATGGCATGGTTTTCGGTATCGGCTACAAACAGATGATTGTTGACCAGCGCCATCCCCTGCGGGCGGAAAAACTGCGCTGTTGCAAAATCGCCATCCAGCAAGCCTTCATCACCGCTGCCAATCACTTCCAGCACTTCATACGTGTCCAGCGCGGTGACGATAATCCGGTTGTGATTGCTGTCGGCAATAAACAGGCGATTGCCAGCGGAGTCGGCCAGAATTTTGCCAGGGAAACGCAGCGGCGTTGATTCCATGGACGCGAGTTCCGGCTTCAACATTGTCAGCGGCGCAGTGTTAATGGCTCCCGACGCCGTATATTCACTCGCCATCACATCAACAATCGGCTGGATACGATCATAAAGTGGCTCACCCGAAAGTTGGCCCACCACCTTACCGAGCGGATCGATCAACATAAAAGTCGGCCATGCTTGTACGCCGTAACTGTTCCAGACTTCAAACTGGTTGTCATTCACAACCGGGTGCGCCACCTCGTAACGACGCACAATACGGCGGATATTTTCAGTTTCACCTTCGTTATCGAACTTGGCGGAATGCACCCCGATCACTACCAGTTCGTTCGGATATTCGGCTTCCAATCGCTTAAGATCGGGAATTACGTGGATGCAGTTGATACAGCCGTAGGTCCAGAAATCGAGCAGCACGATTTTGCCGCGCAGTTCAGCCATTTTGATCGGCTGCGAGACATTAATCCATTCCAGCCCTTGTGGAAAATCCGGCGCGTGTACATCACCCGCCCATGTATAGGTCACCGCATCTCCTTCGCCGGGTTGAGGCGTATCTTCGCCACCCTGCGCACCGACTTGAGAAGGTCCCAAAATCAGCGCTGTCACGGTTCCGACCACTAACAATAGAGCCAATGCCGCATAAAATCGTTTCATCGCGTTACCTCCATTACACATCATTATCTTCTATAAATCTTACAAAAAGATGAAATTATTATAAGAAATTGGCTAATCGGGGGAAGATGCCAGGATGCGCTGGTAGACGGCCAGCGTTTCCTGCGCCGTCTTCCGCCAGCTAAAATCACGCGCACGTGCCAGACCCAAGTTCCGCATCTGATCGGCAAATGAGGGCTGGGTTAGCAGCGAGATAATCGCGCCGCCCATCCCCTGGGCATCACTGATGTCTGTCAGAAAACCCGCATCGCCGACGACTTCGGGAATGGAGGAGGTGTTGCAGGCTACCACCGGAGTCCCGCAGGCCATCGCTTCTAACGGTCCCAAACCAAAGCCTTCATAGCGGCTCGGAAAGACAAATACACTTGCCAGCCGGTACAGGGCCGGTTTATCGGCTTCATCAACGGGGCCGATCCAGCGCACGTGATCGCGCAGGCCCAGTTTTTCGATCTCGGCGGGCAAATCAGGAAAGCGCGATGTGCCCCACTGGTCGGGCGTTTTTCCCGCCAGGACCAACGGTACATCAGTACCCAATGCCTGCGCGACATAGGTATACGCTGCCAGCAGCAGCCGGACATTTTTATGGGCCACATAGGAGCCGAGATAAAGCACAAAATCATCCACGTCATCGAGTTTGTACTTGCTGCGGACTTCCTGATCGCGTTCGCGGCCCAGGTCAGGATCAAAATGCGTGTCAGCGGCCAGATGTGTAACCGACACTTTGGCCGCTGGAACACCTATTTTTTCGATAATATCCTGCTGGCTGTCAGCCGAAATCGTCAGCAGATGCATGGCTCCTTTGGCCGCCGCCCACACGAGACTGGTATAGAGGCGATTTTTGAACCCGGTGCGGTATTCGGGCACAACCAGCGGAATGACATCCAACACGGTACAAACCAGCGGCGCGGATATGGTGAGGGGCGGCCCCCAATACGGCACATGCGCCAGATCCGCATTCAGACGGTGAACCGCGCGCGGAAATGAACGCTGCTCGAACCACACTTTGCCCATATCCCCATTAAACCGAAAGCTCATCGGCAGCACATCGACATTCGGCGGTAAGCAGTCGAGCGTATGCATGTTTTCCGGTATAACCAATGTCAGGCGGTGCTGGGGCGCGAGGGATTGCAGCGCGGTCAGCAGATGGCGCAGGTACTGACCGCTGCCCGTAAACGGTTGATTCCAAAACCAGCCATTAAACGCAATATGCACGGTTTGATTCCAGGGCAGGCGTAGAACCTGCCCCACTCCCTTAATCGCCGAAACCGGATGGATGAGCTGTATGCCATGTCCAGGCGGAAGCAACAATCGTCTGCAAATCGGGGTAGCGTGGTTCCCAGCCCAACTCACGGCTGATTCGCTCCGACGAGGCGATCAGCATATCCGCATCCCCCGGACGGCGGTCAGTTTCAACCGCCGGGAAATCGATGCCCGTGACTTCCCGCGCGACATCAACGACCTGCTTGACGCTGTAGCCCATGCCGTTGCCGAGGTTATACGTCATCACCTCGTGTCCATTGCCCAGCGCTTCCAGGGCTAACACATGCGCCGATGCGAGGTCTTCGATATGGACATAATCGCGGATACAGGAGCCGTCCGGTGTCTGGTAATCGGTCCCAAAGATATAGACCGCGTCGCGTTTGCCGAGCGGAACCTGGAGAGTCAGCGGAATCAGATGGGTTTCGGGGGTGTGCGCCTCGCCGCGAATGGGTTTCCCATTTTCGTCGAGCATTGCGCCGCAGGCATTAAAATAACGCAACGCCGCAAATTGCAGGCCGCAGACGCCATGATACCAGTGCAGCATTTTTTCGATCATCAGCTTGGTTTCGCCGTAGACATTCGCCGGGCTGACCGGGTCCATCTCGTCCAGCGGCGCATTTTTGCTGGCATATACCCCCGCCGTAGACGAAAAGATCAGCTTTTTGACCCCATAATGCACCATCGTCTCGACCAGATTATTCGTATAGGCTACATTATTGCGGAAATACTTCCCCGGCAGTTGCATTGATTCGCCGGCCTCGATAAACGCCGCAAAATGGGCAACGGCGTCAAAAGCGTGCGACTGGAACAAGACATGCAGCGCGCCGAGATCGGCCAGATCGCCCTGAATAAATGCCGCCCCATCGGGAATCGCTGCGCGGTGGCCTTTGATCAGGCTGTCAAAAACCGTCACCTGATGTCCGGCTCGTAAAAAATAGGCCGCTGTTGCCGACCCGACATATCCCGCCCCACCTGTGACAAGAACGTGCATAGACTTGCTCTCCTACATCTGACGGTTAAGATAGTGAACCACATCGGCTCGCATCTGGTTATACATGGTTGCTTCGGTTGCTTGCAGCTCGCCTGGTGTGATGAAGGGCCACACATCCTGCTGCATTCGTTCGGGTGAGCGCACCACTGCTTCAAGTTCGGCGGGAGATAGATTGATGCGCGCGCCGAGAATTTCAAATGACCGGTTACAGCCATCGGGGGGGCACTGGGCCGCGATCAGATCACGCCAGCCAGCCAGCGCCTTATCGGGCATAAAGGGCAGCCAATGATCCGGCGTGGTGGCATATAACAGCGTGCCCACCCCATGCGAGAGGCGGCTGTAATCGCGCGTGTCCAGCCAGGTGAGCATATAATTCCAGCGCCGCCGCGCCTGGGGATGTTCGGGGGTGTGACGGTAGGCAATCAGATGGGGCCGGATGAGTTGTTCACAAAACACCACATCCACCGCCAGATGCGCCATATACCCGGCAATGAATGCGAGCTGCGCTGGGTTTTGTACCTCACGAAGTTCAGGAAACTCCGTCAGCATCACTTGACAGGCCCCTGGCATCGCTTCAAGGGTGCAGTCATAAAAATGCGAACTGACGCGCAGTTGGCCGAAAACATGCGCATCCGGCGCGACATTGCCCAGCAAAAACGCGCCCCGGTTGGCCGATAATAATTCATGATGAGCTGCATCCAACGCTGGATCATTTAACAGCCGTTCAGCAGCTACCAGATGGGTAAATGGTGTTGGCATAGTGGTTATTGTAGCACTTCCCCCTGCGCCCGACATAGTTTGATCGAAACAAGCTACCCTATTTACACGTATAGAAGAATAAACCCGTAAAGATTAATATTAGCTGAAAAAGCGGCCATTCGTGGTGATCCGGGTTTACAATAGAAAATTGAGCCGTTCATATAGGTCAAAGACTATGTATCAGTACCAGTACGATGAGTCTTTCGGTTACGAAAACCGCCCCTCGAAATCAGGCGGATCGTGGTTCAAAGAAGTGATTCAGCTTATTTTGCTGATTGTATTTCTGCGTATTGGAATCGATACGGTCTTGCCCCGCTATGTGGTCGATGGTGCCAGTATGGAACCCAACTTCCATACGAGTGAGCGGGTGATTGTGGACCGTCTGACCATGCTCATCTCTGGCCCTTCGCGTGGGGATGTGATCGTTCTGGATTCGCCGACCACAGAAGACGAGTTACTGATCAAACGGGTGATTGGGCTGCCGCACGAAACGGTCGTGATTCAGGACGGGCGTGTGTATGTGAATGGGCAGTTGTTAGACGAACCCTATGTCAACAATTTCTGCACCTATGCATCCTGTAACGGCACATGGGAACTCGGCCCTGATCAATTTTTTGTGCTGGGCGACAACCGCAGCCACAGCCTGGATAGTCATTCGTTCGGCCCCGTGCCGCGTTCCTCGATCAAAGGCATTGCGCGCGTGCGCTACTGGCCGCCAGATGAGGCGGATGTGCTCACTGCACCGGATTATTAGAATCAAAAAAGTGGGGTTGGTCGCCCCACTTTTTTATGCCTGCACCGCCACCACCACACCTTCTTCGGCCCAGTTATAGAGTGTTTCGGCGTTTTCCAGGCTGAGCAATATACAGCCATAGGTGGCAGGCCGGCCCAGATCATCAGTCCACAGCAGATACCCGCCACTGCGCGTCGGGAAGCCGTGAAAACCGTTCCATAGGTCCATGTTTGGGCCGGGATGGTAGAACCCCATGAAATGCGGCATATATAAATCCCATTGATCCGCGTAGGCGTTTATTTCGTGGGATTGTATCTGGAACACACCGAGCGCCGTTGGGCTGGTTGAAATGCCGGTTGAGATCGCCCAGTCGAAAACCACCTGACCATTGTCATAGGCCCACAGGTGCTGCTGGCTGCGGCTGACGATAATTCGCTTGCTGGGTACGACATCCAGTGGCACAAGCACGTCCTGTGAGGGAATTGTGAGAACTTCGCCCGCCGACAGCGCGTTGATGTTGACACCCGCATTTTCCGCCGCGATATAGGGATACGGCATCCCCAGTTTTTCACCAATCGCCGCCAATGTTTCTCCGGACTGAACGGTGTACTGGGTGGGATTGTGCCGGATGCGAACCGTCACGGTGGTCTGGTTGTTGGCCAGTGCGGTCTGCATAGCTTCCATTGCTGCTTCCACGTCGATATAACGCTCGTCGCCAAACACCGCATTCGCCGTCAGAAAGGCTTCCGGCCCGGCAATTTGGAAGGCCAGCGCGAGTCGATCTGTCGCCTGCGGGGTGGCGGTTAACCAGGCCGCCCAGACTTCCGGCGGGGCGCTCCAATTGTGCCACTCGTCGCGGATGGGATCATAACCCTGGACTGTAAAGGAACTGGACAGCAAGGCCGATGCCTGGGCGACCAGGGGGTTGGCGTCGGTCATAGTGGGATACACCGGCAGCATCACGAGATCAAGCGCGCCATCCGACAATTCTTCCACCGGATCTGTACTCAACCGGCTGACGGTGCCCAGGACATCCAGTTCGCGCCCCTCGACCGCAGGCACGGCGACGACTTGCCCTGCTTGCAGACGCACACCCGCGTTCACCGCCGGGACATCGATCTGCGGCTTCGCGTTTTGCAGATAGGCGGTTAACTGCGTGTTGTCAAAAGAGAAACCCGGATCACCTTCCACCAGGGCAAAGCCTGCTGCGCCGAGTTGATCCGGCGGCAGTGCCCAGATGTCGCTGCCGTCGCGCAAAATTAACCCATCCCGCGCGAGAAGCACCGCTGGTGGTTCATTCGATTCGGTATCCAGATTTCCGGATGCGTACAAAATCACCAGCACCCCGCCGACAAACAGAACGACGAGCGCAAACAGGACGCCAACGCCCGCTACCAGCAGCGTCGAGGTTTGGAACTTCATTTTGCGCGGTGCCGGGCGGCGCGGTGTGCGTGATGCAGATGGTCGGGCCGGTACAGCCGCTGGTCGAGCCGGTACGGGTCTGCGTGATGGATGCTGCATAGTGTCTCACTGTTATGTATGAAGCGATTATGACTATTATAGGGTTAATAGACTGCATATTCCATGCGGGGATGAGGAATCGGAAGGGATGCGTAGGGTAAGCAGCAGGTTGATAAAAAGTTGGGCGGCCCAGCCGCCGCCCCGTACCCTAGTCCTGGAGGAGAGAACGCACTTCAGCCTGAACTTGCCGGACCTTGTTCGCCGTCGTGATCAGATCGCCGCCCATCTCATTAATTTCTTCGATCAACAGCCTCATCTGCTCAAACATCTGTTCCATCTTGGTATAAAACGACTGTGCCGCTGCACCCTGGAAACTGCCTTGCAGATTATTCACTTGATTCCGCATCCGGGTCATGGCCGCTTCGGCTTCCTGACCTGCGGTGTTAAAATCGTGTCCCGCCTGTTCGACCTGGGCTGCATCCACATTGAGAAGGTCTTCATTTGCCATAATATTCCCCCCTTTATGGGTTAACCGTCACTAAAAATCACTGTAGTTCAATCTCAGCACCCTGTCAATAGGGCTAAGAACTTCTTCATACTTTTTATAAATTCAGAGAATTAACCACGCTAGAAGAGCCAGTGCAACCACCCCGATAACTGCCAGTAATATAATCATTGTACGACGATCTAAGCCGGAACGGGGTTCAGCGGGGACTGCGCCAAACATCACCTGCATCCCTTTCGCAAAGCTACGCAGATCAGGCTGGCGTCGAGCCGGGTTTTTATCCAATGCCTGGTGTACAATGCCCACCAATGAGGGATTCAGTTCGGGGCGGCATTGGTTCAACGGGGTAGGATACTGATTGACCACCAGCTCCCGCACTTCATCATCCTGGCGCATTTTAGCGGAATACGCCGGTTGGCCCGCGAGCATTTCATAGATCAGCAGTCCCAGCGAATAAACATCCGTTGCCGGGGTGCATAATTCGCCGCGAATTTGCTCCGGGGCAAGATACGCGGGCACACCATACGTTTGCGCCCAGCGGACATCGACTTGCTGCATCGGCGCGGCCAGCATAAGATCGAGCAGCATCGGGCGCGGAATGCCGTTTTTATCGGTGCGAATCAGGATGTTATCAGGATGCAGGTTGAGCAGCAGCCGCTGCTGCGCCAGATGCAAATAGGCAAGCGCATTGGCAAGCTGTGTTCCAATCCAGATCGCATGCTGAGAAAACAATTGGGAACTCTGGATCAGCATATCGCGCAAAAACTGACCACGCGCGGGTTTGTAGACAATATAGTATTTCGCCTCACCCTGAATCGTATCGCGGCCATAGGCACGCCGTTCGTTGGAATACGCGGAAACAAGCTGTGGATAAGCAGCCTGCGGACGGCGCGTGAGCAGGGCCAGCAAACGGGCTTCTTCTTTAAGCGGCTCTTCGCAGCCCCGGTGGGCCACTTTAACCCATACGGGTTGTTTCCCCCGCTGCGCATGGTAGATCACCGACATCCGAAAGACGCGCCAGATCTGAGTAATTTGAATCTCACCGCCAAGCATTTCGCCATGCTCGAACACCAGCGATAACGTCCCCGGCGGGCAGTTTGACTCACGGTTTTGGCACCAGCGCGCCCCTTCGCTGGCAAGCCGTCCACAGTGGGTGCAGATCTGTTTCATAAATGATCCCCTATCCGAAAATAATGTGAAATTCTAGCCTGCTCCGGTTGACAAGCCACAGTGCCTATGCCATGATGGTAAAGAAAAGGCTTACCTGTTTACCTTACTTCTGCATTTATTTGGCGTCAAGTAATTTTTAAGCGGGGGGAATAATGCCCGATTCTTTTAATCGTCCACCGCGGATTCAGCCTGAACTGCCAACCGGCGAAATCAACATACCTAATCCACCCTCTGTGAATGTCATGGGCGGGCGGCTGAGTCTGGTGACGATGGTGCTGCCGCTCATCACGGTGCTGACCTATGCGCTGATCGGTGGCCGCACCCGGAATCCACTCTACTTACTGCCGATGGGGCTATCCGTCATCATGATGAGTTTTGTCGGGCTGATGACATGGCGGCGCAGCCAGCGGAATGAAGCAACCAAACAGGCGAACTATAAACAAATCCTGTTCAACCTGCGCGACAAGCTGCAAAAATCACACGATCAGCAGCAAATTTTTTACAACCATAACTACCCTGATCTCAATCGACTGATCCAGATGGCGAATACCCTGGACTCCCGCCTGTGGGAACGGCGCACCGGGGATGGTGATTTTGCGGCACTGCGTATGGGGATCGGGCTGCTGCCTTCCACCGTCATCGCCAAACCGCCCTCCAATGAAAACACCGATGCTCCCCAGCTTCCCGCCGCGTTAAAGCTGGCTGATGAATTTTCCAAAGTGCGCGATGTCCCGATCCCGCTGCCGCTGCGCCACGCGCATGCGGTCGGCATCGCCGGGCGCGACTACCAGCCAACCGCCGCGTTTACCCGTGCGATCCTGGTGTCCTATGCGGCGCTGCATGCTCCCACCGACGCGCGCCTGTACATTATCGGCAGCCCTGAAACAGAAGCCCAGTGGCAGTGGGCAAGCTGGCTGCCGCACACCAATACCTCACGGAATGAACAGGGTGCAGGCGATCAACTCAGTTTTAAAGCCTCGCGTATTCGCCGCACCTGGGACGGCTTGCAGGCGGAACTCGAACGCCGCCAGGTTCGTCTGGCCGAAAACAACAAACAAGAGAGTTTCCGGCTTCCATTTCTGGTGGTGGTGATCGATCTTTTTACCTCCCAGCCGAACAGCCCTCAGGAGGTTGAAACAGAAGCGGCGGTTTCGCTGCTGCTCAAACATGGGCGCGAACTCGGCGCGGCGGTGATCTTCATGGTGCCCGATTATCGCCTCATTCCCAGCGAATGCGTGGCTGTGATTGATGTGGAGCCGTCCGGGGCCAATCTCGTTTTCCGTTATGCTGAGGTCGGTGTGAATACGACACGGCGTGATGGCTGGGGGGATACGATTGATGTCCAGCGCGCCGAATATGAGTTTGCGCGCAAACTGGCACCGCTAGCCCTGCGCAGCAGCTACGGGGCCGATCTGCCGTTGGCGCTCAGCCTGCTGGACCTGTTTGGAAACCCCGAAAGCATCGACAAGCTGCCGGTGGCTGAAAATTGGCGCAAAACCCGCGCCCCCAATTCAAACTGGCCCGAAGTGCCTATCGGTGTGATGCTTGGCGGGCGCATTCGGAACCTCGTCTTCAGCGCCGCCCAGGACGGTATTCACGGCCTCATCGCAGGCACGACGGGATCGGGCAAAAGCGAACTGTTGATGACGATTATCACCGGGTTGGCGGTGCGTTACGATCCCAGCATTGTCAATTTTGTGCTGGTGGACTACAAAGGCGGCACGGCTTTTGATGCGTTCCGCAAGCTACCCCATACCGTCGATGTGATCACCAACCTGCAAGGGCAGGCGGGCGCGCGGATGTTCACTGCCATTCGTGCCGAACTGAACCGCCGCGCCAAAATTCTGGCGGATGCGAACTCAAAAGACATCGCGGCTTATCGCGGCGCAGGGCTGCATCTTAAACAACCACTGCCGCATCTGTTCGTGATCATTGATGAGTTCGCGGAAATGATCAAAGAGATGCCGGAATTTAAGGCGCAGCTTGACAGCATCGCCCGCCTGGGACGCGCGCTCGGTGTGCATCTCATCCTGGCGACCCAGCGCCCCAGCGGTGTCGTGAGCGATCAAATCCGCGCCAATATGAAATTCCGCATCTGTCTGCGCGTCGAAACGCCGGATGACAGCCGCGAACTGCTCCGCCGCACCGATGCGGCTTTTCTCCCGGCGAACATTCCAGGGCGGGCGTATATCCAGGTGGGCAACGAAAACGTGGAACTGATCCAGGTGGCGCGGGCGGCGGCTCCCTACCAGGGGCGTCAGGTTGATACCACCCCGGCGGTGATCTGGCACAACCGGCAGGTGACGGGTGTTCAAAACGCGGCGGCCCAGTCTCGTGAATCAACGGCCCAGATCGTGCCCCTCACCGATGTGCTGATCCAGCACACGGCGGCGCTTGCCAGCGAAGACAAAAACGTGCATATCCAGCCCAAACCCTGGCCCGATCCGCTGCCGGAACGCTTGCTGCTCGAAGATGTGAATCCGGCTCTGCGTGACTGGTACGACGACGAAGGCCAGTGGCGCGGTGCGGCCTGGGGTACACGCGCTTTAAAAGCGGTGGTTGGCTTAGTCGATAACCCGGCCCAGGCCGAACAGCTTCCGCTCGAACTGGACCTAGCGCGCGGGCACCTCGTCGTTTTCGGGGCGGGCGGCTGGGGCAAAACAACCCTGCTGCGCGCCATTATCACCAGTCTGATCGCCACCCATTCCCCCGCCGAATTGCAGCTTTATCTGCTCGATTTTGGCGGACGAGGGCTAGCGGTCTTCGATGAGCTGCCCCACACCGGCGCGATCATCACCCCGCCGGAAGGCGAGCGCGTGTTGCGCCTGCTGCGTAAGCTGAATAACGTGCTGGAAGACCGAAAAACCGTGTTGAGTCAGGCTCACGCCGATAATCTGGTGGACTACAACCGCGACCATCCCCAGGCGGTGCTGCCTGCATTTCTGGTGATCGTGGACAATTTTGCCGAGTTTCGCGAAAATTTCGCCGACGAGTTGGATAATTTCACCGGGTTAGCCCGCGAAGGGCGCGCCTATGGTATTCATCTGGTGATAGCGGCTGAACAGGTTACTGCCATTCCCCCCAAGCTCTACAGCCAGTTTACCGAGCGGCTGACGCTGCGTTTAGCCGACAGCACCGAGTATTCATCGGTGGTGGGACGCGGCGTGCCCGATATGGCTGAAATACCGGGGCGCGGTTTTGTGCGGTTAGAGCGTACCCCGCTCGAATTTCAGGTGGCGCTGCCTATCCAGCACAAGCGCCACGCGGTGAATGGGGCCGATGATCGGACCGAACTTGAAGAATTAGCCGATCTCGCGCACCGCATGGCAGCGGCCTGGACTGATGTCAAACCGGAATCCATTGATATTTTACGCCCCGTGATTCTGCTCAAGGACATTCTGCGCCCGGCGGCTTCCCGCCGCGTCGAGTCTATGCTGGGTATGGCCGACCTGGACCTGAACCCGGTCAGCATCAGCTTACGCGCTCAAGGACCGCATTTTGTGGTGGTGGGGCCGCCGCTGTCTGGCAAAACAACCGCCCTGCGAACCTGGGTTTTGTCGCTTACCACGCGCTACACCCCCGATCAGGCTGCCTTTTGTCTGGTGGATTTCCAGCGGCGCTTTTTTGAGTACGGCGGGCAGCACAAACTGTCCGACATTCCACACGTACTGGGGACTGCTTCTGAAACGCCGGAACTTGAAGCGCTGGCTGAGAGACTGCTCAAAGAGTTTGAAGCCCGCCGCGCGGATTCCACGTTGAGCCGACCTGATATGTATATCATCGTGGACAACTATGAAGATATTGGCGCTGCTGTCGGGATGAGCGGACGCGCCCTGTTTACCAAGATTGGAGAATTGGCGCGCAAGTATGGTAATGATGGTCTGCATTTTATCATCGGCGGCTCGCTGAATATTCTGCGCACGGGCGACGATCTGATCAAACACGTCACCGGGCCGCGTTTCGGCCTGGGATTGGATGCGAGTGAATCGCCGACGGCGTTAGGTGCGCGCATCAAAGGCGGTGCGTCCGAATTTCCACCAGGGCGGGGGTATCTGGTGAAGTCGGGACGCGCATCACTCATTCAGGTTGCCACGCCTGAAACGGATAACCGCGAAGAAGCGCTCGACAACTGGGTACACCGCATTCAGGATGCTTGCAACGGACGGCGCGCCGCATGGTTCGATGATCACACCGAGGAGGGCGCGTAATGCCAATACGTCTAACTATTGTGTCGGATCTGTTTCTGGATGATCCCAATCAGGAAGTCTCGGTGCGCGATCACCTGCCCATTCATACCCTGATCGCGGAAACGCTGCGCGAATTTCGCCTGCCCGACGGAGAATATATCCTGCGCAACAAGGCAACCGGCCAGCCGCTTGATCCGCGCCAGACACTTGAAGACATGGGGATTCAAACCGGGGCAGTGCTGCTGTTTGGCAGCGAAGCCCGACCGAATGGTACGCCCACCGGGCACGCCTATTTACAGGCTGCCTCCGGCGAAACGTTCACGATCCGCCGCCAGCCCGCTTTGATCGGACGACCTAACCCGGCGCGCGGCATCCTGTCCGCCATGTTGGACGCGGACCTCACAGCCCTGGATACATCCAAAACGACATCGCGGCCCCATGCGCAGATCACAGAACAAAATGGCAGTTATTTTATCGAGAGTTTACGCGCCGATAATCCGGTTTATCTCAACAATGTGCCGGTTCCAACCGGCCAACCCCGCCCTGTGCGCGGCGGCGATCAGATTCGGTGCGGCAAGGTCATCCTGACCTTCCAGATGCAATAGGATGCTAAATGGGTATTCAAACGCTGAGCGGCCTCATTGTAGGCGGGTATGAACTGCGCGACCTAATCGGCAGAGGAGGCATGGCTGCCGTTTACCGCGGCCATCAGCTCAGTTTGCGGCGCGATGTCGCCATCAAAGTCTTGCCGCTTGATTTAGCCCAACAGAGCGACTATGTACAACGTTTTTTCCGTGAGGCAGAAGTTGCCGCGCGGCTGGAACATCCGAATATTGTCCCGATTTATGATTACGGGAACGAGCAGGGTGTTACCTATGTCGCGATGCGGCTGCTGACCGGCGGCACGCTGGCGGACCGGATCGCACATCAGGCCCGGCAGCATTTACCACTGCCCTCGCTTCGCGAAATAGCTATTTTGCTCAAACAACTTGGCAGCGCCCTCGACTATGCGCATCGTAACGGCGTGATCCACCGCGACATCAAACCCAGCAATGTGATGTTTGACGAGCAGGGCACCGCGTTTCTGGTCGATTTTGGCATTGCCAAACTGCTCGAATCAACCGGATCGCTGACCAATACCGGCCTGACAATGGGCACCCCGCTGTATATGTCGCCGGAACAGTGGCGTGCCGACCAGCCGCTTACCCAGGCGGCGGACCAATACGCCCTGGCGGTGATGACCTACGCGCTGCTGATCGGACATCCACCGTTTGAAGCGCCAACTCCCTACGCGCTGATGCATAAACATCTGAACGAAATCCCGCCCGCGCCGCATCTGCTGCGCCCCGATCTGCCGCCCGCCGTCGCGCAGGTGTTAGCGCGTGCGCTGGCGAAAAATCCGGCGGACAGGTTCTCTTCCGTTGGTGAATTTGCCGGGGCGTTTGAGCAGGCGGTGGGTGGCATGGACAGCGCTACGACTAACTTTTTTGTGACCCCGTTGCCGCTCAAAGTGATGCCTACCCCGCCGCGTATTCCAACGGCCACCCGCCCCTACCCGCTGCCGTACAGGGTTTCTCAACAGTCGAACCGGAATGGAATCATGCTGCTTGTGGCGGTCCTGGCGATTTTGGGGATCGGCGGTATGGTCCTGATTGTGATGGCGCTCAGCAGCGGTGGGGGGGATGATGATACGCCGGATACACCGGTGGCCCAGGTCGGCGGCGTCAGTACGGATGATGTCAATGGCACTGTGCAGGCTCGTTTGGAGGCAACGCAGACTGTGTTGGCCCTGGTACAAATCGACGCCACTGCAACCGCCCTGAGTCTTCAACAGACCGCCCAGGCGCAGATGAACGCGACAGGAACGGCTTTGAGTCTTCAGCAGACCGCCCAGGCCCGGATCGTTCTGACCCAAAACGCCCAGTTGACTCAGGACGCCTTAAACCGGGCGGCGACTCAAACAGCAGCGGCCCAAATCGCCGCGTCTCAAACGGCGGCGGCCAAAATTGCGGCGGCTTCCGCGCCGCTGGGCGGTGGTCACGGCGAAATTCTTTACACCACAGGTGACGACAACACCAATTATGACTTCTACATTTTGAGTCCGTCCGGCGGTTCGCCGCGCCGCGTTTCCAGCGAAAGCTTCGATGAATTTGCGCCTGCGTGGTCCCCCGACGGCAGCCGGTTCGCCTTTGTCGCCGCGCCATCCGGGAACGAAGATATATTTGTGATGGATGCGCAGGGGAACGACCGCCGCCAGTTGACCTCAACCGATTGTCAGGACTGGTCCCCCAGTTGGTCGCCCGATGGCCGGACCCTGGTTTTTAATTCGCGCCGCGACGGAAATGCCGAAATTTATCTGATGGATACCGATGGAAACAATATCCGCCGCCTGACTAATACCGCCGAAGCTGATACACTTCCCGACTGGTCGCCCGATGGCCGAAAGATCACGTTTGTATCCGCGCGCGATGGTGATGCCGAAATATACGTCATGAATGCTGATGGCAGCAGCCAGACCCGTTTGACCACTTCGCCGGGGGACGACTCGCTGCCCACGTGGTCCCCGGACGGAAAGAAAATTGCCTTTTTGTCAGTGCGTGATAATGCCGGGGCGTTCGAAATATACGTCATGGATGCGGACGGCAGCGATCAGACCCGGTTGACCTTTAACGAGGTTTTCGACGGCAATATCGACTGGTCGCCTGATGGTCAGTGGATCGTCTTTTCGTCGCATCAGGATGACTTTTATGATCTGTACCTCATGCGCACCGATGGCTCGGATGTTCGCCGCCTGACCAACAATGCCTTTAAAGAATACCATCCCGATTGGCGTCCGTGAGGTGATAATGGGTGTTGATAACTTAAGCGGCCTTGTCCTGGGACAATACCAGCTTCACGCCCTGATCGACAGAGGCGGGATGGCCGCTGTTTATCGCGGCCACCAGATCAGTTTACACCGTGATGTTGCCATCAAAATTCTGCCGCTCGATCTGGCCCAGCAGCATGATTATAGCCAGCGTTTCTGGCGCGAAGCGGCGGTAGCCGGACGCCTCGAACATCCCCACATTGTCCCTGTGTATGATTACGGAACCGCGCAGGGCATTACTTATGTGGTGATGCGGCTGCTGACCGGCGGCACATTGGCGGATCGGATGGACCTGCGAGCACGCCAAAACCTGCCGCTGCCTTCTCTGGGTGAAATCTCCCGGATTCTTGTGCAGCTTGGCAGCGCCCTGGATCATGCTCACCAGCATGGCATCATTCACCGGGACATCAAACCCAGTAATGTCATGTTTGACGAGCACGGGACGGCTTATATCGTCGATTTTGGCATTGCTAAACTGGTCGAAGCGACTAACCCCATCACCAGCACGGGCCTGACGATGGGCACGCCGCTCTATATGTCGCCGGAACAGTGGCGCGGGGAACACGAACTGACACAAGCCGCCGATCAGTATGCCCTGGCGGTTATGATCTATGCGCTCCTGACCGGACAGACGCCATTTAATGCCCCAACGCCCTACGCCCTGATGCACAAGCATCTGATGGAACCACCGCCGCCGCCGCATCTGTTGCGTCCCGATCTGCCTGTGACCATCACCCAGATATTGGACCGCGCGCTAGCCAAAAATGCCGCCGCGCGATTTTTTACCGTTGGCGAATTCGCGCTGGCTTTCGAACAGGCCGCTGGCGAGCAGCCGGGGTACACAACCCATTTGTTCACTATTCCTCTGCCGCCCAAATCAAATACCACCACGCTGGTCAGGCCGTACCCTTATCCAACCAGACCCCGACGCGGGCTTCTAACCGTCGGCGTGTTATTGATCACCGGGGTGCTCATTCTGGCGATTACGCTTGCCGTGCTTAGTACGCGCCGCGAAGACAAGCCTGATACCCAGGCGAGCCGGGGAAGTGCGCCGGATAGTACCATTCCTGCGGCGACATTCACGCCGCCTGCAACTTTTACCCCATCGCTCACACCCGAACCCGGCATCTCCAACGCCGAAATCGACAGCACTGTTCAGGCTGTGATCAGCGCGACCCAATACCAGCTTACACTCGAAGCGGGTGCAACCCTGATCAGTCTTCAGGCGACACAGACGCAAACTGCCGCCGAACAAGCCGCAACTGCCCAGGTGATGAGCCTGACCCAAACCGCGGCGGCTGTCCCCACCTCTACACCGACGCTTGATCCTGGTATCTGTGCCGGGTTTCTCACACCTCGGCTACACGCGGGAGGGCGGGGGCAGGTAATCGACGCGGAGCTAAATCATATTCGCCCCGAACCGGCCAGTCTCACGGAGTTGGGCGAAATTCCGCCGGGGGGCATTTTTAATGTGCTCGAAGGTCCGGTCTGTCTGAGAAACGGCGTCAATGTTTGGTGGAAAGTTGAGTACAATGGGTTAATCGGATGGACGGCGGAAGGGACGCAGCAAATCTATTGGCTGGCCCCAGCACCTTGAGGGAGACGGGGATGAGAAGCAAAGCGTTGGCGCTGTTCATAGGCTTGATGCTGTATTCCAGCGTCTGGACCTATGCCCAGGATGACCCCCCACCGCAAACGCTGATTGTGTACCCCGAAGTGGCCGTCGCGGAATCCGCGCTGAATTTATCTCTCTATTTCACCCTCACCGACAGCGCCGGGCATGCCACCGATGATGCGGTTCAGGCTGCGACGATTGTATTGGACAATGGCGAACGGTATGAGGCCATTGTGGAGCGCCCCACCACGCCGCTTTATATTGTGTTGGTTTTAGATGCCAGCGGCAGTATGTCAAGCGCCGCTGCGGCTATGAAAGCTGCCGCGATCAGCCTGATCGAAAATGCGACGCCCGAAGCCCAGTTCGCCGTGATCCGCTTCAACGATCAAATCGATGTGCTCGAAACGTTTACCGCCGATCACAACCGTCTGATCAATGCGATCAATCAGGTGAATCCGGTCAATTTGCGCGGCACGTGCCTGTACGATGCGGCTTACCGCGCCACCGACTTGCTGATCACCGCGCCCCAGGGCCGCCGAGCTGTAATTATGTTTACCGATGGCAAAGATGAAATCTACAATTCCACTTCCCCGTGCAGCACCCATCTTTATGAGGATGTCATTGCACATGCCACGTCTGCCGATCTCCGCGTGCCCATCAATACGATTGGACTGCGCGGAACACCCAACCAGTTGAATGAAACTGAACTGCGCAGCCTGGCAAGTTCTACGGGAGGATTATCTGCCATTGGGGCGCAGTCAAACCTGATGCTTCTGTTCCAGCAAGTTTTGGATGGTCTCAAGAATCAATGGCTGGCCCGTGCGACTGTTTATCCCGCCAGAGGCCCCAATAACGCGATGTTGATTGTCACCCTGGCGGACGGAACTTTTGCCCAACCGGGAGCCGAGGCTTTCCATTCGTCTATCGAGGCTCGGCAGGCGCACACGCCTACCCCGGTTGCGGTGGTTGATACCACAACCGCCTGTGTCACCCTCCGCGCTATTCGCATTGAGACGTCTGAACTGGTGCTGAATACCAGCGTTCCTGATCCCGCACGGGCGCACGAGTACCGCTTTGAATTTGTAGATACGGTTACAGGATCGACTCTGCCGCAGGTTTTTTCGGTGCAATCCCCGCTGCCCGCCTCCGTTCGCCTCCCGATAGCTGATCTGCCGGACGGTTCCTATAAAGTCATGGTGGATTCTTTTGATACCAGCGGGACTCTCCTGTGCCGCCAGGGAATGGAGTTTCTTTACCAGGCTGCACCGTTTTCGATGGACCCCGTTATCGTGGACAACACCGCCAAGTCGTTTGTGATTGGCGTTCGCCCGCCTAACGATGCCCGTATCACGCTTTACCAGATCAATTTTTTGGATAAAGATAATGATCTTGTGTTAAGCGTCGCGCAGCCGCTGACTGATGGTAAGCTGTATATCCCATTTGGAGAATTACCGGGCGGCGATTATACGATAACCCTGCAAGCCCTGGATACAACGGGCGGGGTATTAGCTGAAGCACCGCCCGAACATTTTCATTTCACGCCGCCGGCTACAACCACAAATAAGGGGGGATCGGAAAAACAACTCTGGCTGATTCCCATAATCCTTGCTATCGTGTTGGGTTCAGCGAGTATGGCAGGTTGGTTTGTGTGGCGCGCCCGACGGTCCAAAACGAGGTTGTACGGGGATAGAATGATGCAGCCTAAAACTGTTCTGCATCCTCGCTTTTCTCCCCCCACTCCCACGCTGACCGTTACCCAGTCCAACGATACAACCCTGTTGGGCCGGACGATCAACCTGGATCATTTTCCTTTCACTCTGGGGCGGCGCGGACGCGATTTAAGTCTGGATGGCGATCAGAACGTCTCGCGTATTCATGCCACGATTTTATATCAAAACGGAGCCTTTTTGCTGCGTGATGATGGCAGCACACTCGGTACGCAGGTTAACCACACGCGCATCAGTCCTCACGCCACTATCCCACTCGCCCCTGGTTCGGTGATCGAGTTGGGTACTACAACCATCCTGACCTTCCGGTTAGGTCTTGATCCCGATAAAACCCAAATTGCACCCTGACAAGGATGACATCGAATGAGCAGGCAGGTTTTTCCCCGGTTGGATGTAGCAGAAGCGACGGACGTCGGGTTGCGGCGTGAACGGAATGAAGATTCTTTACGGGTTATCATTCCGCTGCCCAACACGCCCCAAATCGCGCAGGGGGCGCTTTTTCTGGTCGCTGATGGTATGGGTGGATTAGGCGGTGGCGCAGTTGCCAGCCAATCAGCGGTTGAAGAATTGATCCGCTGTTACTATAACCCCACCCCCGATCCTATTCCGTCATCGGATCGTTTGCAGCAGGCGCTCGAATCGGCGAATGGTTATGTTCGCGAGCAAGCGGCGCGGATTGGCTTACGCCGGATCGGGACCACGGTTACCGGACTGGTCCTGACAGCCGACGAACAAGCACTGATCTTTAATATTGGCGACAGCCGCGTGTATCACCTGCGTAATGGCCTGATCGAACAGGTCACGCGCGATCACAGTGTGATGGCTTTGCAGATCGAAAGTGGATTGATTACAGAAGAACAGGCGCGCCTGTCGCGCAACTGTAATATTACGGCCTTTATCGGCCAGCCGACTCCGCTCGATGCATGTGTACAGCCTATTCCTGTTCACCGGGGCGATATGTTTGTTATTTGCAGCGACGGTCTGTGGAGTTTGATGGAACCCTACGAAATTTACCAACAGGTGCGCCACGTTCCGGCTCAACAGGGCGTGGAGCGGCTTGTGGAGTTGGCTCTCCAGCGCGGTGCACCGGACAACGTGACGGTGATTATCGTCCGTTTGGGGCAGCCTCCCCGCCGCTACTTCTGGCAGCCGCGCCCTTGATCCCGGCTATTTGACGAATTTTAATGGTTTTAACGTAGGAACAGGTGTGCCTGCTTCCAACGCGGCCCGTATCTCTGCCGCATCGCTGCGCAGTTGCCGCACGTCGATCCCCTGGCAGACATCCGGCAGCATGACCAGCCACTGCATACTCCGCCGCAGCATTTTTAAGGCCCCTGTGTGATTTCCCCGTGTGAGGTGATAATACGCAACCCCCACCTGCAACACGGCCCGGTATAGATCGCGCACCGGCCCTTCTTCATCCATCCACTGCGCCTCAAACGCATCGTGTTGTTCGTAGTAGGCTCCGGCGTTAAACTTTTCAAATCCAAGTTGGGCCAGCGGCGGTAAATTTTCGGCACACTGGCAGATGAGTTTTTCGGCTTGTTCGGGTGTCATGCTGCGCTGGTATTCTCGCACCCGTTCAATGAGATGCGGTTCTAACTCCTCGGCTATCAAAAAAGCATCCGCCCCCATCTGGAAAGCCTGATTTTTGAGTGCGTCGCTGGCTGCGATGACGAGCAGGGGCACTCGCCGGGTAGCCTGTTCCGTTTTGACGGCGGCGATCCAGTCCATCTGCCCCCCATCCATTAGAATCAGCGCGGCGGGCTGTTCTACCAATTCGGTCATCAAATCGGCCAGACTTTTGCACTGCCGGATGAAATAGCCTTTCAGCAGACGCATGGCAGCTTCGGCCCACTCCGGTACGCCTGCCACCACAATATAGGGAATCGTCATTCAAACCGCTCGCAGATAAAGTTCAGGATAACCGGAACAAGCACATGCGGATCAGCAAGCGTCCACCGCTCTTCCAGATTTGCATAATATTATTTCCTTCTAAAACGGCGGTTCGCCATCGAAGAATAGATTCCACCATAGTTCCCAGCTATCACGCTCTGACCCGGAAGCGGGTGTCGATAGCAGGACGCGGATACTTTTCAGCCGCGCAAATGTCCCGACGATCCCGGCCTCATCCGCTTCCCGGTGTGCTGCCATCGGCTGCCCGTTGTTCACCGAAGTGAGTTTGACGCCCAATTCATAAACGCCCGGTTCAAGTGTCGAGGGGACAGCCAGACGCTGAACATCTTCTTGGAGATCATTGGTCTGCCAGGTGCTCGGTGGGACTGTGCCGCTCAGCGGTGGATTTTGCATTTCTGCCACGATTGCCCCGGTATTGGGGTTGATGAGCAGCACCGCTACTTCCATATCTTCTGCCGGAGATACATCCGCTGTCCACCAGAATGTCACGGCGAGGGTTTCCCCGGTGTTGACTGTATCCGGCGCATTATAATCGCGCAGTGTGAACTGATCGCCAAAGGTTGCAATCGTCGTGACCGCCGGAATCGGGATAACCAGCACTTCTTTGTCGCGCACCATTTTGCCCTCAGTATGCGCCCACACTTCAATACTGGCGTCACTGGCTGCATAATCTCGTTCTTTTTTCAGCTCGATCTGGCGTTGTTCCAAAACCGTCAGGGTGGCTTGCAGCCGGACACGTTCGGCTTCCATTTGTTGGCCGCGTGCAATGCGCCCACTGAAATTGATCACCAACAGCAGCCCGATGGCGAGAATCGCGGCAAACACAATCTGAAGGCTGGAAAGCTGCTGGCGCGAACGGCGAATAATACGGGTTGTTTCCTGGTCAGTTTTCATAGTGGTCGATGCTAAGAATTCGGTTTCTTCCAAACGTACCACAGTTCCAGACAAAGAAAAAGCCCAGGTTGTTTGAACAACCCGGGCTTTTGGTGCCGAAGGTGGGAGTCGAACCCACACCCCCGAACGAGGACTACGCCCTGAACGTAGCGCGTCTGCCAATTCCGCCACTTCGGCATAAGGTAAAAAGCATTTTAGCCGAAATCGCGCAGATGTCAAGCATCAACTTTTAGGAACCGGCGAAGCTCCAATCCTGAATCGTGCGGAACCGGTCCGCCGTTGAACTGAGAAAGCCCAACTGAATCCCCTGGATGCGTGCATCGACAGCGTAGGTATACAGCGGATAATAGAGCACCAGGGCCGGGGCGCGTTCCAGGAAAAGTTCTTGAAAACGGCGGTAATGCACCACGCGGTTGATACCATACGGATCGCGCCGCGCCATTTCCAGCGCTTCGCTCACCCGGCGATCATCCATCCCGCCGAAGTTCTGCCCGGTCTGATACTGTCCCTGGTGCCAGAAGACATAGGGGTCTGGATCGGCGCTGGGTTCAAACCCCAGTTCCACAATCGCCGCGTCGAAATCGCCTGCTTCCAGCCGGGTTTGCAGCGTGGCCGCATCGACCGCTTCCACCGTCATCGTAAAGCCAATTTGCTGCCAGCCTGATGCAATCTCATTCGCCAGAGCAACCAACGCTGGATCATCCAGTGTGAGAATCGTCATGCTCAACGACGCCGGAGCCACTTCGGTTACTTCGGCTGTCGCTTCGGCGGTAGCCTGTACGGGGGCTTCTTCGGTTGTAGCCGGAGCAGGTTCTTCGGTGGCTTCGGTTGTGGCCGCCGGGGTTGGTTCTTCCGTCGCGCTGGCTTCAAATTCGAGATTCGCGGTGTTCATTAATTCCTGCGCCCGCGCCAGATCATACGCGGGGCGGTCTAACCCCGGCACATAGGCCCACGAATTGGGTACCAATGGGCTGTCCGCCGGAATCGCCCATCCGGCCAGATTCTTGTTCACCAGCGCCGGAATATCAACCGCATGGGCCAGTGCCAACCGCACGCGCTGGTTGCGGACGAACGACACCGTGTCTCGCTTCCAGTTGTAAATCAACACGCCCACATGCGGTTCAAAAGCGGTATACAGGCTCAGGTTGGGGAGCTGCTGCGCGATAGTCTGCGCCGCTTGGGGGATCGTGCTGATGCTGTTGACTTCGCCGCGCTGGTAGGCGTCGAGCGCGTCTTGCAGCGTCGGGTACGTGCGGAAGATAATCCGATCCAGGGCGAAGCCTTCTGCGCCTTCGGGCCGCTGGCGATACACTGGGGCGACCCGCAGTTGGATGCCGTCGATCCGGCCCTCCGATGCCGTCAGCGTTTCGATCTGGTATGGACCTGTTCCAATGGGCGACAGGTTAAACGGATGACTGCCCAACTGGCCCACCGGATAACCCGTTAAAACATGCGCCGGAACAATGCCGATCCGCAGTTGGTCAAGAAACGAGGCCAGCGGTTGCGTCAGCCGGAACCGGACCATCGTATCGCTCAGCGCTTCCACTTCCACCGTCCGCCAGAATTCGTGCAGTTCACTTGCGCCCGGAAATGCCGGATCGCTCATGAGCTTCATGGTAAAAGTAACATCTTCGGCGGTGAAGGGAATCCCATCCTGCCACAGCACATCCTGGCGCAGCACGACAATATACGTCAGGCCGTCATTGGAGATCGACCAGGAGGCTGCCAAATCGGGGACGATCTCGCCATACTGATCGGTGGTCGTCAGCCCTTCAAAAATCAATGAGGTGATGTCCCGATCAACCGGATTGTAGTAGGCCAGCAGGGGGTTGAGCTTTCGAATTTCACCGACTAGTGCTTCAACCAGAATCGCTTCTGGCGCGCTTTGCATCACCAGCGGCGGGATGGGGGTTGCTTCAACGGTTGGTGCCGGACTGGGAGTGGGCTGTGGGGTGGGTGGATTGGGCGTTTCGCTTGGTTGGGGTGCGCCGTTAGCCGTGATACTGCTCGCTTGGGTGAGCAAGGCCAGAACCATCAGCCCTCCCGCCAACACCAGCAGCGGCCAGCGTAATGCTTTTAGCATAATAGTCTCCTCCTGAAACACAACAAGGTGTTCTGCAAACACTGCAAAACACCCCCCCAAAGGCATATTCGTTTTGGTATTCGGGCGACGTTAGCGAACCAACAGTTGCAGAATAGCGTTACCCAGGAAAGCGATGGCAAGCCCAATCGTAATCTGGAAGAGGGTTTTTTCCAGACCCCGACGCGTCTTGGTGACTCCCATCGTATCCTGCCCCCCGAACAGACCCCCCAGATTTTGGCCCTGGGCTTGCAGAATGATTACGGTAACGAGCGCAATCGAAATGATAATCTGGATCCATTGAAGTGCATCAATAAGTTTCATTACATACATCTCCTCGGCTGTCAAGCGGGGCGATTATAGCATGCTTACGCCGACTTGCAAGGGTCGAGTTGGCGAGCGAAGGGCTGAGATCAACCTTGTCGCCTTCCGTTCCGCTGGCTAGAATGAAGTGTGTGAATATTAATTTTGAAAAGGTTTTCCAGCATGAGCGGCTCCTTGCGCGTGCAGACGTTGGGAATGTTTCGGGTATGGCTTAACGGTGAGCTTTTGCCCAATGTCGTTTGGAAGCGCGAAAAAGCCCAGCGCCTGTTTCAGTTTCTGATCACCATCAAACTCAACAACAGCCATCAGGTCATGCCCAAAGAGCGCATTATGGCCGAGTTGTGGCCCACGCTGGACGAATCCCGCGCGGACCGTGATTTTAAGGTGGCCCTTAATGCCTTGAATGATGCGCTAGAACCGGATCGCACCTCGCGCTCGCTGTCGGGTTACATTCTCCGGCACGGTCTGGCTTATGGCCTTGATCCCGAAGCCAACATTCAGATCGATGCCAAAGATTTCCGCCAGGGGTTAAAAAATGCGGCTCGCCTCGAAACGGAGAATATCGACACGGCGATAGACGTTTACCGCGAGGCCATTGACTGCTATGCCGGCGACTATCTGCCCGATGCACTTTACGAGGACTGGGCCAGCCTGGAGCGCGAACGGCTGCAAACCCTGTATGTGTCGGGGACGATGCGGCTGGCCGCGCTGCTGCTGCGGCGCGAGGGCTACCAGGAGGCTATTCACCTGTGTCAATCGGTGCTGGTCATTGACCGTTTTTGGGAAGAAGCCTACCGCCTGATGATGATCGGCCATGTTCGGCGCGGCAATCGCCCGCTGGCGCTGCGCGTGTATGAGCAGTGCCGCCAGGCGTTGGCCGAGGGGCTGGACCTGGAACCGATGGATGAAACCACCACTTTATATGAACAGATTAAGCGCGGCGAGCCGCTGTGAGATGAAGTTGCAACCCGGCTGTGACCGGGTGCGTGTACCCTGCTAAAAAGGGACAGTACGGGAGTTCCCATCATGAGTCAAGATGTTGTTTCTTTTGTATTACGTTTTGTGCGCGAAGAAAGTAATGGGCAGCCCGCGCGCTGGCGCGGTGTGATCAAACATGTGCAGAGCAATAACAGCGCCGATTTCGCGCGTTTTAACGATGCCCTGCGTTTTATGCAGTCGCATGTTGATGACGCGATCCGCCAATCGTTTGCCGGTGACGAGCCGCCCGACAATATTTTTGCGGAAACAGCGCGTTTGTGGGGCGAAATGGCTCCGCGTTACACCGATATGATGCTGCAATCGATGGAACTCTGGCTCGAACAGGGGCGGCGGATGGGCGAGTCCTTTGCCGAAAGCGTTGTCACCCGCACCCAGAATCCCCAGCAGACCCAGCTACTCGCGTTGATCGAAAAACTCAGCGCCCAGGTTGAATCGCTGACCGCCAAAGTGGACGAATTAGAGGCCCGGCTGCACGATGAATCCTGATTCTGATCCTCTCCTGGCTGTGCTGCGCCAGGGCCTCGAAGTCTGGGAAGCAGAGGTCGCCACCTATTGGGATTCCGTCACCCGTTCGCCGGACTTTTTACGCCGGGTGGGCCACCAGATCAATGAGAATCTGCGCGCCCAACAGCAGATGGTATCCGCCCTGCAAACGGCGCTGTCTCAACCCGGCGAGCAGGAGATCGTGCTGCTCCAACGCCTCACCGACCAGCTTACCCGGCTGGCTGCCCGCATTGACCAGTTGGAGCGCGCCCTCGATGATCGATGATCTGGTGGCCCGCTGGACGCAGTTATGGGATGCTGGGGTATGGCAGGTCTGGCGCGACTACACCGCCGCCCAAAAATCCATTCTGGCGATGGGCCGTGAGCTGGTTGGCCAGACGCCCGCCGATGTGATCTACACCGAGGATCATTTGCGCCTGCTGCATTACCATCCCCAGGTCGCATCCCCGCTCCCCATCCCGGTTTTATGTGTGCCATCCCTGATCAACCAGTACTATGTGATGGACCTGATCCCCGAACGCAGCCTCGTCGGGTATCTTCTCTCGCAAGGGCTGGATGTTTATATGCTCGATTGGGGCATTGCCACCGAAGCAGACCGCTGCCGCACCATGGAGGAATACATTGGCGTACTGCTGCGCCGGGTGGTGCAGGTGATCCAGCAGGCAACCGGACAGCCCACCGTGTCGCTGCTTGGCTACTGCATGGGCGGCATGATGTCGCTGGTCTATGCTGTGTTGTTCCCGGATGAAGTGGCGAACTTCGTCAATCTCGCCGGACCGATCAATTATCACGACGACGGCATTTACAGCGTCTGGACACGCCCGGAATGGTTGGATGTCGATCTGCTGGTCGATACAGTGGGCAACATTCCCGCCGCCCTACTCAACGCCACCTTTCACATGGTCCGCCCCACCAACGAATTGATCCAGGCGTTCAAGTACCGGGATCGCCAGCATGATGAAGCGTTTATGCGCCGGTTCTCCGCCATGCAAATCTGGCTCAATGATCCGATTCCCTTTCCCGGTGAGGTTTTCCGCTCCTATATCAAAGACCTCTACCAGCAGAATCTGCTGCTCAAGGGCGAATGGCTCATCGGCGGGCAGAAAATCGATCCGCGCGCCGTCACCACGCCCACACTGACCATCGCCGCCCGCTACGATCACATCGCGCCCTGGTCGTCGGTGGCCGTTCTCGATGATCTCATTGCTAGTCTGGACAAGCAGTGTATTGTGCTCGAAAAAGGTCATATCGGCATGGTCATCGGCTCCGACGCCCACTCCCGGCTGTGGCCGCAGCTCAGCGCGTGGCTGTCCGCCCGATCTACGTAACTCGCGCGTAACTGGCACCCCGTATCCTATCAAAAAACAAACGCTGTTTTTTGATTAGGAAAGACTTATTTATGCCATCTGTTGACTTTCCCCCCATCGGCATCGCGGGCACGGGTGTCTACATTCCGTCATCTGTGGTGACAGGTGCCGAAATCGCGGCCCGCACCGGACTTCCCGAATTTGTCGTGTTGGACAAAATGGGTATCCGCGAAATTCACACCGCCGGGCCACAAGACACGATCACCGCTATGGCAAGCCAGGCCGCCCAAAAGGCGCTGGATCAGGCGGGGTTATCGCCGCTTGAGATTGACGCAGTGGTCTATCACGGCAGCGAATACAAGGATCACATTGTCTGGTCGGCGGCGTCCAAAATTCAGCATCTCGTGGGGGCCTCGAATGCCTACGCTTTTGAAATGTATGCCCTCTGCGCGGGCGCACCGATTGCCTACAAAGCCGTGCGTGACATGATGCGCGTGGACGAACGCCTGAAAAATGTCCTGCTGGTCAGCGCCAGCCGCGAGAACGACCTGATCGACTTCACCAATGCGCGCACCCGGTTTATGTTCAATTTCGGAGCAGGCGGCAGTGCGGTCATTTTTCAGCGCGGTCTGGATCGTAACTGGGTGCTGGAATCTGCCATCAAAACCGATGGCACCCTGGCCGATACTGTGATCATGACACCTGCGGATGCGGAAATCGCGCTGCTGCCCGCCGAGATGGGCACACTGCACGGGCGGCTCAATGTCCACAACGCCGATTACATGGCCGAACGCTTGGGTCAGGTATCGCTGGGACGGTTTGTCGAAGTTATCACCGAGGCCATCCGTTACAGTGGTTACGATCTCAACGATCTGCGCTTCCTCGGCATCACCCACATGAAGCGCTCATTTTACGAAGAAATTCTGGCGGCTGTCGGCCTCACACCGGAGCAGTCGGTTTATCTCGACCATTTCGGCCATATCCAGAGTGTAGACCAGATTCTCGCCCTCGAATTGGGTTTGCAGGCACACAAAATCAGACCGGGCGACCTGATCGTTTTAGCGGGCGCGGGCACGGGTTACACCTGGAGTGCTACAGCTTTTCGTTGGGGTTGATTTATACTTTGAGTGAGGAACCTATGCGTTTACAAAATCGTGTCGCTCTTATTACGGGTGCAGGCCAGGGCATTGGCCGCGCGATTGCGCTCCGTTTTGCGCAGGAAGGCGCAAAGGTCGCGGTGGTGGACATCCGCGCCGATAGCATTCAGAGCGTCGTTGACGAAATCCAGGCGGCGGGCGGTGAAGCGCTGGCTGTCCCCTGCGACGTCACCCAACGCGATCAGGTAGCGGCTGCCGTCAAAAAAGTTTTAGACACCTTCGGTCAGATCGATATTGTGGGTAACAACGCCGGAATCACGCGGGATGCGCGTCTGGTGAAGATGACCGAAGACGACTTCGATCAGGTGGTGAATGTCAATCTCAAGGGTGTTTTTAACCTGACCCAGGCGGTTGCTCCGCATATGGTCGAGCGTGGTTATGGCCGCATCATCTCCACCTCATCTATTGTCGGCATCTATGGCAACTTCGGCCAGACCAACTATGTCGCCACCAAAGCGGGCGTCATCGGCATGACCCGCGTGTGGGCGCGCGAACTCGGCCCGAAGGGCATCACCGCGAACGCCGTTGCGCCCGGTTTTATCGCCACCGATATGGTTAAAACCGTCCCCCAGGAAGTGCTGGACAAATTTATCAGCCAGACGCCTGTCCGCCGCCTCGGAACCACTGAAGACATCGCCAACGCCTATCTGTTCCTGGCTTCTGAGGAATCGTCATTTGTGAATGGTATTGTCTTGAGTGTGGATGGCGGCTTAGTGATCTAGTTGGCAGTTGGGGCGCGCTGTGCCCCTTGTTTATAAAAATATTTAAGGCAAGCCGTTTATGAATTCGCTTTATGTCACCGACTTTTTGCAGCGCCGTGCCCAGCTCACGCCCACTAAACTCGCCATTCGTGACACGCTGACCGGGCGCGCTTATACCTATGCCGACTGGGACGCCCAGGCCAACCAGACTGCGAATTATGTGCGCGCCCTCGGCATCCAGCCCGGTGATCGGATCGCGGTGTATGCGACCAACAGCATGGCCTATCTTGATCTGTGGATGGCCTGCAACAAAATCGGTGCGGTGCTGCAAAATCTCAATTGGCGGCTGACGGTGGCCGAACTCGAAGGGCTGATCCGCGACACGGCCCCACGTATCCTGGTTTATTCCGATCAGTTTATCGCTTCCGTGAACCAGCTTCGCGCTCGGATTCCTTCCGTCCAGCATTTTATCGCCATCGATCAAAAAGCCGGGCCTGCCGATCACCATTTTTCCGAGCGTGTTTCGTTCCCCGCCGCGCTCACCGCGCCGCGCCCCGATCTGACCTGGGATTCGCCCTGGGTGATCTGTTACACGGGCGGCACCACCGGCCTCCCCAAAGGCGCGATCCTGTCGCACGGCAACATGACCTGGAACAGCATCAACACCGTGCTGAGTTGGGGCCTCACGCCGGACGATGTGGCGATCCTCAATTCGCCCCTGTTCCACACGGGCGGCCTGAATGTCTTCACCCTGCCGCTGATTCACTGCGGCGGCACAAATATTCTGTGTTCCACCTTTGATGTCGATCAGGTCTTCGACCTGATCCAGGAGGGGGGTGTCACGCTCTTTTTCGGCGTGCCCACCATGTTTATCATGATGCAGAATCATCCCCGCTGGCCCACTGCCGATTTCAGCCGGTGCAAGCTGGTGATCAGCGGCGGCGCGCCCTGTCCCCTGCCCATCTTCGAGCGCTTCTGGGATAAAGGGGTGGACTTCAAGACGGGTTATGGCCTGACCGAAGCCGGACCGAACACCTTCTGGCTGCCGCCCGCCGACATCCGCCGCAAACCGGGCGCAGTCGGTTTCCCGCTGATGCACATCGATGTGCAGGTGATTCGCCCCGATGGTTCGCGCTGCGCGCCGGGCGAGCCGGGTGAGCTGCTCATTCGCGGCCCGCACGTCACCCCCGGCTACTGGAATGATCCCGACGCGACGGCTAAGGCGATTGTCGATGGCTGGCTGCATACCGGCGATCTGGCGATCTGCGACGACGAAGGGTATTACACCATCGCGGGCCGCTCCAAAGACATGATCATCTCCGGCGGCGAAAACGTTTATCCTGCTGAAGTCGAAAGTATCCTGTTCCGCCACCCCGCCATTCGAGAGGCCGCGCTGATCGGTGTTCCCGATGATACCTGGGGCGAAGTCGGGCGCGCCATCGTGGTGCAGGAATCCGGCTGCGCTCTGGATGAACCCGCCCTGCTTGAGTTTTTGCGGGGTTATCTCGCCCGCTACAAAGTGCCCAAATCGGTTGTATTTGTGGATGTGCTGCCCAAAACCGGCGCGGGCAAAGTCGATAAAAAAGAATTAGTTCGCCTGTACGGAGGATAAACCCATGCCCATTGCCCAAGCTAACGGCATCAATCTGTACTACGAAATTCACGGTGAAGGGGAACCGCTTTTGCTGATCAACGGAGTCGGCCAGTGGCGTGAGGCGTGGTGGCGCAATATCGGCCCGCTGTCCGAACACTTCCGCGTCATCATTTTTGATAACCGGGGCGTGGGCGACTCTGACAAACCCGATATTCCCTACTCGCTCGATATGATGGCCGACGATGCGCTTGGCCTCTTGGATGCGCTCCAGATCGAACGGACGCACGTGTTGGGACACTCGCTGGGCGGCGGTATCGCCCTGTTTATGGCCCGCCACCAGCCTGCCCGTATCCACAAAATGATTCTCGCCTCGACGCTGTACTGGGGGCCAAAAGTCACCATGCCATCCCCGCGCGCCATGCAGGTCTTGCAGGATCGCTCCGGCGATCCGGTGGAACTGGTCAAGCGCGGCATTCGCATCGCCTGTGCCGACGGTTTCGAGCAGCGCGATCCTGATGGTTTCCAGAAATTGATCGATCTGCGTTTCAAAAGCCAGCAAACGCCCAGTCTCTATCTCCGTCACAGCGGGGCAGGGCTGGCCTATTTTGCGCAGGATCACATCACCGACTTTATCCCCGCCTCGCCGGTGCTGCTGCTGGTCGGCGAATATGATGAAGTCGCGCCTGCCGCCAATTCCCAGGCGATTGCTGCCGCCTGGCCCAACGCCCGCCTGGAAGAAATCAAGGGGGCCGGGCACCTGTTCAACATCGAACAACCGGATGAATCGTTTCACGCCATCGTTAATTTTTTAAAGGACTGAGGACCATGACAGTACCTACACTCCCCGGTATCACTTCTCAAACCGTGACCACCTCGCGCCTCACGACTCGCGTGCTGTTCAGTGGGCCAGAGACGGGTATTCCTGTCCTGTTCATTCACGGTAACGCCTCGTCGGCCACCTATTGGGAAGAGATCATGCTGGCTTTGCCGTCCGGTTATCGCGCCCTCGCGCCCGACCTGCGCGGTTATGGCGCTGCGGATCGGAACAAAAAAGTTGATGCGACACGCAGCGCGGGCGATTGGGCCGATGATCTGCTGGCCCTGCTGGATTATCTGAAGCTGCCACAAGTGCATGTGGTGGGCCATTCCCTGGGCGGCGCGGTAGTCTGGCGTATGATCATGGACTATCCGCAGCGCTTGCTCACGGTGACGGTGGTTGCTCCCGGTTCGCCGTTTGGCTTCGGTGGCACCAAAGATGTTAAAGGCACCCCCTGTTACACAGACTTTGCGGGCTGCGGCGGTGGGACCGTCAATCCTGAATTCGCCCGCCTGATGGGCGAAGGCGCGCGCGATGTGGAAAATCCCCAGGCCTCGCCCCGCGTGATCATGAATGCCTTTTACTGGAAACCGCCCTTTATCCCGGCCCGTGAAGAAGAGCTGCTCTCTTCGCTGCTGTCCGAACACGTCGGCCCGGATCAATATCCTGGCGATTTTGTCCCCTCTGCCAACTGGCCCAACGCCGCGCCCGGCGTCTGGGGACCGATCAACGCCATTTCCGCCCAATATGCGGGCGACGTCACCCGTCTGTATGCGGCCAATCCCAAGCCGCCGATTCTGTGGGTGCGCGGCAGCGACGATCAGATCATCTCCGATCAATCCTTGTTCGATTTTGGCACGCTCGGCATGTTGGGCGCGGTCCCTGGCTGGCCCGGCATGGATGTCTACCCGCCTCAGCCGATGGTCAGCCAGACCCGCGCCGTGCTGGAACAGTACGCGGCGGCGGGCGGCAGCTTTCACGAATTTGTGATTGGGGGTACCGGTCATTTTCCCTATATCGAGAAGCCGGGCGAATTTAACGCGATTTTTCATCCGCATCTGCAAAAGGTTACTGGGTAATGCGTTACGCTCAAATCACGGGCACCGGGCGTTATGTCCCCGCCCACATCCGCACCAATGCTGAACTCGACGCCCTGTTAGGCGAACCGGTGAATCAGTGGCTGCTTGATAACGTCGGCATCCGCGAACGCCGTTTGATGGCTCCTGACGAGGTGACATCCGATCTCGCCGTCTATGCTGCGCGTGAAGCGCTGGATCGCGCCGGACTCGCGCCCACCGACATCGATCTGATCATCCTCGCCACCGACACGCCCGACTACGTTTCCCCCGGCACCGCATCGGTGGTGCAGTACAAACTCGGCGCAGTCAATGCGGGCACCTACGATATAAACAGCGCCTGTGCCGCGTGGGTGATCGGCCTCGATATTGCGGGTAAGACTATCGCCACCGATCCCGGCTACCAGCATATTCTGGTGATCGGAGCCTACGGCATGACCCGCTACGTCAACTGGACCGACAAGCGCACCTGTACGCTCTTTGGCGATGGCGGCGGCGCGGTGGTAGTCAGTGCGGGCGACAAACCCGGTTTTCTGGGCGGCAACATCCGTTCCGATGGATCGTTTCATGACTATATGGGCGTTTTTATCGGCGGGACCGTCGAACCCACCGGGGGCGACAACACCCGCCGCCAGATTCTCGAAATCCGCAAACGCTTCCCGCCCGACACCAACAACAAGGGTTGGCCGCCGCTGGTCCGCGATCTGATGCGAAAAATCGGGCGTGACGTGCAGGACATCGCCAAGATTTATTTCACGCAGCTTAACCTGCGCACGATTGAATACGTGATGAACGATCTCGGCCTCCCGCGCGCAAAAACGCATACCATCATGGATAAATGGGGCTACACCGGGTCCGCCTGTATGCCGATGGCGCTTGATGATGCCGTCGTCTGCGGCATCGGACCCCAACCCGGCGACCTCGTGGTTTTTTGTGGCAGCGGTGCTGGTTCGACGATGGCCGCCGTTGCCCTCGAATGGACGCTGGAATAGGAGAGCAGCATGTATATCGGTGATACGCTGGCGCGCCGTTCCATCTACACCCCCGATCATCTGGCTGTGGTTGATACGGGTAAAACGCCGCGCCTGGAACTGACCTACCGCCAGATGAACGAACGAGCCAACCGTTTGGCGAATTGGCTGCGTGATGGGGTCGGCGTGCAACAAGGGGATCGTATTGGGATCATCGCCCTCGATGGCGTGGAATTTCTCGACGCGTTTTTTGCGTGTGGCAAGCTTGGCGCAATTCTGGCCTGCTACAATTGGCGTATGCACTGGCGCGAACTCTTGCAGGTCATCCACGACACCACGCCCAAAGCACTGATTTTCTCGGACGAGTTCAAAGACAATGTGCGCCAGTTGCTTCCCGAAGCCGCCAGCGTAACCCATATCCTGCACATCGAAGGCCCCGGCCTGCCCGAAAGCCAGCATTTTGAAACCGTGCTGCAATCCGGCTCCGCCGCTCCGGTTATTACCGAATCCGTCGAGGCGGAAGATACCGTCGCCTTGATTTTTACTGGCGGCACCACTGGCATCCCGAAAGGTGCCCAGATCAGCCACCGGATGATCGTCTGGAATACATTGAACACTGTGATTCACGACATTCTTCCCGGCGATACCACCGTGAATGTCTTCCCGATGTTCCACACGGGCGGTCTGCTGGTCTACACCATGCCCCTGATGATTGTCGGCGGCACAACGGTCCTGGTTCGCCGCTTTGATCCCGCCGCCGTCCTCAGTCTGATCGAGGAATACCGCGCGGACTTTTTCGCGGGCGTGCCCACCATGTACCAGATGCTCACCCAGGCCCCCAACTGGGCCGAAGCCGATTTAAGCAGTCTGCGTTTCTGCACCAGCGGCGGCGCGCCCCTGCCCGTGACTCTCGTCGAAAAATTCGCCGCCGAAAAAGGCGTTCGTTTTAAGCAGGGTTTCGGCATGACCGAATTTGGCCCCGGCATTTTTGCCCTTGCACCCGAAGACGCCATCCGCAAAGCGGGCAGCATTGGCCGTCCGAACTTTTTTGTTGATGCCCGTGTGGTAGACGACCAGAACCGCCCGCTGGGTCCCAATCAGGTGGGTGAACTCGTTTTGAAGGGCCTGTCGTTCTGTTCCGGCTATTTCAACCTGCCCGACGCGATGGATGAAGTCGTTGATGCGGACGGCTGGTTCCATACCGGCGACATGGCCCGCCACGACGAGGAATGGTATTTCTACATCGTGGATCGCAAAAAGGATATGTTCATCTCCGGCGGCGAAAACGTCTATCCTGTCGAGATCGAACAGACCCTCTACCGTCACGCGGCGGTGCATCAATGCGCCGTGATCGGTGTCCCCGATCCGAAATGGGGTGAAATCGGCGTCGCCTGTGTGGTTCTCCAACCGGGAGCCGCCGTTACTGCCGAACAATTACTCACTCATCTACGGGCGAATCTGGCAAGCTATAAAGTCCCCAAACGTGTCGAATTTCTCGATGCCCTGCCCATTTCAGCGGCGGGCAAAATCTTAAAGCGCGAGCTGCGCGAACGTTTTTCACCGGATAAATAGTACCGAAAGGAGAACTGGCTGCTCAAAACAAATTTGAAGACTGGTCCTGCTCGTTCGCAGTTTATTTAACCTGATAAGGAGCCTAAACAAATGTTGCGTAAATGTTCCGTTTTTCTCCCCATCGTATTGATTTTGTCGTTTGTCTTTGCGCCGTCGCTCAATGTCAGCGCCACGCCCAATCGTCAGGATGATGTACTGAAAATCGGTCTGCTGACCGACTCCTCCAACGCCCTGGCCGTGTATGGCATCGAATTGCAGAATGGTTTGACCCTCGGTTTGCAGTATGCCACTGAGGGCACACTGGAAGTCGGTGGCCGCCAGATCGAAGTCATCGTGCGTGACTACGCCAATGACCCCGAACTCGCCGCGACCCAGGCCCAGGAACTCATCGAAGTGGAAGGCGTCGAAGTGTTGGTGGGTGCGCCTAGCTCGGCTGCGACCCAGGGCTTGGTCCAGATTGCAGCGGACTATGGCGTTGTCCTGATGGCTGGCCCCGCTGCGGCCAAAAATATCACGGGCGAACTCTTCCAGCCCACCACCTTCCGCG
>CAYYNB010000023.1:0-10264 GCA_964472565.1 uncultured Anaerolineaceae bacterium
GGGGCCGGTGTCCGCGAGGGGATGGGTGTCCAGGTGGCGGGCATCGGCGTGCGCGTGGCGGTGGGCGTGGGGGTCGCCGGGATCGGTGAGGGGATCATGCTGGTAGGGAACACCGCGACATCCAGGGTGGGGAGTGCGGCGACGGTGGGCAGGGCGCGTTCCTGGGTGGCGGCGCTGCTGCACGCGGTGAGCGATAAACATAAAAACAAGCCAAAGATACAAGCCGATTGACGCATTCCGTTATTCCCCCGCAAGAATGATACGCTAAGGGCATTATACCGTTGACGGTTTCTTTTTTTCCAACGCTTTCTATGCGAGTCGTCTATGCTGGAAAGCGGGGCGTAAAATCACCTTTACGCCCCGCTTATCGTCATTAGAAAAGCCCTCCCGAATTCGTTATACTACATGATTGGAACCTACCCCATACTTTAAGGCTGGCTGATTCATGCAGATTGTCCCGTTCGAAAAAGAATTTTTGCCGGATGCGGCGGCGTTATTCGTGGAAAAATTCAAGGCGCAGCGCGAAGCAGTGCCGAGTCTGCCGGATGCCATGGGGCAGGCGGACCACGTGATCGACAAACTCAGCTACCTGACCGGGGATGCGTTCGCGGCGGTGGAGCAGGGCAAACTGGTCGGCTATCTGGGGGCGTACCTGATTCCCGATTTTCGGGGGACGAGCCGGAAAGCGGCGTACTGCCCGGAATGGGGACACGGGGCGGCGGACGCGGCGGTATACCGCGCGCTGTACCGGGCGGCGGCGGAACGCTGGACGGCGGAAGGCTGCACCACGCATGGAATCTCGGTGCTGGCGACGGATCACGACGCGGAGAAAGTGTGGTATTGGAGCGGGTTCGGGCTGACGGTGGTGGATGCGGTGCGGCCACTCACGCCGCTGAACAGCGCCGCGCCCACCGGGTATACCGTCCGCCAGGCGACTCGCGCCGACGCCGAACGATTAGCGGAGATCGAGGCGGAACACTGGCAGCACTACCGGAGATCGCCGGTGTTTATGATGTTCGAAGATAATGATGATGCGGCGGGATTCGTGAAGCTGTTGGACGATCCGAATAACAGCGTGTGGGTAGCCGAAAACGGCCCCACGATCTTATCTTATATGCGCTTCGAGGGCAGCAGTTTCGGGGCGGCGGATGTGGTCAACTGCGCACAAACGACGGCGATCACCGGGGCGTATACCCGGCCTGCATACCGGGGGCAGGGCGCGGCGGTGGCGTTGCTGGACGCGGCGCTGCGCGATTACACGGCGCGGGGCTATGAGCGGTGCGCGGTGGATTTCGAGTCGCTGAATCCTGAAGCAGCGTATTTCTGGATGAAATATTTTCAGCCGGTGAGTTATTCGCTGCTGCGGATGCCTGAAGCTTTATTTGGGTGATGAGAACCCTCTGGGGTTTGAATGCAATACTTTTATCTATTGAGGAGTCTATACAATGATTGTCACAACTGATGCTCTTTTCCGTCAAGCCTACGGCAAGTACGCGGTGGGTGCGTACAACATCAATAATATGGAGCAGGCACTCGGACTCTTCCGGGGCAACCTGGAAGCAAAAGCGCCGTTTATCATCCAGATTTCGAAGGGATCGCGGAAGTATGCCGAAATCCCCATGATCGAAGCGATCATTCGCGCGTGTGAAGGGCTGTTCCCCGAAGCGGTCTTCGCGGTGCATCTGGATCATGGCGACGAGCAAAGCTGCTATTCGTGCATCGATTCCGGCTTCTATTCGTCGGTGATGATCGACGCTTCGCACGAACCCTTCGAGGGCAACGTGGCGACGACGCGGCGCGTGGTCGAGCGGGCGCACGCGAAGGGCCTGTCCGTCGAAGCGGAAATCGGGATGCTGGGCGGCGTGGAAGAAGACATCGCCGTGGACGAGAAGCACTCCATGCTCACCGACCCCGACGAAGCGAAGCGGTTCGTGGAAGAAACCGGCGTCGACAGCCTCGCCGTCGCCATCGGCACCAGTCACGGCGCTTACAAGTTCAAAGGCCAGCAGTCGCTCCACTTCGACCGGATCGAGGCCATCCAGAAGCTCCTGCCCGGCAGGCCGCTGGTCATGCACGGTTCAAGCTCGGTCCCGCAGGAAGAAGTACTGCGCATCAACGCGGCGGGCGGGGCGCTCGATCCGTCGGCGCGTGGCGTGAACGAGGATGAATTCGTGCGGGCGTCCCAGCTCGGCGTGACCAAAGTGAACATCGACACCGATGGTCGCCTGGTGTGGACGCGCGTTCATCGCGAATTCTTCCGCGACAAACCGGCTGAATTCGACTTCCGCACGCCGGGTAAGGTGTTCATGGCGGAATACGCGAAGTTTATCGCGCATAAAGCGGAAAAACTCGGCTCGGCGGGCAAGCTGGATGAAGTCCGCGCGGCGTTGAGCAAGTAAATAAAAATAACTCCTGACTCGGGGCGATTCGTGAATCGCCCCGACACATTTCATCCTCATGCTTCCCTCGGCCTATCAGGCTAGTGAGGGGAAAATTGAACCTCTAACCGGGAAAAATCAATGCACGATTTACATGAGCAAAATCGACAGGCGTGGAATGCGGCCACACAGCGGCATAATCTGCACAAGGGCGATCAGGCGGCGTTTTTGCGGCAGGGCGGCAGCACCTTGTTCCCCGAAGAAATCGATCTGCTGGGGGATGTGCGCGGCAAGACGCTGGTGCATGTGCAGTGTAACGCCGGGCAGGATACGCTGAGTATCGCCGGGCGGCTGGGCGCGGTGGTGACCGGCGTGGACATCAGCGACGAGGCGATTGCATTTGCCCAGCGGCTCGCGGCAGCCAGCGGCATTCCCGGCGAATTTGTCCGCGCGGATGTGTATGATTGGTTTGCAGCGAATACACGTGCCTTCGATGTGGCATTTGCGTCATATGGGGCGGTGGGCTGGCTGTCTGATCTCGACGCATGGGGGCGCGGGATCGCGGCGGCGCTCAAACCGGGCGGTTATTTTGTGCTGGTTGAATTCCATCCGATGCTGGGCGCGCTGGATGGCGCGTTGAGCGGCGACTGGTCGAATGGCAGCGATTATCTGGGCGGCAGACATCTGGCGTATGAGCACGGCGTAGGCGATTATGTCGCCATGTCGGGCGGTGGTCTGGTCCCGGACGGTCCCCCTGCTACCAAGGGAGCGGACTGGGTCAATCCGCATCCGTCGCATGAATTCGCGTGGGGTTTGGCGGATGTGCTCACCGCGCTGTTGGATGCCGGGCTGCGGCTCACAACGGTGCGCGAATACCCGTACAGCAACGGGTTTATGCCCTACCCGGACTATATGGTCGAAACGGCGGGGCGGCGCATGACTTTTCGCGCGGGGATGCCGCTGCTGCCACTGATGTTCGGGGTGCGTGCGGAAAAACCGTAGTCTCGAATTGGTGCAGTGAATTTGGGGAGAATCAGCATATGCCCACACTTGGTATTATTTTTCACCCACGTTTTCCACCTGAAACCGTGATGGAGTATGCCCGTCGCGCGGAAGCGGGCGGCTTCAGCGAATTGTGGTTCTGGGATGACTGCTTCTTGCCGGGGGCGTTCACCCTGGCAGGCATGGCGCTCGCCGCCACGGATCGGATCAAAGTGGGGATTGGCTTGATTCCCGCCACCGCCTACAACCCCCTGTTTGCCACGATGGAAATTACCAGCCTGGCGAGTGCGTTTCCAGGGCGCTTCATGCCGGGGTTTGGGCACGGCGTCGATGTCTGGATGAAGCAGATCGGCGCGGCTCCGGTGTCCTCGATGAAAAGACTCGAACAAACGGTGCTGGCGGTTCGCGGCCTGCTGCGCGGGGAGCGAGTCAGCGTGGATGCGCACGGGGTTTATCTGGACGGGGTGCAGATGGAATTGGTGCCGGATCAGCCGCCGCCCTTGTATATCGGCGCGATGCGTGAAAAGTCCTTGCAGCTTGCCGGACGGGTGGCCGATGGCACGATCTTAACCGGGATGTCGGCCCCGGCTTACGTGACGTGGGCCAGGGAACAGATTCGCGCCGGGCTGGGCGGGGATGCGTTCGGATCGCACCGGGTAGTGGTGTACCGTCACGCCAAAGTCAGCCCGGATGGTCAAAGCGCGCGCGCGATGATGCGCCGCTGTCTCGGTGCCCATTTCGGCACCTGGGCCGATGTCCATCTCAAGGCGCTGGGAATTTTGGAAGAGGCGCAGGCGCTGCATCAGCGCTATGGGGCCGACGCCGTGAACCAGATTCCCGACGCGTGGATGAATGAATTGTCCTCGTCGGGCACGCCGGAACAGGCGGCCATGTCGATCCAGCGGTTGAGCGACGCGGGCGCGGATACGGTGATCTTGCAGCCGCTGGACGGCGACGCGGATTGTCTGGATGAGTATATCCGCTATCTGATGCCGCTGTTTCAATAGCGGATCGGGTTTTTGGCGCGGGGGGGAATAACGCGCGCGGTTTTCCGGTCACTCAATCGACTAAAAAGAAAGAACCAGTGTGTTTGACACTGGTTCTTGGGTGGTGCCCCTATGGGGATTCGAACCCCAGTTTTAGCCTTGAAAGGGCTGCGTCCTGGTCCTCTAGACGATAGGGGCGTTGTTTCGTTCAACGGGGCGCATTGTATCATAGGGGGTGGGGGTCGTCAAGACCGGATTATAGGGGATTCGGCAGGCAAAAAATGGCAGCCGCGAAATCCCCTGCTGCCGGTTTGGACTATTCCATTTCCAGCTCAAAACGCACCACGACGTTGGGGAAGCTGCGGCCCAATGTGGATGGGGTGTCTACCAGGGCCTGCTGCGGAAAGTACACTACATAAGCGCCCGGTTCAATTGCCCACGCAAGGGTGCCGTCCTGACCGGATGCCGCTTTCCGCGCGGTGGGCAGCAGGCTCGGCTGCACGGCGATGCTGGCGTTTTCCGGTTCCCCAACCAGATATTCGTACAGTTCCACCGGCACATGGGTTCCAGCGCGGTGCTGACCCTGTTCCGTGATCACGTCGGTAACGGTTATATGCAGCGTGTGGCCGCTTTCAGAGGCGCAGAAGCGCAGCAGCGGCCACACCGTGCCATAACGGGCGGTGCTGGGACCGCCTGCGCGCGAGAATTTCACCTCACCGGTGACGAGTTCCCCGGTGGCGTAGTAGGGCTGACATGGTGCAACCCGGACCACCAGCCGCGCGGTCCACGTGCTGCTGGTCGTTTGCGCGGTCAGCCGGACCGGGTATTCACCCGGCGGCGCGCTGCTGGCAGCATGCAGGATCAGCAGGCCCGCATCAGGCCGGGCGGACGGCCAGAATTCGCTGGTCAGGGTGGGGGGCAGGTTCTCAACGGACCAGGTCAGGCGCGGCATTTTCACCGGGTCCCAGGCGGGGATTGTGTCGATGATCACGCTACCGGTGCCGCCCGCGAACAGGTCCAGTTGATCGCTTTCCATCACGATTTCTGTAGGCGGAATTGGCGTTGGTGTCGCCGCTCGAAGCGGGGGGTGGTCCAGGGTGAACAATACGCCCACAGCCAACAGCACGAGCAGCGCCGCGAAGCCTGTCAGTTTGTGAATGATCATACGGTGCTCCTGTTCTTTGGGGGAGTAAACACCTGCTTTGTCTATCACGATATTCCAGATGATGATCAACTGCAATCGCCGGGTGACATGTGTTCACCCTGCGTTATAATGAGGACATGAAAAAACGAATCGTGTTGTGTATGGGGGCCTTCTGTAACCAGAGCGGGCAGGCGCAGCCGCTGTATGACCGGCTGTACCGCGAACTGGGCGAACCGCTGCCGCCGTTTATGGCACGCGGCAGGCCGGTAAGTTGGGAAACGGCCAACTGTCTGAGCATGTGCGGGGCCGGGCCGAATCTGATTCTATACCCTGATAATCTGGAATTTCACGCGATGGACCTGGAGAAGCTGGAAGCATTTATCGCGGAGTATCTGCGCGACTCCGATTAAACCTCTTCAAAACCAGCAGGTTGCCGCCAAGGATTGGAAAAGACTACTCAAGTGCTGTCAGCCCTCCAACTTCTGTTATCGGGTGTAAGTTTTTCTTACATTTGGGGCATCCTATTGCCGGAATTTTGACCTCAATAGGAAGTTCCTTGCCAGAAGTATTTTTATACAGCCTTCTGAATAAGTTCTGTACAGTATCATGCCATACTGTACCCGGAGGCCATATTCTACTTACCACTCCATCTATTGTTTGAGAGGTAGTAGTATCATTTTCACATAACGCGATTCGGCTCTTAACCTCTGTCAAAATCATACCATTAACAATCTGCTGAATATCCCAGAGATCTCTAGCCTGTTTATTCTGTGCAAAATAAAGAACTGTATTATCCAATATTTCCATTTCAAAAGGGGTAGTCTTACCACTGAGACGCTTGCCATTCAGTTCAAACCAAGACTCTATTTTCGGTCTATTCGCTTCTTCTAAGAATTTCTCCAATATAGCTTCCATAGGGTAATAAGCTTGGACATGCACATCCCAATGCCCATTTCCATCCAACTCATCAATGGATAAAAGCAGAGATTGATCCAGAGTTTTTAAATAATCGGGAACAATAATATCTGGTAGGTCTATATGGATTTCATTCGTTAGTTGATGTGTATATTGTTTTGGCGCGCTGGTCCTAAAAATAGTGGGAGGGCTATCGTCCCAAATAATGAACTTTGCTCCCATAATTCTAATATTGTCCATGAATGTGATTTTTTCTCGCTTACCAGGAGTAAGCCGTTGATTATTTAGAAATGTTCCCGTTGTACTGCCCATATCTTCAATTACATAGTCATTTCCCTGCCTGAAAATACGAAAGTGCTCAGATGATACGGTCGGGCTTTCAATGACTATGTCACACCTAGCCGAGTTTCGGCCAAATTTTAAAGCTCGATTCATCGGAATTAATCGATCCCGTAAGATGGTCTTTCCTTCATAACGAATAACGTGTAATTCTCCTTGAGCTGCTCTAGCTCCCCGATCAACAATGGGTTGAAAAAAATTATCCCAAAGATTCATCGTACGGACAGTCGGTTTAAATTCTCCATCTTTTTGCGGAGGCACGATTAAACCGAGATATTTTTCCAATTGAAGGAGCCGCTGATTCTGTTCTTCTTGTTGATCGAGTTCTGAATTCAGGTCAAGCATATATTCTTCTTGTTTCAATCCTGTTAGGTCAAAAACAGCTTTCTTATCGTCTTTGGAGGATAGGAACAACCATGGTGTTCCAATGCTAATAGCCATGCCAAAAGCAAAAAAGCTAATTTCATTTGACATTTCGGGATAAGCAATAATGAATTTAGATGAAAGAACTTTTCGGCGGATATCACAAAGCGGGGGACTCCAAGAGGTAGTTGCCAAATAGATTGGGTAGAAATGGCACTTCGTAAGAAGAGGTTCGAGTATTCGGTTAACTTTATTCCAGAGCAAAGGCGTGCTATTGAGTACCAGACAGGCGTTTTGTGCTTGGACAGATGCCAAACTGCTACATGTCCTGTTGCAAAAGTAGCAATAATCAGGATCATCTTGCGGTGCTGTCAAAAAATCTTGTTTGCTAAATTCATCTAATTTTTCCTTTAGATCGGTAAAAGAGTTATACCGGATAACAGGATGCCCCTCAAAAATAACGGGAAGAGAAGTGTCGTTATGGGCCAGTAAGACAACTTGTTTATTCAGTCCCGCAGCCGCACCTAATTCAAGATATACATTCGGATCGTTACCAGATATATCGAATATCCCGAATCTTGCTGCCGAAATCGTTTTCCACTTCTTGAATAATGGTAATGGATTATCATTATCTTCTTCAGCAAAAGATGATGCATACCGAAAAGACTTAAACACTTCGATAACTGTTTTCTTGAAGCGTTCTGCCTCTTCTGATGAGAAACTATGAGACACAAAGTATCGCAGATCCTCCTCACTATCGAGAGAATAGTGCTCCAGGGGTGTTACAGCAGGTTTATCTTCAGGCCCTGGTGCATTTTGCGTATCGGACTTCTGGGAAGATTTGTTCGAAGCTCTCAAATGCACTAAAGCTCGGGCTAGTTGAGCAAATGCTTCCATAGTAAGCCCATTGGTAAATTCAACATACTGGTATTTTTTTAATTGCGGGGAATCCTTAAAGTCAAGAGTCGTCTGTAACAGTAAAGGAATAACTGGTTTTCGCTGTTTCAGCGCTCTGTTGAATTCTTTGCGGCACCACTTGGATGAGATAGATTCCGGACTCAATACGTAGATAAATGCATCGCATTTATCAATCTCATCAAATAACCGTGTCTCCCAATTTTGTCCGGCTAAAATATCTTTATCATACCAGGGAGAATAATCAAGAGTTTGAAGAATATCCGATAATTCCTTGACAAATTGCTTTTCTGTGTGAGCATAACAAATAAATAAATGCATTCCGACCCTCAGGAATATAATAGGAAATTACAGTCTTATTATATGTCAAATTCTGGATCAAAGATAAGCTTGGAGATTTTCTAATAGCTTTTTTCTCCAAGCTTATCTCGTTAATGTCAAAAGCTAGACAGAAAAGAAAAATCAGTCACCCGCTGCCAGCTCGAATTCGGCTTCGTTGATCTGCGGCAGGCGCTCCTGCGCGGCGATGACTTCTTCAATGGGGTACTCGTAGTCTTCGAGTTTCCCGGCGAAGTAGGCATCGTAGGAGGCCATGTCGAAGTGGCCGTGTCCGCTCAGGTTGAAGAGGATGACCCGTTCGCGGCCTTCGGCTTTGACTTCGAGGGCTTCGTTGTTGGCGGCGCGGATGGCGTGAGCGCTCTCCGGCGCGGGCACGATGCCCTCGGTGCGCGTGAACTGGACGGCGGCCTCGAAGATGCTGTTCTGGTGATAGGACTGTGCTTCCAGAATGCCTTCATCATGCAGCAGCGACATGATCGGCGACATGCCGTGATAGCGCAGTCCGCCCGCGTGAATGCCCGCTGGCATGAAGTCGTGGCCGAGTGTGTGCATTTTCATCAGCGGGGTCATGCCGACGGTGTCGCCAAAATCGTAGGCATAGGTGCCTTTGGTCAGGCTGGGGCAGGCCGTTGGTTCGGCGGCAAGGAAGCGCGTCGGGATGCCTTTTTTCAGCCGTTCGCGCACGAAGGGCAGGATCAGCCCGGCCATGTTGCTGCCGCCGCCCGCGCAGCCGATAACAACATCCGGGTAATCGTCGGCTTTCGCCATTTGCAGCAGGGCTTCTTCGCCGATGATGGTCTGGTGCAGCATGACGTGATTGAGGACGCTGCCGAGCGAATATTTGACCGTGCCGCCGCTGGTCGCCGCGACTTCGACGGCCTCACTGATCGCCATGCCCAGGCTGCCCATATTATCGGGGTCTTTTGCAAGGATGCTGCGGCCCGCGTGGGTGAGATTGGTCGGGCTGGCGTGGACGGTGGCCCCGTAGGACTGCATCATGCTGCGGCGGTAGGGCTTCTGCTGGTAGCTGATTTTGACCATAAAGACTTCGATTTCGACGCCGAAAAAGGCCCCGGCCATCGCCAGGGAGGATCCCCATTGGCCCGCGCCGGTTTCGGTGCTGATCTTGCGGATACCTTCTTCGCGGTTATAGAAGACCTGGGCGACGGCAGTGTTGGGCTTGTGGCTGCCGACGGGACTGCCCCCCTCGTACTTGTAATAGATGCGGGCGGGGGTGTCGAGGAATTTTTCCAGGCGGCGGGCACGGTAGACCGGGCTGGGCCGCCACTGGCGGTAGACGTTGCGCACCGGGTCAGGAATTTCGATGTAGCTGTCGGTGCTGACTTCCTGCATGATGATTGCCATCGGGAACAGGGGGGCGAGATCGTCCGGTGTGTCGGGTTTTTGGGTGCCGGGGTGCAGGACAGGCGACAGGGGGCGAGGTAGATCAGGGATGATGTTGTACCACGCACGGGGCATTTCGGATTCATCGAGCAAATACTTAATTTGGTCAGACATGGTTAAGCTCCTTTAAGTGAATAATGAGTGATCTGGTCGGGAGCATGGAATCAAAAACGCCCGCCCCCGCAAAACACAGGGACGAGCGTCAAAAAGCCCGTGGTGCCACCCTGATTAGACTGACGCAACGGCCAGCCTCACTCATGGCGCGCGTATAACGGCGGCGAACCCGGCGCAGCATTTCCTCTGCGCGACTCCCCGGCCCATTCTGCCTCGGCTATTCCGTACCGCTCTCTCAGTCGGGGAAGCGGCGTCCTGTCCGGCGCATGAAGCATACTCATCCGGTTCGATGTCATTGACGGCTTAAGCGTAACCGGAAAATGGGCGGCTGTCAATATGAGGATGTTGGGCGATTTGCATAAGTG